>JAYZNI010000097.1:0-6178 GCA_036152255.1 Bacteroidota bacterium | reverse complement strand
ATTTTAGAATAAGTCGTAAATGATTCCAACAAAACCTTTCCAGATTGAGTCAGAAGCATTAACACCAAACGTCCAATCCATTGCAAATACAACACCCGCAATCAATAGAGACGCAACGAACACTAAAACAGAAGATTCCTGTAACGATCTCCAGTTTGGCCAAGTTACCTTGGTTAGAAGTTCATCGTAGGATTCCTTTATATAGTTAGTTAGTTGAGACATTTTACTTGTTTTTGCACGGGCGGTAGGACTCGAACCCACAACCAATGGTTTTGGAGACCACTACTCTACCAATTGAGCTACGCCCGTAGATACGGGAAGAAGGAACCCTAAAAAAGAGCCCTTCTTCACGTTAATCTCTAAATGGAAGTTACCCTAATTCTTATCCAAGAATTTCAGTAACCTGACCAGCGCCTACAGTACGACCACCCTCACGGATAGCGAAACGTAGACCCTTATCCATCGCTACAGGTGCGATTAGCTCAACGTCAATAGTAACATTATCACCAGGCATTACCATCTCACGACCTGCTTCTAAGCTGATCTCACCAGTAACGTCAGTCGTACGGAAGTAGAACTGCGGACGGTACTTGTTATGGAATGGCGTGTGACGTCCACCCTCTTCTTTCTTAAGGATGTAAACCTCTGCCTTAAATTTAGTGTGAGGAGTGATCGTTCCTGGACGTGCGATAACCATACCACGCTTAATGTCTTTCTTATCAATACCGCGGAGGAGTAAACCAACGTTATCACCAGCCTCACCTCTATCAAGAATCTTCCGGAACATCTCTACACCAGTAATAGTAGAAGAAAGCTTTTCAGCTTGCATTCCGATAATATCTACATCGTCACCAGAGTTGATTACACCAGTCTCAATACGACCAGTAGCAACAGTACCACGACCTGTGATTGTGAATACGTCCTCAATAGACATCAAGAATGGCTTCTCGTTATCACGTGGAGGAATCTCAATCCAATCATCAACTGCAACCATAAGGTTCTTCACAGTTTCAACCCACTTATCTTCTCCGTTAAGAGCGCCAAGTGCTGAACCAGGAATACAAGGAGTGTTATCTCCATCATACTCGTAGAATGAAAGAAGCTCACGGATCTCCATTTCAACAAGTTCTAGTAGCTCTTCATCGTCCACCATATCAACCTTGTTCATGAATACTACGATACGTGGTACACCAACCTGACGACCAAGAAGAATGTGCTCACGTGTCTGTGGCATAGGACCATCTGTAGCAGCAACTACTAGGATTGCCCCGTCCATCTGCGCAGCACCAGTCACCATGTTCTTTACATAGTCGGCGTGACCTGGACAGTCAACGTGTGCGTAGTGACGCTTCTCAGTTGAGTACTCAACGTGAGATGAGTTAATAGTAATACCACGCTCCTTTTCCTCAGGTGCGTTGTCAATTTGGTCAAACGAGCTAGCCTCGCTGTAACCAGAGTCAGCCATCACCTTAGTGATCGCTGCTGTCAAAGTAGTCTTACCGTGGTCAACGTGGCCAATAGTACCAATGTTAACGTGTGGTTTCGACCTGTCAAATGTTTCTTTTGCCATGATCTGGACAGATTTATTTTGATTATATATTTTTCTTTTTAATTGATGAGCCAATGATGGGAATTGAACCCACGGCCTCGTCCTTACCAAGGACGCGCTCTACCACTGAGCTACATCGGCTTAATCGAGCGGAAGACGAGATTCGAACTCGCGACATTCAGCTTGGAAGGCTGATGCTCTACCAACTGAGCTACTTCCGCTTGTAATTCATGCTCCGTTTAGATTTGGAAAGTGGGGGTGATAGGAATCGAACCTATTCAGCGATAAAACAACGGAGTTACAGTCCGCCCCGGCTCTCCAACTCCGGCGCACCCCCAACTAAATAGGTCACGGAAAAATTCGTGAACTATCTATTCAAACACTGAGCCTTTGGAGGGACTCGAACCCACGACCTGCTGATTACAAATCAGCTGCTCTAGCCAGCTGAGCTACAAAGGCAAACTTTCAAAGAACAAAACCTCCCTAATTTTGGGATTGCAAATGTACAAAAGAAAGCGGCACAACCAAACACTATGCCATTGAAAATTTACCTTGTCTAAAATTTGCTGAATCTACTACTATCCGTGAGCCTTAACTACCTGTCTTCTTAGTGCCTCAGTCACCTCATCCACAGCTGCTTCAAAGCTGATTGCTTGCCTTTTTGCGAACAACTCTTTTCCAGGAACTTTAATCTTTATATCTACAAGCTTGTTTTCCATCTCATTATTTTTCTCAATTTTAAGAAAAACATCAGCTGAAATAATAGAGTCATTAAACGTGATTAATTTATTCAGTTTGAATTTTATAAAAGAAAGTAAATCTTTATCTGCATCAAAGTGAATTGAGTGTATCTGAATATCCATCTCGTTTATTTTTTTCGTCTATCCAAAGGACTAGACCGGTGAAACTCTTTCAGCTTAGCCGTTGTATGGTGTGTGTACACCTGAGTAGAGGCCAAACTTGCATGCCCAAGTAGATCTTTAACAGCCGCTAATTCAGCTCCATTGTTGAGTAAATGTGTAGCGAATGTGTGTCGAAGAACGTGAGGACTGCACTTTTGCAGCGTGCTTACTTCACTAAGATAAAAATTTACTTTACGATAAACAAACGATGGATTCAACTCCATGCCTTTATCAGTTATAAATAGATTATCTGATGTGAATGGTCGCTCTTCAATATGGCTTTCTATTGCCTTAAGAGTATTAAAAAGCAAGGGAACCATTCTCTCTTTGGCCCCTTTACCAAAAACCTTAAGAACATTTCTTGCACTGTCTAAATCAGACACTTTTAATGAAATTAGTTCGCTCCTTCTTAACCCTGTTTCATATAAAAGACCCAACATGGCTTCATCTCTTCTTCCAAACCAGTCATCTGAAAATAACTCTCTTGAAAATAAAGAATCCATGGCATGTTCAGGGACTACGTTCGGTAATCTCTTTTCTAGTTTGGGTAAAACAACTCCTTCAATTGGGTTGACTTTCATAGCTCCTTGTCTGCGAGCATATTTGACAAAAGTTCTATAAGATGAAATTTTTCTATGAATGGACCTAGGAGACATCGATTCTCTCATTAAGCTCACTACGAATGACCTTAAATATTCAGATTTCACATCACAAATATTGCTAAGCTCGAATTCATCAGACATGTATTCTGAAATTTGGCCTAAATCAGATCTATAGTTTCTGATTGTATGATCAGAAAGCCTCCTCTCCTTTTTGAGATGATTTATGAAATCTAAAATTATTGACATGAAAAAAGCGAGAATTTCATCTCGCCTTCAATATCGTAAATAATCTTTATCTAATTAATCTTGATTTAAAGACTTTGTATTTCTGTATACAGCACTTTTCATCATATCACGCTTTTGAATGCTAGGCTTAACAAATTCACGGCGATTACGTAGTTCACGCATCTTCTTTGTACGGTCAAACTTCTTCTTAAAACGCTTTATGCAGCGCTCGATATTATCGTTTTCTTTAACTGGTATGCTTAGCATTGTCGTAAAAATTGGAGTGCAAAGATATATGATTCTTTTTAACGAACCAACTCTCTTGCAATTACTAATTTTTGAATTTCAGAAGTTCCCTCTCCAATTGTACAAAGTTTAGAATCCCTGTAGAACTTTTCGGCAGGAAAATCTTTAGTGTATCCATAACCTCCTAACACTTGAACTGCATCGGTTGCCACCCTCACTGCCACTTCACTAGTTTCATATTTAGACATAGCGCTTGCAAGAGTACATGGTTTTCCTGCATTTTTCAATGTACAGGCCTTTAAAAGAAGTAGGTCTGACGCTTCGATTTGAACTGCCATATCCGCAAGCTTAAATGCAATTGCTTGGAACTTTGAAATAGTTTGTCCAAATTGTTGTCTTTCTTTAGAGTAATCCAAAGCTGTCTTATATGCTCCTTTTGCAATACCCAAACCTAGCGCTCCAATGCTTATTCTTCCTCCGTCAAGAACTTTCATTGCCTGAATAAATCCTTCACCAATTTCTCCTATCACCTGTGATTCGTGAACTCGGCAGTTATCGAATATGAGTTCTGCTGTTTCACTACTTCTCATTCCGAGCTTATTCTCTTTTTTACCACCAGAAAATCCAGGAGTGTTTCTTTCGATAATAAATGCTGTAATCCCGTGAGAATCTAGTAGTTCACCAGTTCTAACAAGAACAACAGCTACATCACCCGAGATACCGTGAGTAATCCAGTTTTTAGTACCATTGATCACCCAATGATCTCCGTCCTTTTTTGCTACGCACTGCATTCGCATTGCATCACTTCCAGTGTTCGCCTCAGTTAAACCCCAAGCACCAATCCACTCACCCGATGCTAGCTTATGAAGGTATTTCTGTTTTTGGTCCTCAGAACCAAACTGCAAGATGTGTCCAGCGCAAAGACTGTTATGAGCAGCCATACTTAGTCCAACAGATCCACACACACTCGCAACCTCTTCAATTGCCGTCTTGTACTCAATGTATCCAAGTCCTGCTCCACCATATTGCTCAGGAACCAACATTCCCATTAGTCCTATCTCCCCCATCTCTTTAAATACATCCCTTGGGAATATCTGATCCTCATCCCAAATCATACGATTTGGTAAGATTCTCCTTTGTGCAAACTCTCTAACGGAGTCTCTGATCATCTTTTGGCCTTCTGTCAACTGAAAGTTCATGTAACAAATGTCGTCATGAAAACTCCTATCTAGTTAATCCAATTCAAAATCTTTATACACGGTTTGATTTTATACCAATATTGAGGTCGAATAAACATTTGTATTTTCAATTATAACAGATCTACAGCATTGTTGTGGTTAAAAATATGGGAATAAGCTGAGCTTCTTTATTTCCTGTGTAAGGGTAAGATTTAATAGTCTATAAACCAGAACTATTTAGACAAATTTGGTGGATTTGGGTTGAGTCTATTTTGAAAAATAGTTTTACTTTTTCATGAACCAAATTATTTGCCCGTATATCTCTTTGAGTTGAACAACGCTATAAAACCACCAATAGCATAACTGAATTTAATTGTTCTAGATGAAAGTACAGGATCAAAAACAGGCAAAGATTGCAAGCCTGCACTGTCAACATTATTCAAACAAATAAATATTTTAGAAACTTTTTTGGTCCTCGAGCATTTGAAATTGAATTCGAATTTATGATTGTAGGTTTTTTCAGAACGCACCTCTAAACCATCGATTGGGCATAAATAATCAACAATGATAAATCGTGGAATTCGAGAAGTCCTGAATTCTTGAAAACTCCTAGCAATAAGGGAAATAACTACGATTAGTAAAATTGAAAGGAGGTAATATAGATCGTCTTCCCGATTGTTTGGTTTAGTCGAATCTCTTAATCTCACCTGATTTCACCCTCCTCAAATAATCCTTCAAATCTTCTTTCACCTCAGGCGCTAAGAAATACAATCCAAGCACATTTGGGAAACACATTGCAAAAATCATTGCATCTCCAAAGTCGAATACACTCTTGGCTGAAATTGCTGAGCCAATAATTACCATCATGCAGAAAACTGCCTTGTAAGACAGATCAGATGTTTTTGACTCACCGAATAAGTAGGTCCAAGCTTTTAGACCATAATAACTCCAGCTAATCATTGTAGAAATAGCAAATAAAATCACTGCTACAGATAATACAACTGGGAACCAAGGTATGGTTTGACTAAATGCTGAAGAAGTAAGTTCAATAGCCTGCAGGTTGTTGTTTTGGGCTAGAGCTAGAGCAGATTCAGCAGTATAATCACCGTAACCAGAAATTACAATTACTAATGCAGTCATCGTACATATAACAACTGTATCGATGAATGGCTCAAGCAAACTAACCATACCCTCACTAACTGGATCGTCAGTCTTTGCAGCAGAGTGTGCAATTGAAGCTGAACCAATACCAGCTTCGTTTGAGAAAGCTGCCCTTCTAAATCCTTGAATCATTACACCTATAAGACCGCCATACATAGCATTAGATGCAAAAGCTCCACTGAATATTTGGCCAAATGCTGTTGGGATAGACCCAAGGTTTCCAACAAGAACAAACAAAGCTCCAAGAACATATATTCCTACCATAAATGGGACAACCTTATCAGTAACATTTGCAATGCTTTTAATACCACCAAT
>JAYZNI010000096.1:0-16970 GCA_036152255.1 Bacteroidota bacterium | reverse complement strand
ATCCTGGAATTACAGCAAGGATAGCTACAACGAGAGGGATCAAGATAGTAACCCCCCAAACAATCTTCTTAAGGTATGAATCTGAAATATTCATGCTAATTGAGTTTATTCAGATAGCAATTTATGGATATCTAGTATCATCTCGTCAACTTCTGACGTAGAAGTCCCGTCGTAAAATCCTCTAATCCTATCCTCTTTATCTATGAGTGCAAAAACGTCAGAGTGGAAGAATCCACCAGCAGCTGTGTCACTTGGAATTGCGGTTAGATAATATCCCTGCTTTGCTTGCTCGTACAAATCGTCTTTATTTCCAGTCAAAAATTTCCATTGAGATGTATCTGCACCAACCATCTCAGCGTATTCAGCCATTCTTTCAGGAGTATCTCTTAATGGATCGACAGTATGGCTAAGTATCACTAAGAAATCTTTGGTTATCCCTCTGTCGTTTAGGATTTCTTGTGTTCTAGAAAGCTGACTACTCAATAGTGGACAAATTGTAGGGCAATGGGTAAAGAAGTAGTCTACAATTTTAATCTTCCCTTCGACATCTCTATGAGTGATCTCAACTGAGTCTATACCCCAAAACGCAAATGCAGGAACGGTGTGGCTAGTTGATCCAAAAATAGGCAGCTCAGGCCTGCCGTCATTTTCTTTAGCAATCTTCTCGAAAATCTTCTCCAATCGATATTCCTCAAGATCCATTTCCTTCCTTAGAAGAGCAATGTCCTCTGTTGCATCCCTCAATGCGTTTTCTGAAGCAGCATGGTATACACCTCTTAGATAGCCATCAGTGTCCACAAGCCAAAGAGTTGCGATATTGTTTGGCTCAATTTCATCCCTTTGAATCATAAATTCCTCTTCTACAATTCTGTCAATCTCTTTTTTATCCCCTGTTAAGAATTGCCATTTGTCCTCTACACCATTGTAACGTGTATTCATATGAACGTATTCTGACAATACTTCTGGAGAGTCGTTTTCTGGATCAAGGGAGAAGCAAACAATATTGATCCCTTCAACATCTCTATATCTGAAGTTAGGCCAAAGCAGCTGTTTTGTAGTCATACCCGCATGTTCTGCGTTAACTGAGAAAAACGCAGCGATCCAAACCTTGTCCTTAAGGTCTTTTGAGCCGTAATGCTCACCCTTGTGATTTACCAACTTGAACTCACCAATTCTGTGTGCTTCAACAGTGAGTGAGTCTATTTGGCCAGTTTTAGTAAAGTATGGAAGGGTATTAAACTTATGCGTACCAAGTACGCCCAGCAATACAATGCCCGTAATGGGAAAGGCAACAAGTAAAAGAATTAAAGCTACTCGCTTCAACATAAACATTCAGGTTTAGTGCAGGACTGTGAAGTTATCTAGGTGACCTAATGCCTCAGTCAATGCAATAAAGATTAGGTATATGATGAACACTAAATAAGGAACTAGAATTGTGTTCCTAAGATTTTTTCTTTCGTCTCCAAGGTGCATGAATATCATTACAATGTATCCAGCCTTAACAAGAGTTAGAAAGATAAAAGACCACTTGATAGTTTCCCAAGTGAATGTTTCAGATCTTTTGAAGATGATACCCATAGCAACCTCAACAGCTGTTATCAGCGTTAGTAGAACTGTTACAAATACAATCTTCTTACGAATTTTTACACCCTCCTCTTCACTGTGGTGAGCGTTTAATGCGTAACTATCATTTACAATTAGATCATCTCTTTCCATGATAATGTTCTTTGAGGGCTAAATCAGATTAGGTAGAAGAAGGTAAATACGAATACCCATACAAGGTCGACAAAGTGCCAGTAAAGACCAGTCTTCTCAACCATTTCATAGTGCTTACGGCGTTCGAATACTCCATTCAATGCCATAAAGAAAATGATGATATTTATTATTACTCCAGAAAATACGTGGAATCCGTGGAAACCAGTAATAAAGAAGAAGAAATTTGCATATGATTGCTGAATAGCATATTCGTTATCGTGCATGTTTGCTCCGAAAACCATTGCACCTTCCTTTCTGTTATTCCAAAGCTTAACTGCATCATCTCCAATAACGTGAGTCTCTCCAGAAATATACTTATTGAGTGTTAGGCTGTGTAGTTCTGCTTCATGAGTGTGCTCACCGTAATGTACAAGCTTCATGTGACCATGGTCTTCAACTTCTAAAACGTTTGCCGGATCGTCGTGCATAGCCATTGCTAAATCGCCAAAGTGGTGATCCATGTAAATTGGAGTGTCCTCAGCAAGTGTATGCTCGTTTCCATCGTCGTCAGTAATTACTACTTCAGCAGCTAAATTGAAATGTCCACCGGATCCGTGAATGAAGTGTGACCACTCCCAAGCTTGAGATCCAAGGAAGAATGCACCACCAATAATAGTAGCTCCCATCCAACGAAGAACACCCCTTTTATCGTTTCTGTGACCAGCTTCTACAGCAAGTACCATTGTAACAGAAGAAACAATCAGGATAAATGTCATTAGGGCAACGTAGATAAGCGGGTATTCTCCTTCAAGTCCTGGTAGAGATCTAAACACCTGCTCGCCAATTGGCCATTCTGATTCACTTGCCTTTCTTGAGAATGCATATGCAACCAATAATCCACTAAACGTTAATGCATCTGAAACAAGGAAAAACCACATCATCATTTTTCCATACGTTACTCCAAAAGGAGAACGACCTCCTCCCCATAGTTCTGCCTTAGTCAAATTTTCGTCTGAATGTCCACCCATTATAGATTTTGATTGCTAATTACGGGTATAAATTTAAGGTACGTGTGATGAAACTTGGCCTATGTTTTCTTGGAATGATTCTAAACTGAAAATAGAATGAAAAAAAGCAAAAGCCATAGCCCGCCAAGAAAGTGCCAATAGATTCCTAGTGTATGAATTTGAACGTTATTGTTAGAGTTTACTATTCCCTTCTGAACTCTTATAATATTTACAATTAAGTAGCATAATCCAAGAGCTAAATGGAACATGTGTATTATAACTAATACCCACAAATAGCCTCCTGAAGTGTTTGTTAGTTTTTTCACTTTAGGAGTGATGGGATTCACTTTTAGAGGATCGTTTGGAGCATATAATTCTCTTGAATCAATGTCAAAGATCAATGACTCTCCATCTATTTTGATTTCGTAGTCCTCTCCGTAAATCGCACTACCTTCAAGTAGTGTCTCTATGTTGTTCCATGTAGTTGCAACTCCAAATTCTGTAGGCCTATTATTCCATCCACTTCCCCAAGACTCAAGTACTTTCCATCCACTAAACTGAGAATAAGCAAAGCCCAAACCCAAACCCAAAGTCACCATCAAATACAATTTAGTTTTTGTAACATCCGCGCTTTTAATTGACCTATTTGCTAGGTATAAAACGATTGAAGATGCAATAATTATCGCGTTGCTTACAAGGAACATTGTTGGTGGAGTAATATGAACCCAATATTGACCAACACTACTTACAATGTATGCACTAATAAACCCTCCAAACAACATCGTGATTGAAAACACGATGAAGTACATGAGCATTTTTTTGGTTGAATTGTGAACCTTTTTTTCCATTTAAATTTTGTCTAGTACGTATATAATTTGAACAATTGGTAGATACGCAAAACTAGCGAACATCAAGCTACTAGCTGCTTCATTTGTCTTGTGAATTTTTAATTGAAAGGCGAACCAAGTGAATCCTAACCCACATAAAATAGCCACAACTAATGCAAGTGTTCCTACCATAGGGTCGTTGTTTGGCATGGCCCAAGGAAGCATACTGGCAGGAATACAAAATAAAGTGTATAGTAAAATGGTTTGGGCTGTCCTATCTGATTTCCCTTCTCCATAGGGGAGCATTTTGTATCCCACATTGTTGTAATCTTCGTCGGTTAACCATGCTATAGACCAAAAATGAGGAAACTGCCACATGAACTGAACTGCAAATAACACCCCAGGCTCTATCCCAAAATCTCCTGTCGCTGCTACATAACCAATCAATGGTGGGAGAGCTCCTGGGATTGCTCCGATAAATACACAAAGTGAGGATTTAGACTTCATTGGTGTGTATACGAATGCGTATAATACCAGCGCAATTAACCCTAGAAAAGCTGCGATTTCGTTTAATTGATACAGGCATGCAATTCCAATAATTCCTGCTAAAATGCTCCAAAAAAGGGCTTGTTTAACAGTCATCCTGCCAGATGGCAAGGGCCTGTTTTTTGTCCTCTCCATTTGGCTGTCATTCTCTCTTTCAAAGATTTGATTTAGCCCATTTGACGCTCCAGTGAGTAAGTAGCCACCAACAGTTAGCAGAAGCATGGTTTTAATGTCGATAGATTCAACACCCATAAACCAGCCAAGAACTGACGACATAACTACAAAAAAACCAAGTCTAAGCTTGTATAATGTACCAATATCCTTAATTAAACTGTTACTCATTGGTAGTGCAAAACTACATCACCCAGGTTGCTCCTCAGCGTATTTTTCACAAACTGATTCAATGCCTTTTCTAAGGTCGATAGAGGCCTTCCAACCCAAAGAGTTTATCAATCCAATGTTTAGCAATTTTCTGGGAGTTCCGTCTGGTTTAGTTTTATCCCATTTGATTTCCCCTTTGTAGCCAATTACATCGGCAACTATAGTTGCAAGATCCTTGATTCTCAAATCTGACCCTGTTCCAATATTTACCCAACCTTCGTCGTCGTAATTATCCATTAGAAAAATACAGGCTTCGGCTAAATCATCAACGTGAAGGAATTCACGCATGGGTTCACCTGATCCCCAACAAATTATCTCAGCTTGGTTTATTTGTTTGGCCTCGTAAATACGTCTAACAAAGGATGGCAGTACATGGGAGTTTTCTGGGTGATAATTGTCGCCAGGGCCATAAAGATTAGTTGGCATTGCACTGATAAAATTGCATCCGTATTGTGCACGATATGCTTCGCACATTTTAATTCCCACAATTTTTGCAAGTGCATAAGGTTCGTTAGTAGGTTCTAATTCGCCAGTTAGTAATGCACTTTCAGAGATGGGTTGTTGTGCGTGTTTCGGGTATATACAAGAACTACCTAGGAAGAGTAATTTGTCTACTCCATATTTATGAGCTGCTTTAATGGTGTTTGAGACTATAGATAAATTGTCAGATAAGAAATCCGCTGGATATCTCATATTTGCAAATATTCCTCCAACTTTCGCAGCGGCTAAATAAACAATTTGGGGTTGCTCCTTTTCAAAAAATTCATCTACAGCTTGCGACTTTCTCAGGTCGAGTTCAGATGAAGTTTTTAAGACGAATTGTTGGTGACCAAGTTCCTTTAACTTTCTTACAATAGCAGAACCAACCATGCCTGTATGGCCTGCGACAAATATTTTTTTACCTCTTTGGTTTTGTCCTAGATTATCCACGTTCAAATTTACTTATTTACTTCGAATGCAACCCGTAGTCCATCTCCAAGCCAAGTAAAAGCGAGTACAAGACTCGCTATTAATGCTCCAGGTATTATTGCAAGCCATGCAAAATCACTTGTTAATAGATGATAATGTTCTTTTATAATATTCCCCCATGATGGAACTGGAATTTGGGCTCCGACGCCTAAAAAACTTAGGCCGGATTCTATCAATATAGCTGCTGCAAAATTTGCTGCTGCAACCACAATTATGGGGCCTAAAGCATTTGGCAACATGTGACGAAACATAATTTTGAAATCACTTACTCCAAGAGCCTTAGCAGCTTGAATATATTCCAATTCTCTCATTGAGATAAATTGGCCTCTAACAATTCTTGCTACTTCAACCCACATAGTTAGTCCGATTGCTATGAACACTTGCCAAAATCCCTTTCCAAAAGCTAGAGTTATCGCAAGTACCATAAGAAGAGTTGGAATAGTCCAAACCACCTGCAAAAACCAACTTATTACAGCATCTGTTCGGCCTCCCTTGTATCCAGCTACAGATCCTAAAAAAAGTCCTATTACAAGGCTTATCAATACTGCAACACCAGCAACAGAAAGACTGATTGCACTTCCAGCCATTAATCGGCTAAGGAAGTCTCGACCATATCTATCGCTTCCCAAAAAATATGTAAATGAGCCATCAGCTCTTTCAACCACTGTTCCAGGAGATAGCATGCTAAATTCTAAATATTGGTCATTAGCAAATGGAGTGGGGTCTGGTCTGAGTAAAGGCCCCGCAATTGCAACTATGATCCAAAGTGAAATCCAAATCAAACCAACAGTAGCTAATCTTTGTTCGAATAATTTTTTTGTAAAAGTGGAAGTGGGTTTCACGATACTAAGTTCGGTATTTATTACTTTAGTAGGGTATGCAGGAGACCATCATTTTAGGTATTGATCCCGGAACTACGATTATGGGGTTTGGGATAATTAAGACAAATGGAAAATCAAAAGTCCAAATGCTTGAAATGGGTGCACTTCACCTATCAAAGTACAAGGATCACGCACTGAAGCTCAAAAAGATATACGATAAGTGCTCGCAATTAATAGAGACATACTCTCCTGATGTAATGGCTGTAGAAGCTCCTTTTTTCGGAAAAAATGTACAATCTATGTTAAAGCTTGGAAGGGCCCAAGGCGTTGCGTTTTCTGCTGCCTTGAGTAGAGAAGTCCAAATTGCAGAATACGCTCCGAGGAAAGTTAAAAAAGCAATTACAGGATCTGGTTCAGCTTCAAAAGAACAAGTTGCTGGGATGGTTCAAAGGACTTTGAAAATAGCAAATGACAAAATGCCCAAGCATTTAGATTCGACAGATGGATTAGCTGTAGCACTGTGTCATCATTTTCAACTAAGTTCACCGTCTATGCAGAAAGGGGGTAGTGGCTGGAAAGCTTTTATCAAGGAAAACCCTGATAGAGTTAGCAATTAGTTTGAGCACTGATTAAGTACTCTGGTCAACATCTCATTAATAGAAATTCCGCAGTGAGCTAGTTGTTGTGGAAGTATGCTCATTTTAGAAAATCCAGGAACACTATTGACTTCAAGAATAGCTGGTTTATTCCCGTCGACAAGTATGTAATCCAGTCTAACCATGCCTCTACATCCTAGAAGTTTATATGCGGCGATGCCCGTGGATTGGATTTGGGCTTTTTGATCATCAGTAATATCTGCTGGAGTAATCTCATCTGAAGCTCCATCGTACTTTGCTTGATAATCAAAAAACAGATTTTCCGTAACAATTTCTGTAATAGGCATTGCTATTGGTGTTCCGTCTTCAGAGGGGACTACACCCATAGAAAATTCCCGGCCTTCAAGTAGTGATTCAATAATTATCGATTCACAGTTTGTGCTTTTTGCAAGGTCAATTGCTTCGAATAAATCTTCAATTTTCTCAACCCTACTTATTCCTAGGCTAGACCCTCCATGGTTTGGCTTAACAAAACAAGGGACTCCTACATTCTCTTCAATATTCGACATATCAGCATCGTCATTTGAGTTTAAAACCACGGAATTTCCAACTGTAAATCCTGCCTTTCTGAGTTTCGATGTAGTTGCAAACTTGTTGAATGTTCCAGTTACAGATTCTGAAGATCCTGTCGTAAAAGGAATATTAAGATTTTCGAAGTATTCCTGTAAAATACCATCCTCTCCAGGAGTTCCATGAACCATGATGAATACAGCATCGAAGGAATAATCTATGTCATTTTGGGTATAGGTGAAAGTGTTCTTATTTATAGATGGTTGACTCTCAACATCTACCCACCATCTATCAGAGTCTATTCTTACAAGGATTGGATCAAATAAACTTCTGTCTAAATGCTCCATAACAGTTGCGGCACTTTGCAATGAAATAAATGCTTCTCCTGAGTAACCCCCTGCGAGAACAGCAATGCGCTGTTTATTTTGAGCTGTAGACATGTAGCTAAAGTACCCTTACTCGGTACCAGTTACACGTATAAATGATTGAAGTTTCAACAATTTATTTTGAACCTCTTCTATGCTAGAACCTGTTACAGTGATATGTCCCATTTTTCTGTGAGGTTTAACCTGTGATTTGCCATATAAATGTAGATTTACTCCCTCAATTTCAATAGCAGTTCCAAGTCCTTCGTAAACCGGGAATCCATATGCGCCTTCTGCTCCAAGGAGGTTTATCATTCCCGCAGCTTCATGAAGTTTAGCCGTAGAACCTAGAGGGAAGTTGGCAACAGTTCTAATGTGTTGTGCAAACTGAGAAGTTCTATTTCCTTCTATAGTATGGTGACCACTATTGTGTGTTCTTGGCGCTACCTCGTTTACTAGTATTTTGCCATCCATGTTTAGAAATAGCTCAACAGCCATTAGGCCTTCGAATTGCATTACATCAACAACCTTCATTGCTAATTCTCTAGCTTTTTTTTCAGTTTCTTCATCTATGCTTGCTGGGGCAACCAATGATGAGACCAAGTTTGCCACTGGGTCGAAAATAGACTCGACAACAGGATAAGAAGTGATTTCCCCACTTGCATTCCTAGCAACAATTACACTTAATTCTTTATCAATTGCAATTTTTCTTTCAATAAGGGATTTTTCTTTAAATCTAGTTTCTGTGGCTTCCTCGGCTGATTTGAGAATTAAAACACCTTTTCCGTCGTAGCCCCCTTTTCTTAGTTTTTGGACTACTGGAAAACCAAACGCGTTTACATCTCCGCTCTCTTCAACGAGTTGAAATTCAGAAGTAGCGATGTTGTTGTCTACAAAAAATTGCTTTTGAATACCCTTGTCTTGAATAAGCTCAATGTGCTTAGGTTTGGGCACAGTCCTAACGCCTGATTGCTCTAATCTCTTAAGCCCTTCAACACTAACATTTTCAATTTCTATGGTAATTACATCGAGGTCTTTTCCAAATTCAAAAACGGCATCCGCATCATTTAAGTCAGCACAAACAAATCGATGTGTAAGCGAACTACAAGGAGCATCTGGCGAGGGATCCATAACTTCAACTCTTACGTCGAGATCTATTGCGGACTGAATCATCATTCTGCCAAGTTGACCGCCCCCAAGAACACCTAATTTCAGAGAAGGACCTGTGGATAGGTTAGTTGATGCTTTTTTTGCCATATTGCAAAGATAAAGGGGAGTATTCCGAAATTAGCTTTATGGAAACATTAGAAACAATAGAATTTTTAGGCAATCCATTATCGGAATGGTTAATTGCTCTTGCATATATCGTTGGGTCTTTAATAATTGCAAGAATTATTTACAGGATTTTTAGTAACAGAGTTAGAAAGTGGACCGGGGAAACTGAAACAGAAATTGACGATGTAATTGTTGATGCGGTTGAAGAACCAATTAGCATTGCGGTTGTTCTAGTAGGGTTTTGGCTTAGTTATACCCACTTGAACTTTGAGGCATCAGATGAATATGTCTATAAGATTTTTGACATTGTTGTTGTTCTAACAGTTACTTGGTTCGTAGCTAGGATATTGAATTCACTAGTTGGGCATATGCTTGGACGTCTTGCTGAGAGTAAGCACGAGAGTATGGTAAATGACATTGCGCCAATCCTTAAAAAAACTCTTGGTTTTGGGATTTGGTCTCTAGGCGTAATTATGGCTCTCAACAATGCGGGATATGATGTTGGAGCTCTATTAGCAGGTGTTGGTATTGGTGGTATTGCGATGGCTATGGCAGCTAAGGACTTTGTTGCCAACATTTTTGGAGGAATTACTGTCTTTATTGACAGGCCATTTAGAGTAGGTGATAGAGTGAAGGTGAGCGGCATTGATGGTACAGTAATAGAAATTGGGATTAGGTCAACTAGAATTAGAACACTACAGGGTAGAACAGTAACAATCCCAAATAATCAGTTTACTAACACTGTAGTTGAAAATGTAACTGCTGAGCCATCGAGAAAAATTAGCATACCAGTAGGACTTACTTATGACGCGACACCAGAGGATATCCAATTAGCACTTGATACTTTGAAAAAAATCGTAGATGATCATCCACATACTGAGGAAGACTTGACGGTTTGGTTCTCTGGATTTGGGGATTTCAGTCTAAATGTAAATTGTATCTATTACATTAATAAACAAGGTCATTGGGCAAATACACCAAGCGAGATAAACATGTCGATTTTAAACGAGTTCATCTCAAAAAATCTTGACTTTGCATTCCCTACACAGACAGTAATTTTAGATAAATAATTGGTTAATCCTTTAGATACGGAATCAATAGAAGTAGCTATAGAATATGATGATCCTAGGTATTGGATTATGATATTTGGTGCAGTTGTATTTGGCCTTTTTCTAAATAAACTTTTTGATAGAGCAACTGAAGATGCAAAAGGTAAGTACCTAGTAATCTTAGGTTTTGCTATGGTGGCTTTGCAGCTTTATATACCCATTACTCAGGCTCTTGATCCTGATTATACATTCTCTTATCACCGAAACCTGCCATTGCACTTTTGTAGTGTTAATTTTTGGCTCGTTGCATTTAACTGTTTCTTAAGAAATAGGTTGCTATTTGTGTTGACAACTTACATGGGTATTACGGGTGGGTTTCACTCTTTCATGACTCCTTTATTAACTGCAGGTGATGCGCCAATTCAGATTGCTCATTTCACCTTGGTTCACTCTAGTTTAATCTCAGTTCCTATTCTAATGATGCGTCATTTTGGGATGAACTTTTTGAAGTTTGATTGGGTAAGAGCGTATGGATTTGATGTATTGATTTCGACTGTTATGATAGGGGTTAACTATTACTTGAATCACTATGTAGAAAATCCATATCCTGATATTGCAAATTATATGTACGTGACAGAGGCGCCTGATGTAAACAATCCTTTTCTTTCTAAATCTTTGGGTTGGCCCTTTTACATGCTGCCCCTTCACTTCTTATTTATCTTCCATATGCTTCTAATAAACCAAATTATTAGATGGACAAGGTGTGAAAAAATTGCCAGTTGGAAGGAAATATTTTACTAGTTCTCCACTACGTTTCAACGATGTGCAATTGACGAGTTTCTTCTGCCTATATTCGATGCATGAAGGCTTATTTAGACTTGTTAGATCATATCCTAGATAATGGTGTGAGAAGAGACGATAGGACGGGTACTGGAACTATAGGATGTTTTGGCTACCAAATGAGGTTTGACCTGAGTAAAGGATTCCCTGTATTGACTACTAAAAAGCTCCACCTTAGGAGTATCATTCACGAATTACTTTGGTTTTTAAAGGGTGATACGAACATCAAATACCTTAAGGAAAATGGTGTAAGAATTTGGGATGATTGGGCTGACGAAAATGGAGACTTAGGGCCAGTATATGGATATCAATGGAGGTCATGGCCAAATCCAGATGGGACTGCTACAGACCAAATCGCAAAGCTTGTAGATCAGATTAAGAACAATCCATATTCTAGAAGACACGTTGTTAGTGCATGGAACCCAAGCTTTATAGATGAGATGGCTTTACCTCCTTGTCATTGTTTATTTCAATTTCACGTAAGTGAAGGGAAACTAAATTGCCAACTTTACCAACGTTCAGCTGATACTTTCCTTGGTGTGCCATTCAATATTGCTTCATATTCTCTACTTACAATGATGATTGCTCAAGTTTGTGATCTTGAGCCAGGAGAATTTGTACACTCATTTGGCGACGTTCACCTATACACAAATCACTTGGATCAAGCTAGAGAGCAGTTGTCTAGAACTCCCGGAAAATTACCCCAAATGAGGATTAACCCAAATGTCAAAAATCTCTTCGATTTTACTTACGAGGATTTTGAGCTTGTTGATTATGTAGCTGAGCCAAACATTAAAGCACCAATAGCTGTTTAAATGAGGGTTAGTCTAATAGCTGCAGTCGCAGATAATGGTGTAATAGGGAAGGAAAATGATTTAGTTTGGTCTTTGCCCGACGACATGTCTTTTTTCAAGGCTTCAACTTTAGGCCGACATGTTATAATGGGTCGCCGCAATTACGAAAGCATACCACATAAATTCAGACCTCTTCCTGGAAGGCCAAATATTGTAATGAGCCGGAATTCAGAATACGACTCGGGAGGCGCTGCGTTAGTTACTTCGTTGGAAGATGCTTTGAAAATTGCTCGTGAAGCTGGAGAATCTGAAGCTTTCATTATTGGTGGAGGCCAAATCTACACGATGGCATTAGACGCCGGAGTAGTGGACACCATGTACATTACTCATGTACACGGAGAACCTGATGGTGATGCGTTTTTCCCAGAGTTTGACTCAACACAATGGACATTAACCGTTCTAGACGACCACCCTGCAGACGATTGCCACGAGTTTTCATTTACAATATGTAAATACGATAGGAAGTAATGAACGACATCATTCTTGGAGCAAAGCATATTATGGACCTAAATGGGTTTGATCATATGTTATTCCTTGTTGCTCTTGCTGCAGCTTTCGACTTAAGCAAAATTTGGAGAATGATATTGCTCGCTACTGCGTTCACTGTTGGCCACTCATTGACGTTATTTCTAGCGGGCATGGATTTAGTTAGGGCTTCCAGAGATTGGATTGAATTCTTGATTCCCGTAAGTATTATGTTCATGGCAATAGCAGCAACGCTTGGGATTTCGCTTGCCGTAAAGGATTCTAAATTCAACAAAGCAACATATGCTGTTACAGTGTTTTTTGGCCTAATACACGGTCTTGGTTTTTCTTCATTCTTTAGAATTGCAGCAGATAGGGGAGAGGGAATAGTAATGCCTCTGCTAAAATTTAATCTTGGCGTTGAAGTAGGCCAAATCATAATTCTCCTCATGACCCTCTCAATTTTTTCATTAGGAAGGTCTTTAGGAGTAAAGGAAAGGTCACAACAAATATTTATAGGCGGATTAACTCTAGGTCTATCTACGATTATGGCTATTGAAAAACTGCCTCTTTAGTACCTTTGAGGTATGCGGTATATCCTTATTGCATTTGTCAGAGCATACCAATTAACATTAAGCCCATTACTTGGCTCAAATTGTAGGCATGAACCAACGTGTTCTGCGTATTCAATTGAAGCAATAAAAACTTGGGGAGCGTGGAAAGGTTTTATTCTAACATTGAAGAGGATATCAAAATGTCATCCATGGGGAACACAAGGTCCTGACCCTGTTCCCCAAAAACCCAAAAACAAATGAGATTACTCAATACAATTTTCATAGCAATTCTAGCACTATCATTTGGCTCTTGTTCTTCAGGTCATTCACATGATGTAAGCTCGGAAAAGGCAGAAGCAATATCTATTCATGATCAATGCAAAGTGGATTCAAAGGAATTCCATAAAAAGCTAGCAAATCAATTTGCACATACTCCACAAACTGATAGCTCTTTCATTCGACTAGTAGATCTAGATAGACGCTATGTAAAGTGGAAGAAGACTCTTGTGAAATTGCCAGGAACTGAGTGCAATCATGCTCCAGGGGAAGAGCACGTTCACGATCACGCAGCTGAAGCGGCTCTTGAAAAATTATCAGACGCCGAATTACTAGAATTACAAAAGGCAATTCGCGAAGAATTAGACAAGTTGATCTGCGATTTTAATACAGTAATAGGCGAAGATTGTTAATTATGAGAAAGCACCTCTCTTGTTTATCTATCGCATTGATTTGGTGTTTCAGTATCTCAGCCCAAACCCCCAACATTAGGATTGGCCCTGAAAAAGTTTCAGGCTATCAGCCATGTGAACCCAGTATTGCGATAAGCCAAACCGACCCCAACATAATTGTTGCTGGAAGTATTCTAGATAACGTTTATAGATCAGAAGATGGCGGAGTAACGTGGTCACACCAAAAGCTAACTTCATCGCATGGTGTATTTGGTGACCCATGTGTAGTATCATCACCGCTTGGCGATTTCTACTACTTACATCTTAGCGATCCAGATAATGCTGGTTGGAAAAGCGAAAAGTTACTTGATAGAATTGTTTGCCAGCGTTCAACTGATGGTGGAAAAACTTGGTCTGATGGAGGTGGAATGGGAGAGCAACATCCCAAAGACCAAGACAAGGAATGGGCAGTGGTCTCTCAAGACGGCTCAAAAATCCACGCTTGCTGGACGCAATTCGATAAGTACGATAGTAGGGTAGAAGAGGATTCTACTACTATACTTTGCAGCTTTGCAGATAGAAAGGGAGAGAAGTGGTCTAAGCCAGTTCGCGTAAGTGAAAAGGCAGGAAATTGTCTAGATAGCGATATGACTACTGAGGGTGCAGTGCCAGCAATAGGACATGATGGAACTGTTTATGTAGCTTGGGCTCTTGATGAAACAATTTGGTTTGACAGGAGTGAGGATGGAGGCCAAACCTGGTTAGAACACGATATCCCAGCAACAAAAATTGTTGGCGGATGGGACCAAAACGTTGAAGCTATAGGACGAGTGAATGGAATGCCAGTTACGTGTGTTGACTTATGCAAAACCTCTGACCACTATGGCAGAATCTACATCAATTGGACTGACGCTAGAAATGGTGATGATGATCTAGATGTTTTTATATGTTATTCTGATGACGGAGGTTTTACTTGGTCAGATGCTATAAGAGTAAACGATGACGAAGAAGGATCCCAACAGTTTTTCACGTGGATGAGCGTTGACCCCAAAAACGGAGGCATCCACATTGTCTTTTACGATAGGCGTGCTCACAATGACGAACACACAGACGTGTATGTTGCCAGTTCTTTTAACGGGGCAAAATCATGGACTAATAGGCTTGTATCCCAAAGCCCTTTCCTACCTCGTGGAAAAGTGTTTTTCGGAGATTACAACAACATAAGCGCAATCGACGGTCATGTACGTCCAATTTGGACTAGAGAAGACAACGGGAAATTAACAGTTTGGACTGCTCTTTTAGAATTAGTAAAATAATTCTAAGCTAATTCAGCTCTTATTTTCGACGCAATTTCAGCGAGCTCATCGTTGCCCAAGTCAAGTTTTTCACGCTCAAAATTTATATCCTCAACAGAGTTTAAAGGAATGAGATGAATGTGTGCATGAGGCACCTCTAACCCAATTATTGCAACCCCAACCCTTTTACAAGGAATTGCTTTCTCAATCGCTTTGGCTACTTTTTTAGAGAAAATAGAAAGTTCACTTAAAGTAATATCGTCAAGATCAAAATATCGATCTACTTCAATCTTTGGGACTACTAGTACATGACCTTTAGCAAGAGGCATAATATCCATAAAGGCAAAACACTTATCGTTTTCTGCTACTTTATGACAAGGGATATCACCTGCTATTATCTTACTAAAGATGCTTGCCATTTATCTAGTGATTTCTAAAATTTCAAAAGGAATAACTCCAGCAGGAACTTCCACCTCTGCGATATCTCCTACGCTTTTACCAACTAATCCTTTTCCAATTGGTGATTCAATTGAAATTTTCTTTTCTGCAAGATTTGCTTCATTTTCCGCTACCAATGTGTATGTCACTTCAGCACCGTTTTTTTGATTCCGAATCTTTACAGTGGAAAGAATGTAAACCTTAGAATTGTCGATGTTACTATCATCGATAATCCTAGCATTAGCTAAGATATTTTCAAGCTTTGAAATTTTTGCCTCTAAATGGCCTTGAGCATCCTTTGCTGCGTCATATTCAGCATTTTCACTCAAATCACCTTTATCTCTAGCTTCACTAATTTGCTCACTAATCTTACGTCGCTCTACAGTCTTTAACTGGTGAAGTTCTTTCTTTAATGCGTTATATCCCTCTTCAGTATAGTATGAGATTTTAGACATAGTTATATTGTTTTAAAAACAAACGAGAGGGCCTCGCGACCCTCTCGTAAATTTATAGGGTTCTATTTATTAAATAGTAATCTTTAGTCCAACAGCGTGTGTCCCGCTGAAAGGATTTGTAGTTCTGTAAGAATAGTCAACTGCAATAACAGATCCATTTGATCCTGCTGGAATTTGGAAACCAATTCCAGCACTTGGGCCTGTATATGCTGATGCAGCATCGTCACTAGAGCTTAATCCAGATTCAATTAGGTATCCAGCTCTAAGAGCTAAGTAAGTTCCAAATCTAGCTTCTGTACAAAGTCCAAACTGATCACGTGTAAAGGAATTTGAAGTGAACTGGCCGTTCATTTCAATTGCCATATTATCTGTCTTTACAATGTCATATGCAATTCCAATATTTACCAATGAAGGAAGCTCGTAACGCTCAGAACGTTGAAGCATAGTTAAACTACCTGCAGAACCTTGAGGAGTAGAAGTAACAGTTAGACCGTCACCTGCATATCTCATTGGCGCACCAACATTTCTTAGTGCAATACCAAATCTCATTCTATCATCTTCACCAGTAACGTATCTAATTCCAGCATCAAATGAAACGCCAGTAGCTTTTACGTTTGATATAGATTCAGAAACAATTCTCAAAGTGAATCCTGCATAAATTGAATTAGAGAATTCTTTTGCCATGCTAATTCCAATATTTGTAAAAGCAGGCGAGAATGTTCCAATTCCTCCTTCTGGTAGATCCTCAGTCGTAACAGGGATGTCACCAAAACTCAAAGAAGTAACGGTTAATCCAAGTACAGAAGATGATCCGATTCTGGTCCCAAATCCAACTGTATTAACCGAAATACCTGAACCTCCTAAGTATTGAGAATTAGCAGTAGCAATTTCGTTTTTCTGAATAAATGCAAGACCAGCAACATTGTTGTATGTCGCTTCAAGGCCTAGAATACTAGCCATATTTGCTCCAGCTAAACCGTTTGAAGCAGCCCAAGGATTAATTAATAATTGGCCAGCACCGGCTGAACCTACACGGTCAGGATTACCAGCCCACAAGGATCCTAGTCCAAGGTAGGTAATTAATAGTATGCTTAGATGTTTCTTCATTTTAGAAATTATCAAGGTCAATAGGTCTCATAACTCCAAACCACTTTAGGATTTTCTCTCCTACTTCTGGTACATCTACATGGATGATGTATACACCACCAGCTATAGGTACATTCTTATGATTCTTAAGATCCCAGTCTAGAGATGTCGATGGGTCATTTGACCTAACGTATTGTCTAATTAGAGCTCCATT
>JAYZNI010000095.1:0-14900 GCA_036152255.1 Bacteroidota bacterium | reverse complement strand
ATTACTTGATTCAGAATCCCAAATCTCAGAAATAGCAGAGTTGAGAAAAATGCTTGGAAACACTGGCGCAAGCGAGAGAATCTCCAACTTCATTATTAGAGATTCTTCAAGTTCAAAGAACTTGGATAAGTAATCATAAGAATATAGGTCACTGTTCTTCTTTCAAGGGGTGATAATTCAAAATCAAAATTTATTTCGTTTGAAGCTAAGTCCAATTCACCTCCATCTTCTGTTACTGCAGAAATATCAATGTCAGAATTGTTTGCTCTAGGAAGCTTGTCTACGAGATTTACTTTGATGGTATCTGAGTGAGAATTTTCAACTGACAGCTCCCAAGTTTGGACTACCTGCTTCTTTCCTGCAAAACGCTTTACAGTGCTTGATTCTGACAACAATTCCCTAGAACACATTACGTGAGGGTCATTTCCAAGATTTACATTTAAAGTGTCTCCAACAATTGGCAATCTAAGGTGATACCATCCTAAATATGAGTTTGAAGTAACCACATCTGCCCTACCGTTCATTAGCTTTTTATCTGCCCAATCGCTGCATTTAGCAATCGCGTATGCAGATGAATTTTGGGCTGGAGCTGCGTAATATTCAATGTCGCCTTCAAGGACAAATTCGTCAACTTCAACTACTTTTTTATATGGTGAACTACTTAGGTTTACTGGTTTTTCGACATTGAATCTATAGCGGGTATCTCCTGCAAATGAGATGCTTTTATCGTATTCTAGTTCAATATTATTCTCTTGCTGACTAATAGCACCAGAACTCATTGCTCTATCAACATCTATAGTGTTTGAACTTTCCTCAATAACCCAATCCTCAAAACCATTTGGCTTCAAGCTCTTTTCTGGATGTCCACTTATGAGTTCCACATTTACGCCATTCCAGTCAAGGCCGGAGTTTTGTTGAATTCTTGCTTGTCTCTTAACAAATATTTCTCCCTCTTCTAAATAAAGATTATACTTAGTTGTCCAAGATGCTTCTGTGGTTAGATACTTAATTGTGATATATTCTGTCCTTCTGTTTGCTGATATATTTGACAAATTCAAAGTTAGACTTCCAGATAAATCTGACCCAGAAATTTTAATTAATGACTTTCTTTTCTTTAGCTTATCTAACTGTTTTTGTGCGTTATTAATGTCAGTATGCACATCCAGAATCTCTAAACCCAAATCTTGATTTCTCTCTCTCAAAAAATCAGCCATCTCAATCAAGTCATCTACTAGTAATACTTCCTGATCAGATCCTATTTTGCGATTTGCTTGAAGGAAAGCGCGTTCTTCATTTAGTGTATTAAGCAAGGACTCAAACATCTGAATTTGGAAGGTCAACAGGTAAATTGAATCGTTTAAGGATTTTAGCCCGTTGTCCTCAAAGTTTTCGATTTGTATCGTTTTGAACTCAAGTTCATCTAGAATTATTCCAGTAGGTAGTTCTACTTGAAAAGATTGTCTATTAATATTTGTTGCTAAGCCATCGATTACAACTTCAGTCATCTCTCCTTCAAAAAGAACAGAATCTGAATGCTGAACTAGTGCTCCTCTTTGGTATAGATCTACAGAAGAAATAGGCCAAAATCCAGTGGTTTGGGCTATGGAAACTCCAACAAAAAGAATAAATAAAATTGAAAGTGGTAGTCGCTTTGAAAAACTCATAGCAGCAATTTACTTTATTTCAATCAAGGAGCGCAAATAATAGTATCTACATCCTCTGAAGTTGCAATCCACCACCCAAGTGCATCTCCTACATGAGAAATTACGTTTGACGGTGGCGCAAAAGGATTTCCTTGGGCTGATAGTGCGGTTTCGTAACTGAGGAGAGTTTCATAGGCATTTCTGTCGATAGTCTCAAGTTTCGTCAGAACTGTGTCTCCAATTTTCCAAAGCCCAATTTCAATACTAGAATCAAGTGTGTCATTGTCAGTTGGGTATCTTATAATAGGAAAATCAAATGTCCCTCCATTTATTATCATATCATCCCAAACAGACCCAAGGGGATAAATAAAATATGGATCCTTAACCTCACCAGCTAGAATATGCCAGTCAGGATATTGATTGATCCTTCTTGACGCCCATCTGTAGCAATTTCCAAGTTCAGGCGGATCAGTGTATACAAGATTGATTATCCCTAGAGAATCAGACTGAGAGTTTTCTGGAAAGAAAAAATAAGGATCATCCTGCTGTATTGCAGGCATTAGTGTAGTTATACCTCCTGCTTCTATATCTCCATGGCGGACATATAATTTGTAATCCTTTCCAACTTCACCTATTAAGTCGGTTTGGCCTAACACAGTATAAACAGGGAAATTAAAACCGAATAAATTAGCATTTTGAAGGTAAAAAGTGGGCACCTCAAAAAGTTGAGACAAATATTCCAATTGTTCCTGCTCTAAACCTGCAACAGGAACTTCTATCAGCTGAGTAACCACTCCGTCTACTTCAACAGAAATACTATCAATATTACTCAAGTAAAAATCATCTAAGTCAAAATTAATGGGATCAAAGTATCCTTCAGACATGCTTAGCAAGACTACAGGCTTCTTGCCTTCCTTGATGATTCCTTCTATTACGAGCATTGGCTCATCGCTAGGAACGTCTATATCTACAACTTTGGAACAGCCCCATAATGTAGCAGCACCAATAACTAACACAGTGGTTAACAATAGCTTGCTTTTTTCAGACCATAATAGATTAATCATGTTGCAAAAGTAGATGCATATTATCTGCTTTAGGCAGGTTTGATTACCTAAATTCGCAAAACGAACATTGCAATGCTGAACCGACGCCACATCCGCATCAAGATTCTTCATATCCTGTACGGATTCTATCAAGACGAAGACTCTGATTCTGTAAAAGCTAAAAACGCTCTTGATCACAGTATCACTAAGATGCACGAACTTTACCTTTTATTATTAAACATGATTGCTGGCCTTCAGGGTATTGCAATTGACAGAATAGAAACTGCAAGGAAGAAGCAAATGCCTACTGAAGAGGATTTAAATCCAAATACAAAATTTGTAAGGAATGCACCTCTAAGGATTTTAGCAAATAGCAAGAATTTACAAAAAGCGTCAGAAGAGCTTGGTATTAGTTGGGCAAACAATCAGGAACTTTTAAGGAACATGTTCCGTGATCTAATAGAGGACGAAGAGTACAAAAACTATCTGAGTTCTGAAGAAAGAGGATTTCAACACGACAAGGAGAGCTTGGTAAGAATGTTCCGTAAAAATTTAATAAACCAAGAGTCTTTCCAATACATGCTAGAAGAGGAAAGTATCTTTTGGATGGATGATTTAGACCTTACAAGTTCAATGGTTATCAAAACTCTTAAATCAATTAAGGAGGACGATGATGAGGTTGAACTTTTAAAGGTTTGGCGAGAAGATGATGACGACAAAAAGTTCCTTGAAGGCTTATTCGCTAAGACTTTAGCCCAAGGTGAAACAAATGAAAGTTTGATTAAAAAAGGAGCCCAAAACTGGGAACTAGGTAGAATCGCACTTACCGATAGGATATTGATGAAAATGGCCCTTGCAGAGGCCAAGGAATTCCCAACAATTCCTTTAAAAGTTACTCTTAATGAGTATATCGAATTGTCGAAATACTACAGCACTGACAAGAGTCATGGGTTCATAAACGGAATTTTAGACCAGCTATTTTTAAAACTAGTTGAAGCTGGTGAAATCAAAAAGACAGGAAGAGGTCTAGTGTAATATGAGAGTCCTTTATATTACATTTGTCTGCGTCTGCATTTGTAGCATTATTAGCTGTACAAATGATGATAAGATTAATACAGACCTTATTAATATTCCTGAAACAGCATCTACTACATCTAGTGATGCTAATTATCCTTTAATAGAATTCGATATTCTTGAATTTGATTTTGGCGTTATTGCAGCTGGGAAAAGAATATCTAAGATATTTACATTTACAAATACTGGAACTGCACCACTCATAATTTCAAACGTGCATCCTCAATGTGGATGTACAGTCGCTAATGACTGGCCCAAAGAGGTAATTAAACCAGGTGATGGTGGTAAAATAAAAGTTGATTTTGACTCAACTGATAGAACTGGAGCCCAATCAAAGAAAATTGATGTGGTAACAAATACCAGACCATCAATTACTCAACTTACTTTAAAAGGAAATGTAATTGGCCCTGACTTTGGAAAAGAAGATTTGAAATAAATTAGACAAATAATAAATAAACATGTTCAATATTTTACTACAAGTAGAGACAACTGGACCAGGATTCCCTTGGCCACTATTACTGGGAATGTTTATCATAATGTATTTCTTTATGATTAGACCTCAGCAAAAACGACAAAAGGAGGCAAAAGAATTCAGAGATGCAATTCGCAAAGGAGATAAGGTCGTAACTATTGGAGGAGTACATGGAAAAATTCTTTCCATTAGCGACTTGACGGTTGTTCTAGAAGTAGAATCAGGTAAAATTAGAGTTTCAAAATCAGCGCTAAGTCCTTCAGGAAGCCCTGAAGTTGAAGACGTAAAATAAATGAAACCTGAGAATCATAATAGCGCCTCAAACATGCCGTTAATTCTGGCTTTACTCCCAATTATCCTTTTGGTTGTAATGCTTGGAACCAATGTGTATTTCTTTGAAGACGACAGCTCATATGGTTCTAATCAAATGGCATTGCTTATCGCTGCATTAGTTGCAGGTGGTATAGGAATGTACAGAGACATAAGTTGGGCTAGTATCCGAGATGCTATTTCAAGAAATATTTCTCAAGCAACAGAGGCGATATTAATACTACTATTGATCGGAGCTTTAGCTGGAACTTGGCTGCTTGCAGGTATTATTCCTGCATTTATACACTATGGTTTACTACTCCTTGAACCAACTATTTTTCTTTTTGCAGCTTGCATAGTGTGTGCTGTTCTTTCAATAGCGACTGGTTCATCTTGGGGTACAGTTGGAACAGTTGGTGTTGCCTTAGTAGGTATAGGAACGGCAATGGGAATTAGCGAAGGTTGGGTTGCCGGTGCAATTATAAGTGGAGCATATTTTGGAGATAAGCTAAGCCCACTATCAGACACTACAAATCTTGCTCCTGCAGTAGCTGGCACAGATCTAATTACTCACATTAGATATATGACAATTACAACTGTACCAAGTATTTTAATTGCTCTAATCGTATTTCTAATTGTAGGGTTTACTGGAAGCGCTGCGACTGAAAGTGTTGAATTTGCTGCAGGTTTTGGTGAGGCTGTAAAGGCCAAATTCAATATTCACCTTGTTTTATTTGTTGCTCCTTTAACTGTATTAGTTATGATTGCTCGAAAGGTACCTGCAGCGGCAGCGTTGTTTATCGGAGTTCTTTTAGGAGCACTTACAGCAATTATTTTCCAACCAAATGCTATTACTGAAATTGCAGGTGAAGAAATGAGTTACGCTGCGGCATCATACTACTCTTCTATCACATCAATGGCAGTTGATACAAATTTT
Organism: Bacteroidota bacterium; assembly: GCA_036152255.1. Taxonomy (GTDB): domain Bacteria; phylum Bacteroidota; class Bacteroidia; order Flavobacteriales_D; family Sanyastnellaceae; genus UBA974. The sequence continues at coordinate 9,422 of JAYZNI010000095.1, read as the reverse complement.
GTTACGGGCAATGAATTAGCTGATGAACTTTTATCTGCTAAAGGAATGTCAGGTATGATGAATACAATTTGGCTTATAATATGTGCAATGGTATTTGGAGCAGTATTACAAGCAGCAGGTGTTCTGAAAACAATTACTGACAGCTTAATAAGCGGATTAAATTCAGTACTTGGACTAATAGGAAGTACGGTTGGAACCTGCCTTGCATTCAACATACTAGCCTCAGATCAATACATAGCAATTGTAGTTCCAGGAAAGATGTATGAGGAAGCATATAAAGAACACAATTTAGCTCCTCAAAACCTAAGTAGAACACTTGAAGATTCAGGTACAGTCACATCCGTTTTAATTCCATGGAACACATGTGGAGTAGCCCAAAGCGGAATACTAGGTGTTGCAACTCTAGCATATGCACCATTTTGCATCTTTAATTGGGTTAGCCCAATTATGTCTATAGTAATTGCTGGTTTGGATTACAAACTGAAACGTTTAGACAGTTGATATGCATAATGGGTCAGATAGCATCATTATAAACGGAGCAAGAGAACACAACCTCCGAGATATTGATTTAACCCTACCAAGAAACAAACTAATTGTATTTACAGGTGTCAGTGGTTCAGGTAAATCTTCACTTGCTTTTGACACCATTTATGCTGAGGGATCTAGAAGATATTTAGAAACCCTAAGCTCCTATGCAAGACAATTTATTGGAGGACTTAAAAGACCAGATGTAGAACACATTAGTGGTCTAAGTCCAGTGATTAGCATTGAACAAAAAACAGTAACTAGAAGCCCTCGTTCCACTGTAGGCACGGTAACAGAAGTCCACGATTTCTTGAGACTATTATATGCGAGAGCTGCAAATGCTTATTCTATTGAAACAGGTGAGCCCATGGTTAAGAATAACGATGAGGAAATAGCTGAAAGTGTTGAAAAGAAGTTTAATGGAACAAAGCTTTTAATTCTTGCTCCTATTGTTCGTGGCAGGAAGGGACATTACAGAGAATTATTCGAAAACGCTCGTAAACAGGGATATCTAAAGGCAAGAGTAGATGGAGAAGTAGTAGAATTAGATTCGGGATTTAAAGTAGACAGATACAAGGTCCACGACATTGAATTAGTTATTGACAGAGTAATCGTGGGAAGCGACAGAACTCGTTTGAGAAACTCAGTGCGCACAGCTTTAAACATTGGAAAAGGCTCAATGTGCGTAGTACAGTACGAAGTAATCAATCCAAAACTCGTCCACTTTTCGAGGAATCTAATGTGCCCTACCTCTGGAATTGCATATCCTGACCCTGAACCAAATCTATTCTCTTTCAACTCTCCATACGGAGCTTGCCCCACTTGTAATGGATTAGGTACAGTTGCAAAAGTAGATAGAGATCTCGTTTTCCCTGATCCAAAGAAGAGCGTCAGAGAAGGAGGTATCGCACCTCTAGGTGAGCTTACAAGTAATAAGATTTCTAACATAATTGAAGCCATCATAACTTCTCATGGAATGAAGGCTACAACTCCAATTGGCGAGTTAAGCGAAGAGTTAATAGGCATAATCCTTTATGGGACTAATGACAAAATAACTCTTCCAAGCAAGTTTGGGTCTTCAGAATCTGTGAATTACGACGGATTGGTTTCTTTAGTTGAAAATGCTGCGGCTAAGTCCAAATCCATCCCTCTCAAGCGTTGGGCGAACCAATTCATGCACAAGGTTCCTTGTTCAAGTTGCAATGGGAGTAGACTTAAGCCCATCAGTCTTCAATTTAAAATAGCTGGAAAGAATATCGCAGAATTAGGTGAGTTAGATTTCATCAAACTTTCTGAATTCTTTGAAGGAATAGAATCAGAACTAACAGATAAGCAAAACACCATAGCAAAGGAGCCGCTTAAGGAGATTCGAGAGAGAATTGGATTTATGGTTGATGTAGGACTGGGTTATTTGAGTCTAGATAGACCTGCACGTTCTCTTTCAGGAGGAGAAGGCCAACGAATAAGACTGGCAACCCAGATCGGATCAAAACTAACTGAAGTCCTATATATACTTGATGAACCGTCTATAGGCCTACACCAAAGAGATAATCAAAGACTTATTAAATCTCTGCAAGCATTGAGAGATGCTGGTAATTCAGTGATTGTTGTTGAACACGACGAGGACATGATGAGAGCGTCTGATTTCCTAGTTGATATTGGGCCAGGAGCTGGTAAACACGGAGGGACAATCGTTGCTGCGGGACCTCCTTGGGAACATTTGGCCTCTGAATCAATAACAGCGCATTATCTCAACGGAATTAAAAAGATCCAAAGTCCAAGTAAACGAAGGAAAGGAAATAAAAAGAAACTAACAATTAAAGGGGCTTCAGGCCACAATTTGAAGAATGTAGATCTAAATATTCCTTTGGGCACTTTTACTTGTGTAACAGGAGTTAGTGGCTCGGGCAAGAGTTCTTTGATAAACCAGACACTCTACCCTGCTTTACAGAATCATCTTCATGAGCCAATAAGAAATCCGTTGCCACATAAAAAGATTTTGGGCTTGGATAATTTGGACAAGGTGATAGCCATAGACCAAACACCCATTGGACGCACTCCTCGCTCAAATCCAGCCACTTACACTAGTATGATGGACCACATAAGAAAGCTGTTTTCACTACTTCCCGAGGCCAAGATCAGAGGATACAAACCAGGAAGATTCTCGTTTAACGTTGTTGGAGGAAGATGTGAAGATTGCAAAGGTGCTGGGCTCAGAACTATAGAGATGAACTACCTACCAGATGTTCACGTACCATGTGAATCGTGTGGAGGCAAAAGATTCAATAGAGAAACACTAGAAGTTAGGTATAAGGGAAAAAGCATAAGTGACGTCCTTGACATGACAATAAACGAGGCTTTTGACTTTTTTGAATCCCATCCGAAACTTAAAAAGATCATAAGCACTTTAAAGGACGTTGGACTCGGGTATATCACCTTAGGCCAACCTTCAACCACCCTAAGCGGAGGTGAAGCCCAGCGTGTAAAACTAGCTTCAGAGCTAAGTCGAGCAAATACCGGTAACACATTATACATTCTTGACGAACCAACTACAGGCCTTCATTTCCAAGATGTTGAAATGTTGTTAGATGTATTAAATAGGCTAGTAAATTTAGGAAATTCAGTAGTTGTCATTGAACATCATTTAGATGTTATTAAAGTTGCTGATCACGTAATTGACATGGGACCCGAAGGAGGAGTAGAAGGAGGCCAAATAGTAGCACAAGGCACACCAGAGCAAGTCGCAAGTAAACCAAACAGCCCCACTGGTAAATTTCTTGCTCAGATTTTAGCTTAGCTCGAGTGGCTTAGTTAAGTTTGAGTAATGCAGAAAGAATACAAGAGAAGAACGTGGACTGAAATAATGTCCAAAGACAGTTGGTCAATTTTTAAAATTATGAGCGAGTTCGTGGAAGGCTATGAAGCCTTGCACAGGATTGGCCCATGTGTATCAATATATGGTTCAGCTAGAACTGGCCCTGAAACAAAGGTGTACAAGGATGCTCAAAAAATTGCTTCCCTCCTATCTGAATCTGGTTATGGAGTAATTACTGGAGGTGGTCCCGGAGTAATGGAAGCTGGTAACCGAGGAGCTCATGATACTGGCGGACCTTCCGTAGGACTCAACATAGAACTGCCCTTTGAACAACACGAAAACCCTTATATAGATAGGGACAAGAGCATTGACTTTGACTACTTTTTCGTGAGAAAAGTCATGTTTGTAAAATACAGCCAAGGCTTTATTGTAATGCCTGGTGGGTTTGGCACTATGGATGAACTCTTTGAAGCACTTACCCTCCTTCAAACAGGAAAGTTGAATTCAAGACCCATTGTGCTTTACGATAGTAAGTTTTGGAGTGGACTAGTTGAGTGGTTTAAAGACACTATGTTAGATAAATACAAGACAATTTCTGACACTGACCCAAATCTATTTTCAATTGTTGACACACCTGAGGAAGCTGTTAGGGTCATTACTGACTTTCACTCTAACGCTTCTCTTAAACCTAATTTCTAACCTTAAAATACTGAAATGATGACTATTAATGTTAACGACCTTAATCCAGGCAGTTATTTGGTTCGAAGTGACTTGGGAGAAAAAGCTAAACTTGTAATTAAATAGGACATTTATATCATAAGTCTGACTCATTGACAAATATTGAATGTCATGCTGTCATAATCTGATGCTTGTTTTCATAGTGGCATGAGTGTTGCCATGTAAAGGATAAACAAAAATTAATCGATGGCAAAAACAACTACTAAGGGAAATATCAATGTTACTACGGAGAACATTTTCCCTATCATCAAAAAATTCCTTTACTCAGATCACGAAATCTTTCTAAGAGAATTAGTCTCAAATGCAGTTGACGCAACACAAAAATGTAAAACTCTATTGAGTGCAGGTGATTTAAAGAAGGTTAAAGGAGATCCTATCGTAGAAGTTAAGATTGACAAGGAGGCAAAAACCATTACCATATCGGACAATGGTGTAGGGATGACTTCTGAAGAAATAGATAAGTACATCAACCAAATAGCATTTTCTGGAGCAACAGAATTTCTTGACAAATACAAGGATGATGATGCAAAACAGGCAATAATTGGTCACTTTGGTTTGGGATTCTATTCTTCGTTCATGGTGAGCGATAGGGTTGATATCATTTCAAAAAGCCAAAAGCCCAAATCAAAAGCTGTTAAGTGGAGCTGTGATGGTTCTCCAGAATTTACACTAGAAGATTCAAAGAAAGCAACTCCTGGAACTGATGTAGTACTTCACGTTGCAGAGGATAGTATTGAATTCCTTGAAGAATCAAGGCTAGGTGGGATATTAAATAAGTATTGCAAGTTTATGCCTGTGGAGATTGTGTTTGGCACGAAGAGTGAAATGCAAGACGACCCAAGTGGAGAAAAGGATGAGGAGGGTAACATTAAGAAGATTAGTGTAGAGGTACCAAACATCATTAACAACACTTCTCCAACGTGGATGCTCAAGCCTGCTGATTTAAAGGATGAGGATTATACAAATTTCTACAGGGAATTATACCCTATGAATATGGAGGATGCTCTTTTTAACATCCACCTAAATGTAGATTATCCATTTAACCTTACTGGAATTCTATTCTTCCCTCCTCTAAAGAAAACTATGGATCTTCAGAGGAATAGAATTCACCTCTATTCAAATCAGGTTTTTATTACTGATAACGTAGAAAACATAGTTCCAGATTTTCTCACTATGCTTCACGGGGTTATCGACTCTCCAGACATCCCACTTAACGTAAGCCGTTCATACCTACAAGAGGACGCAAACGTTAAGAAAATTAGCGGATACATCAGTAAAAAAGTAGCTGACAAACTAGCTTCAATGTTCAAAAAGGATAGAGCTGGATTTGAATCACTTTGGGAAGATCTAAAGGTATTCGTAGACTACGGAATTTTGACTGATGAAAAATTCGCTGAAAGGTCTCAGAAGTTCTACTTATATAAAGATACTGATGGAAACTTTACGACTCATGAAGAATTAATTGAATCTGTCAAAGGAGTCCAAACTGACAAAAATGACAAGATTATCCTTCCTTATACATCTGATGCTAAAGCACAACACTCGTTTGTATACGCAGCAACTGAAAAAGGTTATAAAGTTCTTGAAATGGAGGGGCCTCTTGCTGCCCACGTTGTTAGCAAGCTAGAACAAACTCATTCTGGCGTCCAATTCAAGAGGGTTGATTCAGACATTATTGAAAAGCTTATTGAAAAGGATGATGCTGAAACAAGCCTGATAGACGAAAAGCAACAAGAAACTCTAACACCTGTGTTTCAAGGAGCTTTTCCATCTGAGGGATATGAAATTAAATTCGCAGCAATGTCACCAACTTCTGCTCCATTAACTATTACAATTAGCGAATGGATGAGACGTATGAAGGAGCAGCAAGCTGTCGGGGGCGGAGGATTTCAAATGTTTGGGGACTTGCCAAATAAATACGAAGTAACAATTAACTCTAACCACCCTCTTACAACACAACTCCTTGGCGAAAAGGACGAAGAAAAAAGAAATGCAATTGCAAAGAAAGCGGCAGATTTAGCCCGCCTATCCCAAGGTATTTTAGAAGGTGAAGAACTTTCTGAATTTATATCAAGAGGATTTAAGAATTTGCAATCATGAATAAAGGAAAAATAACAATGCTAGTACTAGTTGGACTTTTAGTTCTACTAGCTTTTAACGGAATGTCTTCATACAACGGCATGACACAATCTTCTGAAAACGTTGATGGACAATGGGGAAATGTAGAAACCCAATACCAAAGAAGATTTGACCTTATTCCCAACTTAGTATCTACAGTCAAAGCATATGCGAATGTTGAAAAAGAGACTCTAATTGCTGTAACTGAGGCACGTGCTGCAGCACTTGGAGCTATGAAAAAGGCTGGAGAAACAGGTGATATTACTGAATTCGATAATAGCACAATGGTACTTGGCGGAGCAATGCGAGGATTATTTGGATATACTGAACAATACCCAGACTTAAAAAGTAGTCAAGGGTTTCGCGATCTTCAAGTACAGCTTGAAGGTACAGAAAACAGAATTTCAAAGGCCCGAACTGACTACAATGAAAGTGTAAAGTCATACAATAAGAAAGTTAAGATGTTCCCAGGGAAGCTATGGGCTGAATTGTTTGGGTTTGATGGTAAGTCATATTTTGAATCTACATCAAACGCAGCCTCTGCCCCAGCTGTGAACTTTGAATAATGGCTGTTGACTCATTAGCCGTTGAAAAGGCAATTGAAGCTGCAGAACTTCAGACCTCTGGAGAAATAAGGGTGCACATTGAAACAACCTGTAAGGGTGATGTTATGGACAGAGCTTCTGTAGTCTTTGCTGCTCTAAAAATGCATAAAACAGAAGCTAGAAATGGTGTTCTTGTTTATCTGTCGACTGAGGACAGAAAGTTTGCAATACTTGGCGACATGGGCATTAACGCAAAGGTAGATGATAAGTTTTGGCAAGAGACTTATGATTTAGCTCTACCACTATTGAAAGGTGGGGATTGGACTGAAGCTTTGTGTGGGACTGTTGAGTCTTGCGGTGAACAATTAAAAGACTATTTCCCCTATGTCAAAGGTGATGCAGATGAACTTGATAATAGTGTATCATGGGGAGATTAATCATTTTATTAGGCTTATTAATCTCTCCATTTTTTGGGATTGTTAAAGCCCAAATAGACTCATGTATACCTACACCCAAGAATGGGACATTTGTATACGATGAAGCTGATTTATTGCCGTCAAATGAAGAAAAACAAATTCAGGCTTCTTTAAGATCGTTTGTAAAGAAGACAAGTAATGTTATTGTCGTTATTACACATCCAGATTTTTGTGGATATGACCCATCAACTTTTGCAATAGAAACTGGAGACAAGATTGGAGTTGGACGATCTGATCATGACAATGGGGTTGTGATTGCAATTAAGCCAAGAAACAAAAGTGGAAAAGGCCAAATCTTCATTGCAATTGGAGCAGGATTAGAAGGTGCTATTCCAGATATTCTAACCGGAAGAATAGTTGATAGCATGATTCCTTATTTCAAGAATGCTAACTGGAGTGAAGGATTAGAAAATGGGATTAAGCAAATAATGGGTTTGGCCTCTGGTGAATTTACAGAAGCAGATTACATAGTGAATAATGGCACAAATGATTCGGAATGGACAAAAATGTTGTTTGTTTTGTTTCTGATATTCATTATGCCAATTATGATAATAATGATTGCTGTGAAGAATCAAATGAGGAGAAACAATGGATCATCATGGATTGCATCATTAATAATCGTTTTGGCCGAAATGAATCGCCAAAACAATAGTTACAATAATTTTAAAAGAGGTAGGAGAGGATTTAGTGGCGGAGGATTTAGTAGTGGTCGTTCCGGATTCAGCGGCTTTGGAGGCGGTAGCTTCGGGGGTGGTGGAGCTGGAGGAAGTTTTTAAATATGGCAGATTACGGTAAATGGGTTGGTGGTGCTTTAGGTTGGGCTTTAGGAGGTCCAATTGGTGCTTTGCTTGGATATCAAGTTGGTAAAATGTTCCAGGGCTTTACTTCGTCAGATGGAGAGTCACGCGTTTTCGAAAAAAAAACTCAACGAGGAGATTTTTCTATGGCTTTAGTAGTCTTAAGTGCTGCAGTAATGAAGGCGGACGGAAAGATTATGAAATCGGAACTCAATTATGTGAAGAGTTTTCTAAAAGTCAATTTTGGACCAAAAGAAGCAGAACAACTCACTCTTTTATTACGGTCAGTCCTCAAAGAAAATATTGATTATAGAAAGATGGCTTCTCAAATTAGATTCCATATGGATCACCCAAAGAGAATGCTTCTTCTTCAATATTTATACGGCATTTCAAATGCAGATGGAGAAGTGCACCCTCATGAGCTCGATATAATCAGATTCATTGCTAAGTACTTGGGTATTAGCGATAAAGATAGACTTAGTATTGAGCAAGCATACCACAGAGTTTCAGATCCTTATAAGGTTTTAGAGATAACAAAAGATGCAACAGATACTGAGGTTAAAAAAGCATACAGGAAGCTTGCTGTTAAATTCCATCCAGACAAAATTGGTAATCTAGGAGAAGGGCCTAGAAAAAAAGCTAAGGAGAGATTTATCCAAATTCAGGAAGCTTACGAGCAAATAAAGAAAGTACGAGGGTTTAAATAACCGTATATTAGTGGCTTATCTTTTAACAAGACATGAAGTCAAGAATTTTACTTTTAGCAAGCTCAATATTTCTGACCACTTTTATTTATGTTCCATCTGAATCTCACGCTCAGTTCTTTAGAAGAAAAAAGAAAAAAACTGAGCAAAATGAATATGGTCCTAAAAAGAATAAGTACGGCAAATCTATTAGCGAAGTAACTAAGAAAGCGATAGCTGAAGAAGGCCTTTTCACTATGTACAGAGACACTGTAAGTGGTGAAACATGGATGGCTATATCTCAAGAAGCTTTTCAAAATGAATACATCTACTTTTCACAAGTTGAGGATGGAGTATTGCAAACTGGAAATCATAGAGGATCATACGGAGGTTCTAAAATCATAAGCTTCAGAAAAAATTATGAAAGAATTGAAGTGATAGGTGAAAACACATCTTTTTACTACGATCCTGAAAGTCCACTATCTAAAACAGAAAAGGCAAATATCAATTTCCCCATCCTTGCTTCAATAAAGATTATTGCAAACGATGGAGACTCTATGTTCCTTGTATCATCAGACGACTTATTTAAGAGTGAGAAAATTAACCGCATCAAACCCCCAAGTCGTCCAGGTGACAAAAGTGCTCTTGGAAAGCTAAGCAAGGATAAAACTAGCATTACTCATATTAACAATTACCCTGAAAACTTAGAGGTTGTTGTTGACTAC
>JAYZNI010000094.1:0-18489 GCA_036152255.1 Bacteroidota bacterium | reverse complement strand
ATAACACTAGATTGTAACCCATCTTACGACTTGCCAAATGCGGACGAGTTCAACGCTGGTCTTGCTAAGGTTAAGACATCAGTTAGCATGAGCGGTATCTCAGATGAGACTGCTTCTCGTTCGACTTATGTTGCACCTAATCACCATTACCTAGAGAGCTGGAATGATCTTAGTTTAAACTCTGGACGAATTGATTTGGTTCAACCTTCTATCGCACCATTATTTAATACGAGAGCAGCGGGTGAGTCAATTTTAGTTTGGGCTGGAGCATCTAATTCAGATTGGTATACCTATATAAGAACAAACTATAACGTAGAGTATAAATCAGACGCATTATACAATGATGCAAATTGGAACTCAGCAGTTCACGATGGATATATGTCTGTTGATACTGTGTTATCTTCACCTAATTACTCTGCAGCAATAAACACTGCAGCTTCTGCAAGCGAAGTTGCTTCGAGGAAGGGGGGAGCTATGCAGCTTTCTACTTATGTGAAGTCAACTATTGGTGCGGGTAATCACGCTACAAACCCGATGCTTCAGGAGACTCCTGATCCAGTAACAAAAATTACTTGGGATAACTACATTACTATGTCGCGTAAGGATATGGAAGCTATGGGTCTTAACATCTATATCGCTCAAGAAAACCCAGCTTCTGTTGTAAGACTAACTTCAAACGGAAAGTCAATTGAACTTCCTGCGTTTATGCAGCCAGGCCAAAAGCCAGGCACAGTATCAGTAGCACTTGGCTACGGTCGTGGAGCTAGCGGAGAAAACATCGGCAAGGCAGGATACCAAACTGGAGAAAATGGCGACCACCTTGTTGATGCAAACGGTCAGCCAGTTCCAATTGGAGTTAATGCATTCCCATTTACTTCAGGTAGCAACTACGATATAACAATCGAAGCTACAGGAGAAGAATACCCATTAGCTAGTACACAGATTCATAGTACAGCAATGGGTCGTGATTCAGTAGTGAAGGAAACTACTCTAGCTGAATACCTTAATGAAGCAGATGCTTTAAAAGGTGAGGCTTCTTGGAATAAGGTGATTGGTCTTAATGTACATGAGGACATTAACCACGATGGCGTAATTGATGCAAGGGACAAGAAGCCCACTAGTGCATTTGACCTTTGGCACAGTCATGCTGTAGAAGAAGTTGGTCACCGTTGGGGAATGACTATTGATCTCAGTACTTGTACTGGATGTAGCGCATGTGTAACTGCATGTCATATCGAGAACAATGTAAGTGTCGTTGGTAAGGACGAAGTACGTCGTCACAGAGATATGCACTGGTTGAGAATCGACCGCTACTACTCTTCTGATTACAGCCTTGAAAAGGGAGCTGAAGAAGGAGTTGGTGTAATTTCAAGCTACGGAAAGATGGAGGATCCATCTGAGAATCCGCAGACGATACACATGCCGATGATGTGTCAACACTGTAATCACGCTCCTTGTGAAACAGTTTGTCCAGTTGCTGCAACTACTCATAGCAATGAGGGGCTAAACCAAATGACTTATAACCGTTGTATCGGTACGCGTTACTGCGCGAATAACTGCCCTTATAAGGTTAGACGATTTAACTGGTTCAACTACAAGGGCCACGATAAGTTCCAAAACTTTAACCCAGCTTCAGATAGCCTTGCTCGTCTAGTATTAAACCCAGATGTAACAGTAAGAGCTCGTGGAGTTATGGAGAAATGCTCTATGTGTGTACAGCGTATCCAGCAAGGAAAGCTTAATGCTAAGAAGTCCGGTGATCCAGTACAGGATGGAGCAGTAATAACTGCTTGTGCAGAATCTTGTCCATCAAAGGCAATCACTTTTGGTGACCTTAACGACAAGAGTTCTGAAGTGAGTAGTATTTCTGAAAACAACCGTTCTTACCATGCTCTAGAAGAGATTGGTGTTCAGCCAAATATCTTCTACATGACTAAAGTTAGAAACGTAGATAGCCACTAACTATGCAGAGAGAATCAGCAATAAGAGAACCGCTAATCCTAGGTCATAAGACCTACAAGGATATTACAGACGATGTTGTTAGTCCAATTACTGGTGCTGCATCACTTGGTTGGAAAGTTCTAATCACGATCTCATCTATCGTTGCGCTTTACGGCGTTGGATCTATTCTTTATCTATTAGGCACTGGTATCGGTGTTTGGGGATTAAATAAGACTGTAGGTTGGGCTTGGGATATTACAAACTTTGTATGGTGGGTAGGTATTGGTCACGCAGGGACACTTATCTCTGCGGTACTTCTACTTTTCCGTCAGAAATGGAGAATGGCAATTAACCGTTCTGCAGAGGCGATGACCATTTTTGCCGTCATCATGGCGGCAGTTTTCCCTGGAATTCACATGGGTCGTATTTGGCTTGCTTACTGGGTTTTCCCATTGCCAAACCAATTCGGTTCTCTTTGGGTAAACTTTAACTCACCACTTCTTTGGGACGTATTCGCAATTTCGACTTACTTCTCTGTTTCATTAGTATTCTGGTACATAGGTCTTATTCCTGACTTTGCTACTATTCGCGATAGAATGGTAAAGCCATTACCAAAGAAGATCTACTCAATATTAAGCTTTGGATGGAGCGGTCGGGCAAAGCATTGGACTCGTTTTGAAGAAGTGAGTCTTGTACTTGCAGGTATTGCAACACCTCTTGTATTCTCAGTACACTCTATCGTATCGATGGACTTCGCTACTTCTGTAATACCTGGTTGGCACACTACCATCTTCCCTCCATACTTCGTATCAGGAGCAGTATTCTCAGGTTTCGCGATGGTACAAACGCTTATGCTAATTATGAGAAAGGCATATAAGCTTGAGGCATACATTCACGTGAAGCACGTTGAGTACATGAACATTGTAATTATCGTTACTGGTTCTATTGTAGGTGTGGCTTACTTAACTGAGCTATTCATCTCTTGGTACTCAGGTGTAGAATATGAGAGCTATGCATTCATCAACCGTTTCTCAGGGCCTTACAGTTTGGCCTATTGGACGATGATGACATGTAACGTGATTAGCCCTCAACTTTTCTGGATTAAGAAAATACGCCGTTCACTAATTGCAACATTCGTCTTGAGTATTGTAGTGAACATCGGTATGTGGTTTGAGCGTTACGTAATTATCGTTACATCACTTCACAGAGATTACTTGCCATCAAGCTGGGGAGAATTCTACCCAACGGCAATCGACATAGGAATTTTCATCGGTACTCTAGGTATCTTCTCAACTCTATTCTTAATGTTTACTAGGTTCTTCCCAGTACTAGCATTGAATGAGCTTAAGACTATCCTTAAGTCAAGCGGTGAATCATACAAGAATCAACTAGACAAATAATGCCAGCATGAATAAGGTATTCCACGTCATGTACGACGACGACGATAAGTTACTAGAAGCTGCTCGTGAATTAGTTGGAAAGGGTGTACACGTGAACGACGTTTACTCACCATTCCCAATTCACGGAATTGATCCAATTATCGGAGTTAAAAGAACACGTTTGGCAATCGCATCATTTATGTATGCAATGACAGGTACATCACTAGCATTACTTGGCATGTGGTATTTTATGATTTCGGATTGGCCTATGAATATTGGAGGTAAGCCAAGTTTCTCTCTATTTGAAAATATTCCGGCTTTCATTCCAGTAACATTTGAATTCTCTGTACTATGTGGAGCACACGGTATGGCAATAACCTACTTCCTGCGTAATGGTACTCTTCCAGGCATGCCAGCTTCTAATCCAGATCCAAGAACTACAGATGATAAGTTTGTAATTGAGATCAAGACGTCAAACAACGTTCTTGACGCAAAGAAGCTGGAGGTAGCAATTAAGAAAACAGCTCTTCTCGAGCTAAGCATCAAAGACGTAAAGTAATGAGGATGCCAAAGAACACAATCATTCCAGTAGCAATTGCAATCACAATGATGTTTGCTTCTTGCGTAAATAATCCAGATAGTCCAGGACTTGAGTACATGCCAGACATGTACCGCTCTCCTGCTGTTGAAGCTTATGTTGATTACGGTGAGGATCCGTACTACGTTACGGAAGACTTTGCAGCGTCACAGAGAAACACACCTAGTGCTAGACTACCCGTCGAAGGAACAATCCCTTTTTCAGGAGAGGATAAGGCATTTAACCTTCCTTACCCATACCCAAACACCCCTGAAGGTTATGAATCTGCAGGTGCTGAATTAGTATCACCTATTGCTTCTTCCGAGGAAAACATTGCAGCTGGAGCTTTACTCTACGGTCAAATGTGTACTCAATGTCATGGTGAAGAAGGAAAAGGTGACGGGGCAATTTCAAGAAATGGACATATTGTAGGAATCCCTTCCTATTCAGGAAAATTAAAGGATTTACCAGAAGGGAAAATGTATCATACTCTACAATACGGGAAAGGCCTTATGGGTTCACACGCTTCTCAACTTTCTCAAAAAGATCGTTGGCTAATTATTGAATACATCAAGACGCTTCAGGGCAATGATGTAGCTTCATCTGAAATAGAAAATAACGACTGATCATGGAATTCAAATTCGAAGGACGTGCCAAGCTTTTAACCCAAATCTTAATGGTTGTGGGTCTGATCGCTCTTATTGGAGGTTATCTAACAGATCATTCTCATGGTCACCAAAGATGGTGGGCTAATCTATTAGTAAATGGTTTCTTCTATTTTTCAATCTCAGTGGCAGCTTTATTCTTTTACGCATTACAATACGCCACTGAAAGTGCTTGGTCAGTTGTTCTAAAGCGTTTCTTTGAGGCGATGTGGGGTTTCCTTCCTTATGGTGGTGCAGTTATGATTATTGTTATAGCTGCGGGTCAATTCCATATGCACCACTTATACCATTGGATGGATGCTACTCTCTACGATCCCACTCACGGTAATTACGACGCTATTATTGCTGGAAAGTCTGCATACTTTAACCCAACATTTTTCTGGGGTAGAACAATTGCATACCTAGCAACTTTTATAGGATTTGCTCACTTCTTCCGCAAGTGGTCACTTAAAGAGGATGCAGAGCCAAGTCTTGATTTACACTATTTTCAATTCCGCCGCAGTGCAATGTTCATTGTATTCTTTGCAGTGTTCTCTTCTACTATGGCTTGGGATTGGGTAATGTCTATTGATACTCACTGGTTCAGTACTCTATTTGGTTGGTATATCTTCTCAGGTATGTGGGTAAGCATGATCATCTTTACAAATGTTTGTATGCTATGGCTTAGGTCAAAAGGATATTTCCAAGACGTTAACGAAAGCCACATGCACGACTTAGGTAAGTGGATGTTTGCGATTGCAATGCTTTGGAGCTACCTGTTCTTCAGCCAGTTCATGCTTATTTGGTATTCAAACATTCCAGAGGAGGTTACTTACTACGTTAGCAGATTGTTCTCTGACGAATACAGAGTACCATTCTTAACCATGTTCTTTATAAACTTTGCTGTACCATTCTACGTATTACTACCTAGAGACACGAAACGTAACCCCAAGTACCTTCTGCCTGTTGCCTTCTTGATTTTTGCAGGTCACTTTGCAGACGTTTACTTACTTGTCATTCCAGGAACATTGTTTGACCACCACGATTTTGGCTTTTTTGAAGTAGGACTATTCTTAGGTTTCCTAGGACTGTTCATTAATAGAACACTTACTACTTTATCTAAGGCTTCTCTAGTCCCGAAGAATCATCCGATGCTTCAGGAGTCAAAAGATTTACATTACTGATCTGATTAAGGAAGAATTCTCATGATGAAACTCCTAATACTTTTAGTCATTGTTGTAGGCATCATTGCTGTCGCACAACTTGCAAAGGTTTATCGCCTTTCGGCAGAACTACGTGGCAAGCGCCAAGAAGATATCTCAGAAGCAGATACTAAGCTCCAGGGTACGCTTTGGATAGTTTTTATGGTCCTGCTTTTCGGAACAACGATTTGGCAAATGGTGCGCTACGGATACTGTATGCCGCCAGTAGCTTCTGAACATGGTGTCGAGTACGACATGTTGATGAAGTTCAACCTTTATTTAATTCTATTTGTTTACTTCTTAGTGAATGCACTTCTATTCATCTTCGCTAACAAGTACCGTTACAATAAGAATAGAAAAGCATACTTCTTTCCTCACGATAACAGATTAGAGCTTGTTTGGACTATCATTCCAGCTTTAGTGATGGCAGTAATTATTATCTACGGTTTAAGAACTTGGATAGATATGACTGGCGATGCAAAGGATGATGCAATTAAAGTTGAGTTATACTCAAAACAATTTGACTGGACTGCTAGATACCCTGGAAATGACGGAGAGTTTGGTGTAACAGATTTCAACACGATTACTTCTACAAATCCTCTTGGGATTGTTACAAATGAAGGGGTTGATGAAGCGATGGCTAAGATCGATGTAAAGATTGCATCGCTTAGTAAGGAGCTTGAATTTGAAAGAGGTCACCTACTTACTGAAAAGGCAAATCTTGTAGCTCAATTAAATCCAACATATCATGATCACGGTCAAGACGAACACTCAGAAGGTCATGATGATGGATATGGACACGGACACGATGACCATGCTGAGCATGGAGACGAACATGGAGACAACCACTTTGAAGGCCACGACGATGGACATGGCCATGATGATCACGGTCACGAAATGAGCTCCGAACAGAAAGCTCATATAGAGCAAAGAATCCAAGAGATTGAGGAAATGCTCAACTCAGGTGAGACTACAATTCTTACTGATGGAGCTATTGAGGTAAAAGAAGACAAAATTTACAGACTTCAGCGCCACAAGCAAAGATTAATTGAACTTGAGCCATTCAATTTTGAAAATGAGCTAAGTTCTTGGGATGCTGGAAAGGACGATAAAATTGTCAAAGGTGAGTTCCACTTGCCTGTTGATCAAGAAGTTGATTTTGTATTCCGTTCGCGTGATGTAATTCACTCAGCTTATATGCCGCACTTTAGAGCTCAAATGAACGCTGTTCCAGGTATTCCAACAAGATTTAAATTCACACCAACTGTAACAACAGATGAGATGAGAGCTCAAACTGGAGATCCTGAATTTGATTATATCCTTTTGTGTAACAAGGTTTGTGGATCCGCACACTTTAACATGGCTATCAAGATTATAATTGATACTCCAGAGGATTACGAGGCATGGCTATCTGAACAAAAAGAGTACCTAACAGAAGAAGAGAAATAATTATGGCAGGACATTTACACCACCAAGAAAGCTTCGTTTCGAAGTATATCTTCTCAAAAGATCATAAAATGATCTCAAAGCAATTCTTAATGACTGCTATAGTTATGGGAATATTAGCTGTATTGCTATCAGTATTTTTTAGACTACAACTTGGATGGCCAAGCGAAAGCTTTTCTATTCTCGAAACGTTCTTAGGGAAATGGGCTCCAGGAGGTGTTCTAGATAGAAATGCTTACCTAGCTTTGGTTACAATCCACGGTACAATTATGGTATTTTTTGTACTTACTGGTGGACTATCTGGTACGTTCGCAAACCTTCTTATTCCACTTCAGATTGGTGCTAGAGATATGGCATCAGGATTCTTAAATATGCTTAGCTACTGGTTCTTCCTTGTGTCGAGCATCATCATGGTACTCTCACTATTCCTCGAAGGAGGGGCAGCATCAGGTGGATGGACAATTTACCCTCCACTAAGTGCTCTTCCACAGGCAATGCCTGGTTCGGGAATGGGTATGACGTTTTGGTTACTTTCAATGACATTGTTCGTTGTATCTTCTCTTCTTGGAGGTCTAAACTACATCGTAACAATCATAAACCTTCGTACGAAGGGTATGACAATGTTGAGATTGCCACTTACGATTTGGGCTTTATTTATAACAGCTATTTTAGGTGTTTTATCATTCCCTGTTCTTGTTTCAGCGGTAGTACTACTTATGATGGATAGACTTATGGGTACAGCGTTTTTCTTAAGTGACATCCATATCGGTGGAGAAGCATTAGATGTAACAGGTGGTTCACCGATTCTATATCAACACCTTTTCTGGTTCCTTGGACATCCAGAGGTATATATCGTACTTCTTCCAGCTCTAGGTATCAGTTCAGAGGTTATTGCAACTAATTCTCGTAAGCCGATTTTTGGATATAAGGCGATGATAGGTTCAATTATTGCGATTGGTTTCCTTTCATTCATCGTTTGGGGACACCATATGTTCATTACAGGAATGAACCCATTCATCGGATCGGTATTCGTATTTACAACTCTTCTTATTGCGATTCCATCTGCAGTAAAGGCGTTTAACTACATTACTACTCTTTGGAAAGGAAACATTCGTTTCACTCCAGCAATGTTGTTTAGCATTGGTCTTGTAAGCACATTCGTTACTGGTGGACTAACTGGAATCATCCTTGCTGACTCTGCTCTTGACGTTGCAGTTCACGACACTTACTTCGTAGTTGGACACTTCCACATTGTAATGGGAATGTCCGCAATCTTCGGTATGTTCGCTGGTGTTTACCACTGGTTCCCAAAGATGTTCGGTACTATGATGAATACCAAACTTGGCTATGCCCACTTCTGGCTAACTATTGTATGTGGTTACGGAGTATTCTTCCCAATGCACTTTGTTGGACTTGCTGGTTCGCCAAGAAGATATTACGATGAATCTCAATTTGCTTTCCTTGATGGTGTTGCTGATTTACAACCAATCATTTCTGTATTCGCAATCATTGGTTCAACCGCTCAGGTTCTATTCTTGTTCAATTTCTTCTATAACATATTTCGAGGGCAAAAAGCTTCAGAAAACCCTTGGAAGTCAAATACACTCGAATGGACTACACCTGTTGAGCACATTCACGGAAACTGGCCTGGTACTCTTCCTGAAGTCCACCGTTGGGCTTACGATTATAGTAATCCAGATCACGAGGAGGATTTTGTCCTTCAGACTACCCCAATGAAAAAGGGTGAGCACGCACATTAAAGAACACATTTATTCTGAATAAATAAACCCCTCGGTACTTCCGGGGGGTTTTCTTTTCAACTAAATTGGTCCTATGGATACACATGATCATTTTGATATGAGGGATGAGGCATCTCAGCCTGCGGAAGGTGATTTAGATCGTGTATTAAGACCTGCTACATTTGACGACTTCACAGGCCAAAGGGCAGCATTGGACAATCTTCAAGTTTTTGTTGAAGCCGCAAAGCAAAGAGAAGAGGCGTTAGACCATTTACTTCTTCATGGTCCTCCAGGTTTAGGCAAGACCACTCTAGCTAATATTGTTGCAAATGAAATGGGAGTTCAAATAAGAACTACTTCAGGGCCTGTTCTAGATAAGCCAGGCGATTTAGCAGGCTTGCTTACTAGCTTAGAAGAGAACGACATCCTGTTTATTGATGAAATACACAGGCTAAGCTCAGTAGTAGAGGAATATCTCTACAGCGCAATGGAAGATTACAGAATTGACCTAGTAATTGACACAGGCCCAAACGCAAGGACAGTACAAATTGACCTCAACCCATTTACTCTTATAGGTGCTACCACTAGATCAGGATTATTGACCTCGCCACTGAGGGCTAGGTTTGGCATAAATCTGAGGCTTAAGTATTATGATGCAAATACTCTTACTGATATTGTTGAAAGGTCTGCTGGAATTTTAGAAATCCCTCATGATGCGGAGGCAGCATATGAAATTGCTTCTCGCAGTAGAGGGACGCCAAGGATTGCAAATTCACTTTTGAGAAGAGTTAGGGACTTTGCACAAATAAAAGGCGATGGAACTATTACTCCTGAAATAACCGCGTATTCCCTAGACGCTCTTCAAGTAGATAAGCGAGGCCTAGATGAGATGGATAATAGGATATTGTCTGCGCTTATAGAAAAATTTGGGGGTGGGCCTGTTGGGATGAACACTCTTGCTACTGCTATTGGAGAAAATCCTGGAACACTTGAGGAAGTGTACGAGCCATTCTTAATCCAGGAAGGTTTGTTAGTTAGAACACCCAGAGGAAGGCAGGCGACCATGTCTGCTTTTGAGCATTTGGGTTTAAAGCCAAACGCAGCTTCTGGAAATCTATTCGAGTAGGATGTCTCGCTTGAAACATGTTGCGTCTGAACGTTCAAAGTGGCTTAAAGCAAAGGCGCTTGAATTGGGATTTGTAAGCGTTGGAATTAGCAAAGCAGAAGAGCTTTCAGAGGAAGCACCAAGGTTGGAGAGATGGCTAAAAGAGGGAATGCACGGACAGATGAAGTACATGGAGGGTCACTTTGAAAAGCGTCTTGATCCTCGCAAATTGGTGCCAGGGACTAAAAGTGTAGTGAGCTTACTTTTCAATTATCACAACCCAGAAGCGAACACTCGCGATGACGAGTTTAAGATTTCGCAATATGCAATAGGAACGGATTACCATTTTGTACTCAAGAAAAAACTAAAAAAACTTCTCAAGTTGATGAAGGAGGAGTGGGGAGATTTAGATGGAAGGGTGTTTGTGGATTCTGCACCAGTTTTAGAGAGAGTTTGGGCTGCAAAATCTGGATTAGGATGGATAGGTAAAAACAGTCTCCTACTTTCTAAGAAAATGGGAAGCTATTTCTTCACAGCCGAAATGATGCTAGACTTAGAATTTGCGTACGACACTCCAGTTGCAGATCATTGTGGTGCTTGCACAAGTTGTATTGACTCATGTCCAACAGGTGCGATAATCCAACCTTATGTGGTCGATGGTTCAAAGTGCATCAGTTATTTCACAATTGAAATAAAGGGCCAAATACCAGAACCTATGGCAGGAAAGTTTGACGATTGGATATTTGGTTGCGACGTATGTCAAGAGGTGTGTCCTTGGAATAGACATTCAACTAAAACAAGTGAGCCAGAATTCGAACCTTCTGTTGGATTACTTGAAATGACTAAAAGCGATTGGGTAGATCTTACTGAAGAGGTATTCAGGGATTATTTTAAAAGTAGTCCAGTCATGAGGACAGGATTCGAGGGCCTTAAGCGCAACATCAAATTTGTCCAGAAATAAAAAAAGCCCTGTCGTTAGACAAGGGCTGGGTTAGAAAATGTGGTGAGGATTAAATCACCATATAAATCGCCGTACTTTTTCAAGCACCATTGTTTTAGACTCTCTCTTTCAGCTACCTTCAACAACCTCATGCTCTTCTTCAATTCTTTTGCGAAAAGGGCTCTATCGAAGCTGACTTTAGCGAGTACTTTCTTACAGAATTCTAACATATTGTTTTGTTATAGTCAAGTATATAACTCACAATATCTTACTATAGTATATTCCAAAATGTTAAAAAGCAAAATAGTTATCCACTTAGCCTAGAATTACTCAAGGAGTGTACTCTACAACATCCTTTATTATGTAATTCATTTGGTAGATATCGTCAGCGTTTAGCTGTAGGGTGCCCGCAAATGTCAATCTCTCATCTGTTACATACTCGCGAGGAGCTTTATTTGGGAATTGCAAATCAACTACAGTTTCTGGGCCAGCACCTCCACAGAAAAAACAGTTTGCGAATGGATATCTACTCAAAACGTAAAAGTCTTCATCTGTGTCAACAGGGATTACGTAACCAGTGATGTAAAAGTCAGAACCCTCAGCGCTTAAAACGTCAGGGCCAAATGTTGGCTTCCAATAATATGCCTGAAGTTCTTCTAAAAAAACATCCCTAAATTCAACATCGCTTAATCGTTGCCAAGTCAATTCTGAATATTCTTTTTCAAGCAAATCTTCAACGATAAATTCATTAATATGGTTTTCTGATTTTGCAAAGGCTACTTGGCGTATTTGATCTTTCAATGCATCTCCCTCTGGCGTAGGGTGGCACATGCTACTCCAGTTGAGTGAAGTAAGCACAACTACTCCCATAATTCCAGCTATCCAACCTGATTTCATCATTCGTTTGAAAGGGTTTCGCTAATATCCATCCTCAGAGTTTTAATCGCAGGTATAATAGAAGCAAGAAGTCCAACAAAGGTAGTGCAACAAATAAGAGCGATTTCAGCTGGCAAAAGTGACATCTCACTTATGTTATATTTGAATTGGTCTGCAACTAATTTAGCTAGTGTAAAAAGTCCCACTCTGCTGATAAATAAGCCCAAAAGAACTCCACTAATACTCAGCAGTCCTCCTTCGAGGATAATTAGTTTAAAAAGAGTTGAAGGAGCCCCCCCCATAGTTCTCATTAATGCAAGCTCATACTTCCTCGTATGCATGTTCTCAAAAACAGAGATAAAAATGCTGGCAAAACTCAATGTCATAATCAAAAGCGCAATCGCTGAAATTGCCTTTGTGCCTATACCAAACTGATTATTCAACCTGTTTATTTCAATTGCCGGAAGAGCAACTTGCATATTAGTATTTTTTAAAAGGTTGGGTAGTGTGAGAACAGCCATAGGATTCCTCTTCTTTAAAAGAACTGCAGTTATTTCACTTCCCTCATCAGCGTGATCGCCATGTACTCCCCAAACGCTTTCAATGTTCGTCAAGAGTAGCATATCAATAACAGATGAAGTTCTTTTTAAAATTCCAACTACTTTGAATTCCACATTTTTGTGAACATCAGTACCATCTGTTAAACCGTGAGCACTGTAGAAAGTATCACCTATACTAAGCCCCATTTTTTCTGCTGCGACTGCACCAACTGTTACCTCATAAATTTCAGACCACATCTCACCCTCATAAATTTCAGCAGAGTAATGTTGAGGATAAGAATGATCAGTACCAACTATCCTATATCCCATGTAGTTGTCACCGTATGCAAGTGGTATACTCGATTCTACATATGGATGTTTGGTTACTTCCATAGCAGCTTCAAGGTCAATATTCCCAGTAGGAGCATCTATGTGATATACGTTTGCTAGAATGAGTTGAAGAGGTGATCCCTTTGCTCCAAGAACAAGGTCAATGTCTTTAATGTTTCGCTCGAATTGGTCTTTGATTTGTTTTTCGCTTAACATCATAAGACTCACCATCCCTATACCAAATGCAAGCAAAATTGTGCTTAAAGTCGTTTGCAAAGGCTTGGCAAATAGATTTTTTCTAGCGATATAAAACAACCTCATCCAGCTAGTTTTTTTAATTCAACTCTTTTTTCATACCTCGACTTTAATCTTTGGTCATGGGTTACGATTACAAGGCAAGCTCCAGCGAGTTTGGTCTCCTCTTCTAAAAGAGAAATCACAGCTTCAGTACTCCTGTCGTCAAGTGCCGAAGTTGGCTCATCTGCAAAAACTACTTGAGGTTTGTGAATCAAAGCTCTAGCAATTGATGCTCTTTGCTGTTCTCCAACACTCAACTCCTTTGGCGACGAATCTGCTTTATGTGACAACCCCAATCTTTCTAATAATTCACTAATTCGAGAATAGAGCTCTTCACCACTTATGTTGTCTTTTGTCATAAGTGATGGAAGCATAAGATTTTCGCTAACGCTCAAGCTTTGTACAAAGTGAGCCTGTTGAAAAACAATACCAATGTTTGCTCCCCTAAACTTGTCCATTTCCCTATCGGCCAAACCACTTACGTCTACACCACCAATTTCGATGCTTCCGCTTCGAGCCTTAAGTAGGCCACATATTAAATGAAGTAGAGTGGTTTTGCCCGATCCAGAATCGCCTAAGATTAGAAGTTGATCGCCAGTTCCGCAGCTCACATCAGGGAAGGAGAGAAGAAGCCCTGATCCAGAGTAACTAAATGTTAAATCGCGTGTGGAAATCATATCCCGAAGGTAAGGAGTGGTTAGCTTTGAATTATGAAATTTTTGAAACGACTTTCGAAGTATTTAATGGGAGTGCTAATAGGTTTGGCCTTAACATACATTATGTTCAGTGAGAGGGGCTGTATGGACTGGTTACCAAGTGAAAGGATTAAGGAAGATATTAGATCAAGAGGTATTATGAATACTGAGGAAGTAGCTTGTTACCTTGAGTGCAATGGAATGTCAGTTAGTGATCTAGCGGATTTAGTGACAGGGGGTTCGATTAATTATTCAGAAAGCACTCCAAGGGAGATTCCCAGAAAGTATTTGATTGAACAAGATGCGAATCTACAATCTGCGATTTTTGTGCTCAACGATACTGCTGCAACCGTCGTAAGTGTTAACTTTAATGAAATCAATGACTGCGACTGCTAGATGAGGCTTTTACTTACATTTTTTGCAATTGCTTTTTCTCTTCATGTTTTAGCCCAAACTAGCTACACACTCAGTGGTCATATCCAAGATGCAAATAGTGGTGAGCAGCTGATCGGCGCTACTATATATGGTGAAGAAACTCGTTTGGGCGTAGCCTCAAACATATATGGATTCTACTCCCTAACTCTACCAGAAGGTAAGCATACTGTTGTTGTAACCTACATAGGATACACTGCCCAAAAATTTGAGATATACCTTAGCAAGAATCTTAGTATGGATATCAATCTTATTGCTGGCACCGAACTGCAGGAGGCCATAGTTACGGGAGATGCTTTCAACAAAATTGAAGACCAAGTCCAAATGTCTAAGGTTGAAATTCCTATAGATCAAATTAAGCGACTGCCAGCAATCGGAGGTGAGGTTGATTTGCTTAGAGTCCTTCAGCTTATGCCTGGTGTTCAATCTGGAGGTGAAGGCACAAGCGGTCTCTATGTTAGGGGAGGATCTCCCGATCAAAACCTAATGCTACTGGATGGGGTACCACTTTATAATGTGAACCATCTATTTGGGTTTTTCTCTGTATTCAATGCAGATGCAGTTAGAAACATGTCTTTAACGAAAGGTGGATTCCCTGCTCGATTTGGAGGTCGTCTAAGTTCCATTCTTGAAATCCATATGAAGGATGGAAATATGAAAGAGCACCACGGTGATGCGACGGTTTCAATTATTGCAGCAAAGTCAACAATAGAAGGTCCCATAGTTAAAGACCACGCGTCATTTATGCTTAGTTACCGAAGAACCTATATTGATTTATTACTCGGGCCCATGATAAGGGGGTTGTCAAAGGATGAAGGTAGTGATGTGATAGCTGACCCTACATATTTCTTCCATGACTTTAACGGCAAGATGAATTGGAAGATTGGTAAAAAGGATAGATTATATTTCAGTGCGTTTTCAGGGAAAGACGATTTTGGAATAGATATTGATGAAAGTTTTGGTGGCACATCTACAAATGCTAGTATGGGACTCGATTGGAAAAACGAGATTCAAGCACTAAGATGGAATCACGAGTGGGGACCAAAAATGTTTTCTAATTTTTCTCTCACACACAGTAAATACAATTTTAATTCTGGTTTTGACATTGCATTTTTCGAAGGTGGTCAAGAATCAACTCAGTTTTCTGCGCTTTATAATTCATACATAAATGATTTTGCTGCAAAACTAGATTTTGATTACAGCCCCAACTCAAGGCATTTAATTAGATACGGAGCAAATCACATTTGGCACAGGTTCGTACCAGGTGCAACAGCGGTGGAATTTGATTATGGAGGAATTAATCCAATTGATACGGTGTTTGGCCCAGGAGAAGTAAAATCAAGAGAAACTTATGTTTATATAGAAGATGAAATGGAGGTTACTGAGGGGATGAAAATAAACGCTGGGTTGCACGTTTCTACATTGAGTGTAGAAGACACTTCGTATTATTCTTTTCAACCAAGACTTGCATTTAGTTATAAGCTTCCTGGCGATGTCGCGTTTAAGGCTTCTTATGCAGAGATGGCTCAATTTGTTAATTTATTGACTAACGAAGGATTGAGTATGCCAACCGATCTTTGGGTTCCTTCAACAGCAAATATTAGACCCCAAGAAAGCTGGCAAATTGCAGCTGGATTTGCAAAGACTATCAACGATATTGAAATAAGTCTTGAGGGATATTATAAGAGCATGGATGGATTGCTCAGTTATAAAGAAGGAGCAAGTTTCCTTTTTGATATAGGAACAGACTGGGAGTCAAAAGTGACTCAGGGAATAGGTGAATCGTATGGATATGAAATCTTAATCCAAAAAAAGCATGGAAGATCTACGGGTTGGCTTGGCTACACAAATAGTTGGTCAAATAGAACCTTTGAAGAAATTAATAGCGGTAGAGAGTATCCATTCACATATGACAGAAGACATGATGTAAGCTTTGTATACAATTTCGATTTGAATGATAAGTGGAGTTCTTCCTTTGTTTGGGTTTATGGTACTGGTAGAGCACTAACACTTAGCGAAACAACATTTTCAACTTATGTGCCAGATGCTCAAGGGGTAAATACTTTCATTGCGAACATCCCATCAGAAAAAAATTCCTATAGGATGAGTCCCTACCATAGAGCAGATATAAGCTTTACTAAGGAGACAAATTACGACAATGGAGTTTCCAAGTTTTTTATAGTAAGTGTATATAATCTATACAATAACCTAAATCCATTTTTTGCTGAAATTGATTATGACGATAACGATGTCCCGCATATTCGTGAGTACGGAATTTTCCCAATCATTCCTTCTGTTGCATGGAGATTTAAATTCTAAAAATGAAAAGAACTCTATTAATATTGACTTTATGTTCTCTAATCATTGGATGTGGCAAATTCAGAGAGGGGACTATTAATTATGTTGATTTTCCTGGTCATGACCCAAGAGTTGCAGCGACTTTAATTTTCTCCGATGAGGCAGATTCCCTTGTAGCTTTTATAACAAATTCGGCAAGTGTAACTGACCCAAATGGTCCTCAAACTATAGAAGGCACGATTATTTCATTAAAAGATGAAAATGGAAATCTTATCTATGAGATAGACCCGAGCCATCTACAAGATTCACTTTATATATTGGATTTAGATGGCCAAGTAGAAATCCCAGAAGGTGAAATTTATTTAGAAGTATATACAAATCTTGAACCTGTTGTTACAGCCCAAACCAGGATGCCATCCAAGTCAGAAATAGTAGGTGATTTCTATTTGGGCTATGACACAGCAATGTTTTGGGGTTTTGAATACATAAGAGATAGATATGAAATCAGTATTGACCAAGACCCAACAATTGTAGAGAATTACATGGTTTATTTAGATTATAAATATGAGATAAAACCTGGCGTAGTATCTGATTGGAGGACAGTTTGGGTTGAAGATGAGCTTGATACTAGGATGACACCAATTTGGTCTCAAGATGGAATATTAATTAAAGACGAAACTGTTGCAGCAGACCCAAATGGACTGCATGATATTGTTTTCTATACTGAAAATCGAGATAAGAGAAATGTAGTAGCTCGACGAATAAGAGTCGAATCTATAAGCTCTGAACTTGAAAGCTATTATATGAGTTTAGAAGAGTTTGAAAACCAAAATCTATTTGCAGAACCGGACTTAATTTACTCAAATGTAAGTACGGGCTTTGGGTGTTTTGGGATGTATAGCTATCAGGAAATCAGATTCTAGATAGAAATCAGAATATCATAATAGAGCTAGCCTATTATTCCGTAGATAAACCAAATGGAAGCATACTAAACATAGATTACTTCCATGAAGTGGAATCTGTAATTTCAAGGGGAAACACCAACAAGTGCGTTTATAATTAATCCTCCTATTGGCTCTAGTAGGTAAAAAGCAATCATATATACCCCCCCCTTTTTTTTATCAAACTAAATCGGTAAGGATGCTTTGAATAAAGACGTAGATATAAGGAAAACATCCATAAATACCTTTCTTTCTCAAGCCTTGGGCCCCTTCCTTTTTTCTGTCCATTACAGACGTTCATACGACTCACATAGTGACACCAATAAAAAACGAATCCGATTATTTTTAAGAATCCGATATCTGCAAATGTTATAACGCCTTTCTTCGTTCTAACTCTTTACGAATGAGAGACAGTTCTCTTGAGGTTTGGCCTGCAACTGATGTATTCTCGTTTGCTCTGCGAATTAAGTAAGGCATGGCCTCTCTGATGGGACCGTAGGGAACATATTTAGCAACATTGTATCCGTGAGCAGCTAGGTTAAAAGTGATTTGATCACTCATGCCTAATAGTTGAGAAAATGATATTCTAAAATCATCATTTTGAATTCCACGTTTTGTCATTTCCTCACATAGTAGAAGCGTGCTTTCAGAGTTATGAGTTCCAGCAAAAATGTGGAACACATCTAAGTTGTCAAGACAGTACTTAATTGCCTCATCAAAATCTTTGTCAGTAGCTTCCTTATTTGGTTGGATGGGTGAATGATATCCTAGCTTTTCTGCTCTTGCTCTTTCCTTTTCCATATAAGCACCTCTAACAAGCTTAACGCCCACCTTAAACCCTCCTTCTTTAGCTCTTTCCCCTAAGTTTTTTAAATATTGAAGTCTGTCGTGTCTGTATAGTTGGACTGTAGTAAATACAACAGCTGTTTCTCTGTTGTAGTCACTCATCATGTCCTCAGCGATCTCGTCAACATTGTCCTGTATCCAACTCTCTTCAGCATCTATTAAAACCCTTCCGCTTGCATCTGCAGTTGATGAGCAAATGGTTCTAATTCGGCCTAGTACACGTTCCCATTCTTCCTCCTCTTTTACAGTGAATTTATCGGTT
>JAYZNI010000093.1:0-5344 GCA_036152255.1 Bacteroidota bacterium | reverse complement strand
TTAGACTTAGTACAAATTCCATTTGCTACGTCTGAAGGAATTGTCTGGAAAGCTCAGGCTAATGGGATTTTATACGTTTATTCTATTGATGGGAGGTTGAATTATTCTTCAACTCATTCTGCTGGGGATGATGTAAATATTCCTTTATCATCGTCATTAAGCGGATTGCAATTAGTTCAATTCACACCTGAAGGTTTGGACTACAACTACCAAAAAACTTGGAAGGTTGTGATTCCTAACTAAGTATAGCCAATGGCAGAGGAGAAAAAGGTCTATACGCTATATCAGTTAAACAGGAGTATTAAGCATACTCTTGAGACCAAGGCCGGGGAGAATGGGTTTTGGGTTAAAGCAGAGATTGCAAAAATTACAAGCAGTAAAGTAGGACATGTATATTTAGATTTTGTTGAAGAGCATAATGGAGTGAGGCGTGCAGCAATTCGTGGTGTTGTTTGGAAAAGTTCAATGCAAAGCATTAAAAACAGCTTAGGGGATGATATCTCTAACATACTCAAAGTTGGGTCTGAGATAGTATTCCTTTGTAGAGTGACATTTCATGAAGTTTTTGGCTTGAGTCTTTCAATTTCAGAAATCGATTTAAGCTTTATGCTTGGCGAGCTTGAAAGGAGAAAAAAAGCTACAATTGACAAAATAATTAAGGAGGGAATCGATAGATTAAACAAGGCCAAAACTCACCCAACAGTTATTCATAACATTGCTCTAGTTGGCTCTCCTGGCACATCTGGCTTTAGAGACTTCGCACACCATATTCTTCACAATGAACGGATGTTTAGATTTAATATCGAAGTGTTTTCTGCTTCTGTTCAAGGCAAAGATGCAGTAAACCAAATTTCTAAAGCTATAAATCTAGCTGATTCTACCAACCCAGATGTTATTGTTTTAGTGAGAGGTGGCGGATCACCATTGGATTTGGATTGCTTTAACGACTTTGATTTAGCAGTAGAAATTGGAAACTGTAACTCAGCTGTATTAACTGGAATTGGTCACGAAACAGACCTGTGTGTAGCTGACATTGTAAGCCACAAATATTTCAAAACTCCCACAGATGTTGGTGATTATATTTTAGAGATAGCATCAAACTTTTCATCTTTTCTAATTGAAATAGCAACCAAGGTTGGATCCAGATCTCAATCTGCGCTATTCGAAGAGAGAAATTTTATAGACAAGGCCAAACTCAACATTCGAGAATTTTCATTTAATCTTATTAATGATAAGAAAAATGAAATAGGACAGATAAAAATTGATTTCAAACGTGAACTTAATAGGTTGTTAGAAAAGCAAAAAGATGCATTTGCAAATATCCAGAACACACTAAATATTCTTCACCCAAAAAACACTTTAAAAAGAGGTTATAGTATCGTAAGAAAAGATGGAAAATCTCTTTCTACTGTAAATTCAATAAGTATTGGTGAAAATGTTGATATAGAAATGAAAGATGGAACAATTGTAGCAAAAATAAATGTAATAAGAACAAATGAGTAATTACAAACCTGCTGACGATCTATCCTATGACGAAGCAATTGAAGAGTTAAATAATATTTTAAGCTCTTTGCAAAAAGAAACCCTTTCAATAGATCAGCTAACTGATTCTATCAAAAGAGCTTCAGAATTATTAGAGTCTTGTAACTCAAGACTGATAAGTACTGAGAAAGAAGTAAACTCAGTAATTCAAAAGTTAGGATTAGGAGATTAATATTCGCTCTTCTGAAGTTTATTTAAAACTTCTGAAGCTTTATTATCCTCTCCTTCTACAAAATCCTTTTGTTCACTTTCCTTAATAGTGAGAACTGCATTTTTTACTTCAATCATAGCATCTCTAATAGTACTAAAGCTTTCACATTCCTTTAAGCTTTTTGCCCATGCCAAATCTGCTTCTACATGGCCAAGAGTAGCCATACAACCATCCATTGTAGCTGTAAATGCTTTATTTAAAAGTTCAGAAGTAGAGTATTTTCCCTCTCTAACTTCAGAAATAAATCCATCAAGAACTTCAATTTTTGATTCAATACAGTCACAGGGGTCTCCCCTTTCTGCGTTAATCTCTTCAACAGTTCTATTATCAACTGCATCTTCGTTTTGCTCGGGTGAAGAAGAGCAACCAATAGCAGATACGGCTATTAGCGGTAGTATAAATTTTTTCATTTATAGGAAATGTTATTTTTAGTCACAATCAGTCCCGAACAACATCAACATTTGCAGAAGATCTCCTACTCCAACTTCTTCATTATTGTCTATGTCGTATGGTCCAGCCCACGAAGAACCAAAGGCAGATAAAAACAATAAAAAGTCATTTGTGCCAATGAATGAATCATTATTAAAATCACCTAAACATTCTCCACTCGGAAGGAATCCATCTCCACCAAATTCCATGGCCCAATCTGGGAAAACAATTGTTTCAGCAAAATGAAAAGCATGTTTTCCAATTTCTTTTCCAACCTTTCTTCCTGGAGCATCATCTATTGGGGGGTGAATCCCTCCCCAAATTCTAGAAAGTGCACTTTCGTTTGAAGCATCCATGAAAGTAGCCCAGTGGAGAGTTATATCAACAGACGGTCCATCCTCAAATACAAGAAATTCATTAAATGGTGCTTGCCATTCAGCGAGACCACCTGGCCAATATTCTGATCCGGTTAATAATTCGAACAATTCTGCTGCAGCTCTTGAGAACGTAGAATGGCCACTGAAATAAGCAGCAAATGGTGGTGTTACAAAACTCGGGCGTTGATAAGGCCACCACCGGTCACCAAGAATCCAGTCAACTCCAGCTTCGTCAATCATTGGGATTTCAATGTAATCTGGACCCTTCCATGTATTTACGCACACCTTACCAACTTGATCCACTCCTCCAAAAAAGGCAAGAGGGCTGTCATCATCTACAATTTCAATTAAACCTTCAATAAGAGGAAGTCCTGCAGGATGGTAATATGGTAATGAAGGATCTGTGCACTGTCCTTTTTCTGCCATGTATCTTATTGCAGAAACTGGTCTAATGTAGTCATAGTAACCCTTATTACTCCATGCAGATATTGCGCAATCATGCATAGCTCCTCCTAGTGCCAAGTATGAT
Organism: Bacteroidota bacterium; assembly: GCA_036152255.1. Lineage (GTDB taxonomy): Bacteria > Bacteroidota > Bacteroidia > Flavobacteriales_D > Sanyastnellaceae > UBA974. The sequence goes on along the minus strand of JAYZNI010000093.1, from coordinate 2,256 downwards.
TTTACGCAAAATTCTAAATCATCAATAACAGGGCCTTGACCTCTCCAACGATTTTCTCCTGCATTTCCAATAAGAATAAATTCATTTAAAAGAGTATACCAGTGTCCCGGGGGAGTTTCTGAATCTGGACCGTCCGCCCAAAATTCAGCTATAACTCTTCCGTAATCTCCACGAGGGACAATATTTGGCTCATAAGCTTCACCTGTAAATGGATTTACTGCGTGACCATTACCTCCAAAGGTTCCATCATCATTGTGCCATGAAACTAAACCACCATTCTCCCAATCGTAAAATTCTGGATACTCATAGACTTCAGGAATTGTCCCATCATATTTTAAAGATGCAGGGCTAATATCCCACATTACACCATCGTATGGGTTTAGATGCTTTGACCAATTAAGTACCATACCAAAGCCCCATTTATAATCGCTATCTTCAAAATTCAACGCTACCGTTGTATCTAAATAAACTGGTGGTCCTGGATTGTGATAAGTATGATATAAGCAACCATCTCTTTCTAATGATGTCAAATTAGAATCTCTAATAGCAAATCCGTCTACATTTCCCCATTCTGGGCCAAGGAATGGAGGGGTTTCCGTAAGTAATTCTCCACTTTGGTCAATTGCAAATGACAGCTCCACTGCTTGCCAACTATTAGGATCAAGAATACCGTTCGTTCCAGGTATTTCAGGAAGAATGTTGGGATTGAGTGACTCATAACAAAGGCTAGCATAATCATCAATTTCATTAGACCCATCTTGAAGACCATAGGCAATAATTTGCTCAGCCAGATAATTTCCTAATGCAGCTGGACCATCATTTATGTAGTCAGTTGATGCAAAAAGAGGATCTAATTCCATATCGATCATTCTAGCGTTGATATTAGACATTGTGGCATCAGCTTGTGGGCTATTACCATATCTGTGCTGCATGAATCTATATACAGCATAACTCATTGCTGTTTCTTGAGCTAATTTTATTTCCTCTGATGTTTCCGGAACTGAGAAATTAGCTTCGTCAAATTCACAAGAATAATTGTATAAAGTTTTTCCAAGCAAATAAGTTTCAGAAGTTGTGTTATCGTAGGCGGCCCAAGCATCATACATTATAATACTTGAATGAAGTAAATTTCTTGCATGAACAGTTGGTCTTGCAAAATCATTTCTGATACCTTCTAGAACCTCTTCATTCCAATGAGTAGCAACTGTAACGTCTTGAGCGTTAGTTGACGAAACAGCGAACATGATTATTAAAACAAACAGTATCTGGCGTGAAAACATAGATTTAAAATATGCAGCATTGAAACGTGCTCTTCGAATTGTGTATACTTTTTTTCTCATAATGTTATACAAATATATAAACTAGTTCTATGATTACCATTACTAGGGCCGTAGACTTTCAATTAATAGTATATATTAACACTTACAGCTTTAACACGAACACACTTCACAGAAATAGATACCCTTCTGTAAGATGTGTACCATGCACAAGGGAAATTTAACCATACAAATACCCAAGAGCTGGAAGATGGTGGTGAGAAAATTCATCCCTAGAATGTGGACTACACAAAGGCTAGTATTAGCTTAGTAGTATGAATAGAATTTTAATTAGTTGTTTTTATCTGATTATTGCTGGTTGCACTTCTAGATTACCAGAAAAAACCATCATACTTTCTAAGGAGTATAGTAGTAAGACAAGTGAAAACTTCATCACCAGATTGGATAGTAATTACTCTTGGCGTTTTGTAGATGCGTATACGGTTTCTTCAGATGAATTAAATGAAGAACTCAAAAAAGCAGACGGAATTATTCTAACAGGAGGAGCTGATATTCATCCTGCTAGATATGGCCAAATCGCAGACACTGTTAAATGCGGAACAATTGACACTTTTAGAGATAGCATAGAGTTTTTACTTCTGAATCATATCGATGATTTTAGGACCCCATGTATAGGTTTTTGTCGCGGTTTACAGATTATGAACGTATATAATGGTGGCTCATTACACCTACATCTTCCCGATACTTTGAGCTCTATACATAGAGGTCCTGAAGGGAAAACAACCCACACTATAAAAGTGACTAAACACATTTCAAGTGTTGATATTCCTGTAGGCCAAATGAATAAAATAGTCAGTAACCACCACCAGGGAATTGCAGAATTAGGCGATGGTTTGGAGGTTTGGGCTACGTCACCTGACGGTCTTTCAGAAGGCATTAGACGCTCAGACACCTTAAATTATCCATTCTACATAGGAGT
>JAYZNI010000092.1:0-7061 GCA_036152255.1 Bacteroidota bacterium | reverse complement strand
AAGAGCCCTAACTCGAATTAAATCATGAGAATTTTATACACCCTAGCATTAGCTGCATTTGCTTCAATTCTAGCTAGATGTTCAAATAACATCTCAACAAATAGCACTAAAACTCAAGCAATTTTAGAAATGAAAAGAGCAACAGACCACCACAGCTTTAGTAAGCCAAACGAAGCAATTGTAAACCACCTAGAATGGAATGCTAAGGTTGATTTCGATACTAGAACTATTGAAGCTACCGCTACTTATAATATTACAACTTCTAAAAATGCTAAAAGAATAATCCTCGATATAAGAGAATTAAATATTTCAAGCGTTAGGGTGGATTCTAAAGAAGCTTCTTATGAGATTGGAGAAGAAATGCCATTTATAGGGTCTCCCCTTGCAATCAACATCACTCCTGAATCAAAGGAAGTAAGTATTACATACACTACTCAACCTGGAGCTGACGCCTTCCTTTGGGTTGAAGGAGAAACCCCATTCCTCTTCACACAAAGCCAAGCAATTTTAGCTAGAACATGGATTCCATGTCAAGATAGCCCAGGTGTAAGATTCACTTACAATGCTTCTGTTAGTGTGCCAAATAACCTTATGGCTCTTATGAGTGCAGAAAACCCTACTTCAAAAAACAAAGGTGGTGTTTATGAATTTAAAATGGATCAGCCCATCCCTTCATACTTACTAGCCTTAGCTGTTGGAGACGTTGAATTCCGTTCAGTTGGCGAACATACTGGAGTTTATGCTATACCAGACCTAATTGACGCAGCAGAATATGAATTCTCAGAAATGGAGGAATTACTTATTGCTGCTGAAGCACTTTATGGCAAATACAGATGGGAGCGCTACGATTTATTAGTACTTCCTGCTGCATTCCCATTTGGCGGGATGGAAAACCCAAGGTTAACATTTGCTACTCCAACAATTATAGCAGGAGATAGATCACTGGTTAGCCTTGTAGCTCACGAATTAGCCCATAGCTGGAGTGGGAACCTAGTAACAAACTCAACTTGGGATGATTTTTGGCTTAACGAAGGATTTACTGTGTATTTCGAGCAAAGAATCATGGAGGCTGTATATGGTCGTGAAATAAGTGAAATGCTGGCTTGTTTGAGCTACCAGGGGCTAGTCAATGAAGTCGACGAAATAATGGACCTAAAAAACCCAAATGACACTCACCTAAGACTTCACCTCAAGGACAGAAATCCAGATGACGGCATGACAGCTATTGCTTATGACAAGGGATATATGTTCTTACGAATGTTAGAAGAAACTGTTGGAAGGGAAACTTTTGACAATTTCCTCAAAACATACTTTGAAAAGCACGCTTTCCAAGCAATGGATACAGATAATTTTATCGACTATATGAATGCCAATCTTCTCACAACTGATGAGCTCAAATTATCTGCAAAAACTGAAGAATGGATTGATGGAGAGGGTCTGCCATCAAATTGTCCTGAAGTAAAGTCAGATAGAATTGAAAAAGTCGACTTAGCCGTTGAAGGTTGGTCTACTGATTCTATAAACACTGCTGATTTAGATTGGGAAAACTGGCTCTATCAAGAGCGTTACAGATTCCTTACTAATCTTGACGATAACGTAAGTCTTGAGAAATTAAATGAACTCAATGAAGCTTACAAAATAAGCTCAACTGGCAATAACGAAGTTTTATTTGCTTGGCTAGAACAAGCTATTAGAAAGGGACATACCGATTCTTACCCTCGTCTTGAGACCTTTTTAGTAGAAGTTGGTAGAAGGAAGTTCCTTACTCCATTATATAGAGCTATGAAAGAGACAGGCCAAATTGATATGGCCATGAACATTTACTACAACAAAGCAAGACAAAACTACCATAGCGTAGCAACAGCTACTATGGACGAGTTACTTCCTAAAGAATAATCCTAATGCTTATCTGATAAGCATTACGTGGCCGAACACTTCTTTTCTAACAGCCTCTTCACTAAGGCTATGAACTTCAACTCTGTAAGTGTACGTTCCATTTGGCACATAGTAATCTGGAGTACTTGCTACACCATTATTACCAATCCAAGGCTGGTTTATGTCAATAGTCTTAAAGACTAATTCTCCCCACCTATTATAAATTTCCAATTCGAATTTATCTGGATCAATATCTGATCCGTATACGAAGAAGGCATCATTGGTACCATCGTTATTTGGCGTAAATGAAGATGGAATGTATAGATTGAAAATATCTCTAATTTCTATTTCTCTTGTAACGGAACTAGTACAGCCAAATACATCCTCAACAGTCAATGTAACAGGGTAAAAACCTCCAACGTCATATGGGAAAGTAAATACAGGATCTTCTTCAATAGAAAATCCAAGTGGATTATAAGTATTGAACGTCCACAACCATAAAATCACATTTTCACTCTGAACACCATCAAATGTGATTGTAGTATTTGGCACCCTTGCTGGCTGAGGATTTGCATAGAATCCCACGTCTGGCAATGGGTAAATGTTTATATAAGACTCTTTTACAGCTTCATACTCGCATCCGCCCGCTAAAGAAGTAACCGTTAAGCCTACGTCGTAAAACCCTGGGTTAGCATAGATGTGGTTTGTATTTAACTCAGCAGCAAATTGCTCGTCACCAAAAGTCCAAATAGAGGTAGTTATCAATGAAGGGTCAACAAGATTAGTAAATGCAAACGCTCCAGTTCCACATGCTTCTGTAGTATCAGCTTCAAAATCAACCTGAATAGGTGTTTCAATCGATACATCCATACAAGCTGATGCAGGAGGTGTTTCACAATCGTCATTTACAATTACACAATATTCTCCAGTAGAAGGAGGTGCATTGCTTAATTCAACTCCAGATGCAGTTCCAATTGGATTGCCTTCCCAAGTCCAAGAATAAGTATATCCACTACCTGATCCTCCAAAAGAACCACTCGCGTCCAATTGAGCTTCTTCACCACTGCAGATAAAATCAGTTCCAACTATATCTGGGAAAATTTCACCTAGTACGTTGACATTAATAGTTTCTTCACCTGAAGGACAACCATTTGGGTCTTCTGCATAAACCGTGTAAATAGTACTTGAATTAGGAGTGGCTACAAACGAACCATCATTTGTTGTAACTGTATCACCAGTTAAAGAATTTATCCAGTTGTAAACCCAAGTATCATCATTCTGTGTATTTGACCATGCTTCAAGTGCTACTGATGCAGACAAACAAATCAAAGCATCAGGTCCTGCTATGATTTCCATTGGGACAGGATCTTCAATTACAAAGTCATAAGAGTACGAACAACCTATATCATCATAAACATTAATTGAGTAATTACCTGGAAATAATGTTTGATTTACATAGTCTGTTCCATCAAATTGTTCAGTTTCAAGCAATGTAGCCCCTTCGTATAATTCAATTGTAAATGGACCATCTGTTGGAGATTCATTAATTTCAACTTGAACTAAACCGTCATTTGCAAGACAAGAAGGTTGTTGTTCTGAAATTGAGTAATCAAAGCCTGGGACAACAAGTACAGTATCAGTTGATGCACAGTTGTCAAACCCTACTGGAGATACAAACAAAACATATTCAGTTGGTGTTCCAGAAAAATCTGTCACAAATGGTTGAGGTATGGCAGGATCATCCAAGAAATCAGCAGGCTCCCATAGGAAGTCGTAACCACAAACATCATCTCCTCCACAGCTAATACACCAAATTACCTCGTCCATAGGCATCCAAGCATCCTCACAACTTGTCCATCCGTCAGATGTAAATTGTATTGAAATGCAACCATCTGGGTTTGTTGCAGTAAATACTTCACCTGTAAAGGTCGCGTCAAGTGTTCCCAATATGCCTCCAGTAGCGTTTGGACCGTCATAAATAGTGCACATATCCCATCCAGCTTCCATACCTCCTTGACTAAAGCTTATAGACAACATTGTCCCATCACCTGGGTTGTCTGGACAATAGCTATAAATCGTATTGTCGTTATTTGTATAGCAATACGAATATGTTCCAGATACTGTACTACAAGGAGAATCTCCACTACCAATTAAAGCACCTTCAAGTTGGACTGGGTCTTGACAGAAAATTTTGTCCTCTCCAGCTGTAAATGCATTTTCAGGGCCTTGAATTACTTCAACTGTAACTGTTGTATCAAACGTACAACTGAAGTTATTTGTCACCTCAAAAGTGTAGTCGTAGAATCCTGGTTCGTCAAGAACAATGTCAGCATAGTTTAAGTTTGGCTGTTGACTTACTATTCCCGGACCTGTCCAATACGATGAATCTAATCCTAAACCTATTACAGGTGTAAATGTTGTTACACCAGGAATAAGTGCAGGATTAAAGTTTAGTCCCCATTCAAAAATGTATCCATTATCAATTGCAAGGTTATCAAGAATTGAAATGGTCCACGTTCCATTTAAAGGACACCCAACAAGGTCACATAAATCACCTTCTGGGGTATATATTCCAGGATTTACAATGTTATTATTCATTGCATTTCCACCATTGTCAGTATATGCTGTCATTGTCCAATTGTCAGCATTATCAATGTTAGTGCCTATATCTGGATTTGGAGACCATCCGTAATTATACCCTGTTCCTGGCAAGTTTGTACCATCATCTACTGCTTCTCCTAAGAAGCAACCTCCACCACCATTTGGAAATGTTAGAATGTCAACTAAAGTGCCGTCTGGACATTGTATGCTAATAGCTAAATCACCTAGGTAACTATGCTCGATATTTAGAGATACCGAAAGAAGATCATCACAATCTTCAAGTGTAGCTCCATCATCAAAAAAGTCAAAATTTAAGTCACTTGAATACGAGAATCCTGCACCATCAGCTAGATATGTTTCACCTGCAACTACCTGTGGTGGAAGAGCTGTCCATGTTACTGACTGAACTGGGTTTCCATCAATAAAACCAGGACTTCCTACACATAATGGAGAAGTAGAAACAGCATTGAAAATAGGAATCGTACTAACAAGAACCTGAAGAGGCTGAACGTTTAAAGATGCACAACCATTGTTGTCAATTACAGATAGATTGACAATATACTCACCTGGCTCATCAAATGTATGGAACACACTACCTCCACTTGTTTCAACATCAATTGTTCCATCGTCATAATCCCAATTCCATTCTTCTATTGTAAACCCTGCGCCCGCAACTGATCCAACATCTGCGAATTCTATTGTTTGGCCAATACATACTCCAACACTTTGAATATCTGGATCAATTGGGTCCGGATCCATAATAGCTGAAGCTGATGTAGGAGGGTCGCATGGAGTAGTACATGAAATTAATCCTTCCCATCCAGGGCATCCTCCACCTCCACAACCAGTATTAGTTCCGGTACTTTGGAAAACAAAAGTTAAGCAACCAGTTGGATTATTAACTGTTGCTGTTACAGGTAATCCTTGAAGGGCCCCACCAGTATAATCGCCTAAACTATTAGCAGTTGCATCAGGTCCATCGTAAATAGAAAGGTAATCGCTATTGTTTGGGTTTGGGTTTGTCTCAAGTAAAAAAGCAACAAATTCAATTGATACAGCATCCCCTGGATTATCTGGGCAAATTGTGAATGTATAATCGCCTTCGGTGTATGGTCCGCCATCTCCATCATCAACAAACACTCCATCACACATTTGTACTTCACCATCAAATATCAAAGTATTTTGAGAGTAAAAAGTATTTGAAACTAAAAGGGTGAATGTTCCTACAAATAATGTTTTAAAAAACTTCATGAATTGCGACGTTTTCAATAGTGCAAGATACGAAATCACACCTATTAAAAATCTCGCAAAATTTAAAATGGTTGCACTCTTACCAGCAGAGTACGTTTAATTACCTCTCAACCACAACTTTATCTGAATAGACTCTTTGGTTACCATCGAAGTCTACACAAACAACTGTCCAAAAGTAAGTTGATGCATTTTCAGCTAATTCTCCATTAGCTAATTTCCCTGTCCAAGGAGAGTCAAAAGATGTTGCTGAATAGACCTCAATTCCTTGGTCATCCGCAATTACAAGCTCCCATTTTTCTGTCATTCCTTTCAGTCCAAAAGGAATGAAGCTATCATATCTACCATCACCATCAGGGCTAAATCTAGCAGGTGCATTCAGTTGATTTCTATTGCCAACTATAACTTCGTTTGAAGTGTGGTCTTGGCATCCAAATTGGTTGCTTGCAATTAAGTTTACTTGATATTTGCCAGGGTTATTAAGAACAGGACTTGAAGATCCTAAAATTTCACCGTCTACAATCCAAGTTGCATCATTTGCATCAAGAGTCTTATCGACTAATTCAACTGGAACTTTGTTGCCTGTTATAATCCTGGGGAATGTCCACGACATGTGTGCCTCAGGCTGAGGATTTATTGTAATTAAATTTTCAATAGTCCTAGTCTTAATTGCACCCTCTGCTGGAGTTATGAGAGATAATGTAACATCATAAATTCCAGGCATTTCATAAGTGTGAGTAGGATTTGGTTCAGAAGAAAAACTACCATCCCCAAAGTTCCAAAGATATTTCATTTTAATGTCTGACCCTTCAACTTCAAACTCTACTTGAGCTCCTACACAAGAGGTTTGGGTTGATGAATTAAAAGGCACTTCCTCCACAACAGGATCGATTTCAACAGATGGTTCATCTGTATCACCAATTACCTCATTTTCCATACTCTCATCATTTGAGTTATTAGATTTATCAGTTAAAGAATATGCTGTTTTTGAATTTGTAAACGACTCAGAAGAGTTGTTTTTAGAATCTACCTCTTTTGACAATTCTGAGTTATGTACATCATTAGATTCTGAAGATGTGTTATCTGACAAGTCAATAGATGCAGCAGTTTCTTCAGTTGGAATTTGGGCTTCGTCCTCAATAACAACTTCAGTTGTAAAATCTTCTGAAATATCCCCCTCAAGTTCAATGAAGTTTTGGGCTATCCACATTGAAGCTGCTCCAATGACAACAGCTGCTCCAATAGACAACTGAGTTGCAATTTTAGAACCAGCAGCATCAACTCCCATTGCACCAATGGCAGCTGCAGCAGCAATTCTATCCCTCATCTTTTCCCAG
>JAYZNI010000091.1:0-11193 GCA_036152255.1 Bacteroidota bacterium | reverse complement strand
TTAGCTCGCTACTTGAATAAAGTGGGGTTGGTTGTAAAAGGATACGACAAGGTTAAAACTAGGCTTACTGATTTCCTTCAAATTGAAGGGATAGAAATAAATTTTGAAGACGAAATCCACTGTATCCCAAAAGATGTAAGTGAAGCAAATACTGATGATTTATTACTAGTCTACACACCTGCTGTTCCGGTAAATCACAAGCAACTTTCGCATTTAAAAAGCCTGGGACATCGTGCTGTAAAACGCGCTGAATTACTGGGGAAAATCACCTCTGAAAATAAGTCCCTAGCAATCGCTGGAACACACGGTAAAACGTCAACTACTGGTATTCTAGCCCATATTTTAGACGGCTCCCCAAAAGGTTGCAACGCCTTTATCGGAGGAATCACAACTGCAAATAATTCAAATCTCTACCAAAGTCCTCATGCAGAATGGACAGTAATAGAGGCTGACGAATTTGACCGAAGTTTCCACCACTTACACCCTACTCATGGCCTTATAACATCACTAGATCCTGACCATTTAGACATTTATGGAACGCCAAAAAAATTCAATGAAGGGTTTAGAATTTTCCAAAGCCAAATCACAGGAAAAACTCTTGTCGCCTCACACATAAAATCTGAATTCGAGGGTGTTGAAACTTACGGTTTTGAACATGGGTGTGACTATTTGGCCTACGATATAGAGCATAAAACAACTGGAATTTCTTGCTCTTTAAGCTTTGATAATGGATCTACTAAAATTGAATCAATAGACCTTCCTCTATTTGGAGAGCACAATCTTGAAAATGCTGTTGGCGCATCAGCTTTAGCACATATTGCAGGTGTGACATCTGATGTAATTAAAGAGCAATTAAAATCATTTCCTGGAATATATAGAAGATTCCAAATACATGTAAATTCCCCTGGCAAAGTCTACATTGACGATTACGCTCATCATCCTACTGAGATAGCAAAAACAATTGAGGCCGTTAGGGAACATTTTCCTGGAAGGCATCTTACCACAATATTCCAACCACATCTTTACTCTAGAACTAAAGATCAACTAGAAGGATTTTGCAAAGAATTAGCTAAATCTGATAGGGTTATTCTTTTGCCAATTTACCCTGCAAGAGAGGAGCCAATAGAAGGAGTAAATACACAATTGATACTTAATAACATCTCAGGCACCCACGCTGAACTATCGACGATAAATTCCATCTTCGAGAACTTAAAGGCATACTCCGTGGATGTCGTTTTGACTCTTGGCGCAGGTGATATCGACACCATAGTTCCCAAGATGAAAGAATTTACTTCCATGGACGCCTAAAGCGACCATGAAATCTAAGATTCTCAAAATAACACTAACTATTCTGCTCACAGCTGGTATAACTACGCTTGTGAGTTTGGCAACTTTAGATAGCGGGTCGAGAAAAGTAGAATCTATTAAAATTTCAATAACAGATGCAGAAAACAGTTTGTTCTTAAACTCAGCAAGAGTTAGAACTCACTTAGATACTTATGGTCCTATCGTAGGTTTATACGAGGACAAACTCCCGCTGAAAGAATTGTACGATCATCTTATGCTTATTCCTTCTGTGAGAAAGGCTAGCGTTTACCCTACTCTAAATGGCGAGCTCAACATCGTATTAACCCAAAAGCAACCTCAAGTTAGAGTTCACCCAGAGCAAGGCCCCGATTTCTATATCGATGAGTTGGGGCTTCCTATGCCTTTGGATCCTGTGCATTCTTCAAGAGTTCCTATCATTCACGCAAAGGACATCAACGAAGCTGATGCTGGCTTGAAGTTTTTGAACTCGGTGAGTGGGGATGAGTTTTGGGCTTCTCTCATAGACCAAATCATAGTGGATCCTTCTGGAGATATTAAAATCCTCCCTCGCATAGGCTGCCCAATTTTTATTGGCTCTGGTCAAAATGTAGAAGAGCAAAAAAAAAATTTAATCACGTTTTACCGAGAGCAGGTTAAAACAGGAAACCTCAAAAATTACAGTCGCATTGACTTAAGCTACAAAGGCCAAGTTATTGCCACCAAATATGCCCACCTCAATTAAATTGCCATGGAACAAGAACTGAACTCAATAGATCCTGAAATCTTAGTTGGACTTGATATAGGTACAACAAAAATTGCCTGCTTTGTAGGCCAAAGAAACGAACACGGGAAAATTGAAATTCTTGGTTACGGAAAAAGTGAATCAGTAGGTGTGAGCCGTGGTGTTGTGTCAAATATAGACAGGACAGTTCAGTCTATCAAGGCAGCAGTTAAAGCTGCGGAAGAGGATTCAGGCGTAGAGATTAAAGTTGTAAATGTTGGTATTGCAGGGCAGCATATCAAGAGCTTACAGCATAGAGGTATGATTACTCGTGAAGAAACTGAGGATGAAATCGCACAATCAGACATCAACGAACTTGTTGATGATATGAGCAAGCTAGTAATGCCTCCTGGCGCACAAATTCTTCACGTGCTTCCACAGGAATTCACTGTTGACTCTGAACCTGGGATTAAAGATCCAGTAGGTATGGCTGGTGTTAGGCTCGAAGCAAACTTTCATATCATCACTGGAGATATTGCCGCTGCAAAAAATATTGTTAAATGTGTTTCTAAAGCAGGTCTTGAATTAGACAAACTCGTACTGGAGCCACTTGCTTCATCTTCATCTGTACTGACTGAAGAGGAAAAAGAAGCAGGAGTTGCCTTAATCGATATAGGTGGTGGAACTACGGACATTGCAATTTTCCAAGACGGAATAATCAGGCACACTGCAGTAATTCCATTTGGAGGTAAAGCAATAAGCCAAGATATAAGCAACGGGTGTACAATCATGGCAAAACACGCTGAGAAACTCAAGTGTAAGTTTGGCTCTGCCCTCTCTCAGGAGATGAAAGAAAACGAATTAGTATGCATCCCTGGTTTACAGGGTCGCCCACCAAAGGAAATAAGTCTAAAAAACCTTGCTAGCATAATCGAAGCAAGGATGACAGAAATAATTGAGCACGTTCACTACGAGATTAAGGCCTCTGGTTTTGGTGACCAGCTTATAGGAGGAATTGTAGTTACTGGTGGTGGATCTCAATTAAGACATATCACTCAGCTGTTTCAATACGTAACAGGTTTGGACTGCAGAGTTGGATATCCAAACGAGCATTTGCACGAACCACCATCTGATACAAACATCCCATCATTCTCTACTGGTGTGGGGCTCGTTATCAGAGGATATGAAGATGTACGACTTACAGAAAGTGACAAAAAAGAACCACGTGACAAAAAGAAGGAAAAGAGAAATGGATTCATGGACAAGTTCTTGAATAACATCAAGACTTGGTTTGAACAAGAAGAACAAGATTACTAAGCCCACAACCCCAAAAAATATTCTCATGGAATTTGCTCTACCAAAATCATCAAACTCACCTATCAAGGTTATAGGTGTGGGTGGCGGCGGCTCGAACGCCGTAAACACAATGTTTGAACAAGGAATCAAAGGTGTTGATTTCGTAGTCTGCAACACAGACTCGCAAGCACTAGATATAAGCCCTGTTCCTCTAAAAGTTCAACTTGGGTCAACTCTAACTGCCGGCATGGGAGCAGGTTCAATTCCTGAAGTAGGGAAAAATGCCGCTATAGAAAATCTTGACGATTTGATCGAGATCTTAGGATCAGACACTCGAATGGTATTTGTTACTGCTGGAATGGGTGGCGGAACAGGTACAGGTGCTGGGCCAGTTATTGCACAAGCTTGTAAAGAATTAGACATCCTAACAGTAGGAATTGTAACAGTTCCATTCCGATTTGAAGGAAAGAAAAGATCAGATCAAGCAAAGGAAGGACTAGATAATATGCGAGAAGCAGTAGATACTCTACTTGTAATACGCAATGACAAATTAAGAGAGCTATACGGAAATCAAAGCATCTCTAAAGCATTCATAAACGCAGACCAAGTTCTTTGTACTGCTGCAAAGGGTATTGCCGAGGTAATTACTCGTACAGGACAAATCAACGTCGATATGAATGACGTACAAACTGTAATGAAGAATGCCGGAAATGCAATCATGGGAGCTGGTTCAGCTTCTGGTGAAGGAAGAGCTCAGAAGGCTGTAACCCTTGCTCTCGAAAGCCCACTTCTAAATGATAACGATATTACAGGTGCACGCCAGGTACTTCTAAATATTACTGTTGGCTCTAATGAAATCCTTATGGACGAAATCATGGAAATCACTGATTACATCCAAGATGCTGCAGGCCAAAGTGCTGAAGTAATTTGGGGTTATGCAATTGACGAAAATCTTACTGAAGATGTCTGCGTAACTGTAATTGCAACGGGATTTGAGGTACACGAGATTACAACTACTTCTGAACCTGTTGCACCGAGAAAGATTATTCATAAGCTTGGTGATGAAGCAACAGAGGTAACAAAGCCAGTAGAAACTCCTGTTTCTACTCCTGAAGAAATACCTGCTGCAGAAGCTCCTCAAACTGATCTATTTTCAGACACATCAGATGATGAAGAAAAAGTAGAAGCTATTGAAGAAGCACAAGAAATTCATGATGTTCAAGAAGTCCAATTGACAGAAGAAGTTGAAGAAGAAAAAATCATTCACAACCTAGATGAAACTCCAGCTCTAACTGAAAATATTGAGTCTGAGCCAAGTGTTATTAATGTAGAACCTTCAACACCAGAATTTACAACTTCTACAGCTGATGCTGCATCATTGGAAGAAAACAAGAAAAAGGCGCGTGAGGCTTTCCTTGAAAGACAAAGCCAGGTAAAACGAACTCTTAATGACGTTAAGATGAAGCTTAGATTACCAGGTCGAATTGCTGATCTCGAAAATGAACCTGCTTATAAGAGAAGAAACGTAAGTCTTGATGATGTTAGCCATTCTTCTGAATCATCAGTTAGCCACTTTTCTATCAATGAGGAAGTAGATGAAAACGGTGAAAGAAAGATTGAGTTAAGAGACGATAATCCATTCCTACACGATAACGTAGATTAATGTCATTATATAAAGAAGTAGTCGACGGCATCAAGGATGCTATGCGCAACAAAGACAAGGTTAGACTCGCAACTCTTAGGGATGCAAAATCTAAATTTGTCCTAGAGCAAACAAAGACAGGCACATCTGACGAGCTTGATGATAGCGAGGTAATTAAGATTCTTAGCAAACTTCAACGCCAAAGATTAGATACAGCTGAAGTTTACAAAGGACAAGGTAGAGAAGATTTAGTTGAGGATGAATTAGCCCAAGCTGAAGTTCTAGCTGATTTTCTACCTAAGGCTTTGACTGAAGATGAAGTAAGGGAAAAAGTCAGTGTAATAATTACTCATGTTGGAGCTAGTTCAATGGCTGATATGGGTAAGGTTATGGGAATTGCCTCAAGTGAAATGGCAGGCCGAGCAGATGGAAAGGTGATTTCCAGATTCGTAAGAGAAATCCTCAACGGGTAATTCTACTTCAATAAGATTCTTAATTCTATGCCAGCCATAGTTGAAGCAAATGCGCCTCTTATAGTTTCTCCAGAAATTTGTTCTTTAGATGAGTCCCATTTGGCCTCTGTCCAATAATCATCTGTTATTGATCTAGACCAAAACACACCAAGATAAAAGCCTGGGGCTTCAACTTTGGGTTGCTTTTCAATCCCAAGTTCTGCCATAAATGGGAAGGCCACTAAGTCATTTAATCTTCCTAAATAAGCCTCGTAATCCCTAGGCGGATTACTTGGGTCGTCATTTGTCCCCTCTGTGTAGTCATTAACGAAAGCGTCTGATGGGCTAAATTCAATTCCAATACCACCTGCTGCTGTTACAAAATATCCCTTACCCAGATTTACTCTGGTTTCTGCAACTATTGGAATTCTATAACTCATTGACCTTAATAAGTTGATTGTATCGCTAGTATTCAATGGAGTACTTAGTCCATCGTTAGAGTAATCGAATACAACACTGTAGTTTCTCCTAATCCACATAATCCCTGTGCCAATAGTCCAACTATCTCTAAGGCGATTATTAATCCTAACCCCAAAACTTTGGCTTACCAAAGGCCCCCAAGTAGCAGTAAGAGTATCATTACTAACAATATGAGATTCAACTCCAGCAATTTCAAATGGCATACTGACTCGACCTTGCACAGCAAGCTCCCACCCAAATTTAGAATCCATCTGCTGGCCATAAGCTTTTGAAGAAAAAGCACCAACAATTGCAAGAAGCAACATGGCTCCAGTAACAATTAGCATAGTCCACCTCAACCCTTTATTTTCAATAAAAGGCTTTCTAATATCTGCGTGTAATAGGTGGTTATGTCTTAATGCTTCATTAAAATGTGTCCTTGGAACACCAAACTCTTTCTCGTTTCTCTCAAAAGGAATCCCATCCTTTTCAAGAGCAAGCCCAAACCTCTCAGCGTGTTCCTCTTCTCTAAAAGTAAATACATAGTAGCGATTATCGCCTGGGTGGAGAAAGTAATTAGTCCAACGCATCACTCCTCAATCCATTCTGTTACGTATTCCAAAGGTTTTCTATGACTCTTAGGCCAATCTCCTTCTGGATATCCCAAGTAAAATAATCCCAAAACTCTTCCCCCTTCTTCCAAGTTTAAAAACTCCTTAACCTCTTCAGTGTATAAAAATCCAGGTGTAGAGTAAAATGCTCCTATTCCATGAGCAGTACAAGTGAGGTACATGTTTTGGACTGCGCAAGCAACAGCTTCAATTTCCTCAACCTCTGGTATTCTTCCTGTAGAATCCGGAACCATAGTAACAGCGATTATTACCGAACATTTTTCACCTCTTGCTTCGAGTTTCTCAAATTTCTTTTGGCTGAATTTTTCTTCGCCTATGAAATTTTTATACCAAATAGGTAACCTCACTCCTATCCTTTTAACGCCTTCACCTATAAAGACCTTAAATCTCCATGGCTGCGTCATACCATGCGTTGGAGCCCAAGTCCCATTACGCAAGATTTCCTCAACTACCTCCTTATGAACCTTTCGAGAAGAATACTTTTCTGGGAAAATAGTTCTCCTATCCCTGATAAGTTCGTTAGTATCACTTAAATTATGCCTCATATTTGCAAAGTTAACCCCACCTTTGTCATATGCATACAATTCTTATCACTGGTGCTGGCTCTGGCATAGGAAAAGCCACTGCTGAATTACTTGCTTCTAGGCCAAACACAAGACTACTACTACTAGGACGCAGAATAGAAAAACTTCAAGAAGTGCTTAATTCTCTTGAAAATTCTTCTTCACATTCTATCGCATCAGTAGATGTAAGCGATAAAAATCAGTTAATATCATTCTTAGATAGCTCAGAAGCCAATCTTAAATCTCACCCACTTGTTGGTGTTTTTGCAAATGCAGGAATTGGCGGACCAAACGTTTTTGGCCCGGATGATAAGTGGCAGAAAATAATCGATATTAATCTTACTGGAGCCTACAACACCTGTATGGCAGCTTACCCATGGTTATTAAAAGCTGGTGAAGCAGGTATTGATTTAAGACATATTGCTATCACATCTAGTTGTCTAGCACGCTTTGGTGTACCTGGTCTTCCTGCTTACATAAGCTCAAAGACTGCAATTATGGGACTCGTTAGAGGTCTTGCAGTTGAATGGTCCAAATCCGGAATACTGGTAAACGCAATTGCACCTGGGTGGGTAGATACAGCTATGGCGAGATCTAGCATTCAAGGACATGCCGATATGCTTGGCAAGTCGTATGACGAAATGTTAAGCGAAGTGTGCAGCGTCCTACCAACTGGAAGGATGAGCGAGCCATCAGAAATCGCTTCTCTAGTCAATTATCTTTTCTCAGGAAGCCAAAGATCAATCACAGGCGTAACAATTGACATAAACAACGGTTCTTGGATGGGATAGAAAAATTTTATGATAAAACTAAAAAGCCTCGCAGTGGCGAGGCTTTTTTATTGTAAAGTATAGTGTAACAAAAAGGCCCCGCAATGCGGGGCCTTTCTTATATCAGTAGTTATACGATGTCGATATTATTCACAAATCGTACCGAACGCTCCTAGGAAGATAAGAAGGTCACCAGTAGTGATCGATCCGTCTCCGTTAAGATCCGCAGGACATGGGTTTGCAATATCGAATTCACAAGTACCATTATCAGATACTGCTGTTTCATCGTAGTTAGATGCATCTGGGTAAGTACATCCGTCACAGCCTTCGAATACACACTGCTCAACGTCAGAGATGTTAGCTGCTGGATCGTAGTTACATGCACAAGAGATATCACAACCTACAACACACTGGTCACCAGTACCAACGTTGAATGTAATAGTTGTAGCTGCCACTCCAGATACTAAACCTCCAAACGCACCAAGTACGTTCCAAGAGACCTCACCTGGCCAAGTACCTTCGTCAACAGAGATTGTGTAACAACCATCTGCTAGACAGTATGAGTCAGTAGCATTTGTGCCAACTTCGACTGTACCTGTTCCAACTTCGACACCGTCAACTGTAGTAAGTACGTATGATGCACCGTTCCATCCGTCACCGAAGCTATCGAACATTTCTATATCAACACAGTTAGAGTAACAACAAGAACCATCATCGATAGTAGCTGTTTCGTCGTAGCTACAAGATGCAGAGTCTGTACATCCAGCACAAGTCTCGTATTCACAAGATCCGTCCTCGTCAGTAGCATCTGGGTTGTAGTTACAAGCTCCTGCATCCGTACATCCACATATAGCACCACCTACAGAGATAGTCTGTGAATCTGGAGCACCACCAGCGACTAGTGTGGTACCATCCTCTAGCATTAGATTCCAAGTTACCTCAGCAGCCCAATCACCAGGAGTTACGTCGATGATGTAACAACCAGCAGCAAGACAAATCATATCAAATCCACTCTCTGGACCTGCGAAGTTGTCATTGTCAACGAAGTACTGAGCATCATCAAGTGAACCTTCAGCAACGAGGTTACCCATAAGATCAGAGATAGTGTAGCCTGCGCCGTTCCATCCATCACCAAATGCATCTTGCATATTAAGCATAACTGCAACACCTTCTTCGCCATCACAAACACATGACCAGAAGTCACACGAGTCATTAGAAACGTTAGCATTTTCATCGTAGTTACAAGCAGCTGGGTTCATACAACCTTCAACAACTGGAGCACAGTCGAATACAATATCGAATGTTCCGTTATCGTCAGTCATTGGGTTACCGTCAGCATCCTGTGCACCTACGTATACGTAATATAGTTGTCCTTCCGTTGAAACAAACTCAAAGTTTACATCGTCGGAATCGAACAGTGTACAAGCACCTGTTCCATCAGAACCAACAGCAGAAGCGAAACAACCGAAGTCACCAGCAATGAATATAGGCTCCATAGAATAAGCTGCAACGCTAATAGTAGCACTTCCAGCAATACCATCATCATTAACAGCATCAAGGCTAGCAAAACCGATAGTATCACCAAGGCCATTTGAGGCGATAAACGCGTTTCCGTTCCATCCGTCACCGAAAGCATCATTCATATTAAGAGTATAATCTCCCTCTGGTAGACATAAAGAACCACTAGATGGTGCTCCACCTGCAGCAACTTCGTTTCCATCAGCATCAACAAGTGACCAACTAACTTCAGACTGCCATGAACCACCGTCTACACTGTAGGCAACAGTAACAAGTCCATCACCACATGCATCAGCTGGCGGCACATCAACAGAACCACCACCACATTCGATATCAGCAGTGAAGATGTTAATCTTAGTATCAATAGCTGAACCACAAGTGCTAAGGTTGTGTAGTTGACCATTACCAACGAACGTGTACCAAACACCAGTACCTGGACTTACTTCACATCCTTCTAATCCTACTGGAGCACCAATTGATGTAGATCCACCAGTTGAACCAGTTGTAACTGTGTTACATTCAAGAGTGATTGCGTCAGCACAAATATCGTTTACTGGAACAACTCCGTCGAAGTCACAAGAACCATCATCCTGGTTAGCATCTGGATCGAAGTTGTTCGCAGTTGCATCAGTACAACCAAGGTTGATACCAGTAGTAGTGAATTCGAATTCACCACAAGCTGTTGGATCAGTATTGTAAACAAGGAACCAGTAGTCTGTATTAGGTGTAAGCTGTGGAAGGAATCCTTCAACAGAACCAGCACAAGTACCAGTAAATTGACAACCAACGAATCCTACAAGATCCTCACATGAGTTACCTTCCATCATAACAAACCCAAGAGTTTGTCCATCTGTTGTGTTAGTAGCATCAAAGTAGAAAGTATCGAAATCAGAAGAGTTGAAAGTGAACCATACACCGTAAGCTGTTCCGAATCCTGCCCATCCAAGCGGCATTGATTCAGCAGAAGCACAACAAGTTGAACCTGTGAAAGTGACACCTGTTACTTGAGCAACAGCTCCGTCACAATTGTCGTTAGACGGAGCATCTCCACAATCAATACACTCAACAGAAATCACGAAGTCGTCTCCGAAAGTAGTTGCAGAGAACTCACTTACGTAGATGTAGTAGTCAGCACCAGTAACAGCGTTGAAAGCAGCTGTAGAAAGGAAACCAGTGGCACATCCATCGTCATTAGATGAAATAGCGTTTAATCCGCCATCAGCATCCATAGTGTATACATGTAGTTTAGTATCGCCAGTGTAGTTAGTTTCCCCTTCGTTAGTTGGAGTATCACATGTGCTTACAATAACCTGCTGGTCAGCATCAGAATTGAATACGTACCAAACACCTGCAGAAGAAACAGTAGCATTACCGAACTCAGTTCCAATTAAACCTTGATCGTCAGTCGCGTATAGAAGTGTACCAGAAGCGAATGCACCACAGAATAGTGGCTCTGCGTTATCAAGTTGGTCATTTGCTGGTGGCTCTTGACAAGAACCATCATCAATTGTAGCACTAATGTTGTAGTTAATAGCTGTTGTGCTAGTACAACCTTCGAATCCACAAGTTCCAGTAAGAAGGAAGTCAACTGGGTAAGTTGCTCCAGCACCGAATGAACCGTAGTTATTTCCGAACTGGTCAGTAAGAGAAACTCCAACTTCAGTTGGGAATGTTCCTTCAGTAACCTGAACATTGTAACAACCTGGTGCAAGACAGATAAGGTCGTAACCAGAAGTTACACCATCACCATTGAATGCTGCATCAAGAGAACCTGAAGCTACTTGATCACCTGAGTTAAGATCGAATACAAAGTATTCAGCACCGTTCCATCC
>JAYZNI010000090.1:0-20209 GCA_036152255.1 Bacteroidota bacterium | reverse complement strand
CTATTTATGAAGCATTTGCTATTTTTTGCTAGTCTATTTTGCACTCTTGGTCTCCAAGGTCAAATAACTGGTATTTCTGTTGAGGAATATATTGTTCACTCTGGAGTGGTTGGAACCGATGATTTAACTGGTTTTACAACTTATCACGTTTATGCAAATACAACTAATCCGGAAGATTTTGTTTCTGCTGTATATGGTGATGCATCTAATCCTCTTGGTCTTTCTGTTGAAGGTGATATTTACCACTCTACTCCCTCTTTCAACCTTGGGCAGGAGATTAACCCAGCAATGTTTCCAGTTCTACCTTCTCTAGAATTTGATTCTTGGGTAACTATTGGATTAATGTCTGCAGCAGATAATGGCGATATAAGCCACATTGGTTTTTCAGATGCATTTGCTGATTTCACTGCTATTGGTTCTTTCTATGTAGATAGTCCAATAGGTGGATCATGGTTTAATCCAATGCCATGTAATCCAAATGATGATGCTACATGTACAGTTGAATACCCTCAGTTTGGAGGTGAAGACAATAAAATTTTACTAGCCCAAATCACAACAAACGGTTCTTTCTGTGGCGTATTTAACCTTCAGGTTTTTACTGGAGGTAATCAAGACAATAATGAGTATTTAAATGGCTTGGGATTCTGTTCAAATCCAGGAGAGGTGTTTGGTTGTACAGATGAAAATGCTACGAACTATGATCCAATTGCAACTGTTGATGATTATTCATGTGTGCTTCCGTGTACTTTAGAATTAATCGTAGAATCATCAGTTAGCCCAACATGTCCAGGAGATAACAATGGTAGCCTAACTATTAGCGCAACTGGGGCTCAAGGTGATGATTACTACTACTTAGGAGAGGACGATGAGACTGCTTCTAATTTTGGAAACTTCAACAATCTTTTTGGTGGTGAGTACTATGTCATGGTTACTGATGATGCAGGTTGTTCTGTATCTCAGATTGTTGAAGTTCCAGAAGTTCCAGAATTAGTTGTTAATGCTTCTCTTACTCAAGGAATGTCTTGTAATGACATCAACGATGCTATCATTGAAGTTGAAAGTACAGGTGGTACAGGCGATCTTCAATTCTATTTCCAAGGTGATGATTCTTCTACAATGTCATCGACTATGACATATACTGACTTAGGTGAGGGATCTTACACAATTATTGCTGTTGATGAAAACGGTTGTTTGGACAACTCATTGCCAGTTCAGATTAACAACCCTCCAGCTATTAATGTATACATTACAGGATATTCAGATGCATCATGTGCAGATATTGCTGATGGCATTATTGTAGCTGCAATTACAGGTGGTGCTGCACCAACTACAAATGAATTCTTAATTAATGGAGAAACGTATGAATCAAGCCCAATTGAAGTTTCTGGTGGCACTTACTTAGTTGAAGCCATCGATATTAATGGGTGTACTGGATCTGCCGCCGAAGAAATTACTATTGGTCCTGATCCGATTTTAGTTAATTCAGATTCTACACCAGTTTCATGTACTGATGATGAAGATGGTTCTATTGAATGGTCACCGTCAGGGGGAGCTGGAGGGTTTTCTGTAAGTATTGACGATGAAAGCGTAACCGGTACTGATGATCTTGATGGTTTAGCGCCAGGATTCTACACAATCGAAGTCACTGACGCAAACGGTTGTACAGCAAATGAAGTAGTAGAAGTTGAAAACGCTCCAGCAATTGAGGTGACAACTGAAACTGTTGACGTATTGTGTAACGGAGACTCAAATGGATCGGTTGTAGTATCAGCTACTGGAGGTACAGGTGAATTCTCATATTCTGATGATGATAACAACTACTCATCTGAGTCTCAGTTTGGAAATCTTTCAGCTGGTGATTACGTATTCTACGTTCAGGATGGAAACGCTTGTGAAACAACAGTTTCAGCTACTATTGATGAGCCAGCAGAACTTATAGTAACTGGTATTGTAACGGATGATCCAACTGATAATAGTGAGGGATCTATTGCGGTCAATATTTCTGGAGGAACGCCGGATTATTCATACTCTTGGTCAGGACCTGGAGTTAATGGTACAAATACACAAGATCTAGATGGAGTTTCAGCTGGAACTTATACGTTAGAAGTAACTGATGGAAATGGTTGTACTGTAGTTGAACAGTTCGTAATTTCATCTGTATTTGAATTGCCAAATGGTATTGAAATTACAGTTTTTCCCAACCCAAGTAATGGATTGTTCAACGTAATGTGGCAAGGTTCACTTGGTGATGATGTGGTTTACAATATTGTAGACGGACTTGGTCGTACAATCGATTCAGGTGTTTGGAATGAGACTGGTTCTTCATTCAATACAGTTGTTGATCTTAGCGGATTAGAAAGTGGAATGTACAGGTTGAATGTAATTTCAAACGGTATGCCATCATCAATACAATTGATAAAAGCAAATTAATACTTTTAAATACAAGTAGAAGGGAGGCATTTATGTCTCCCTTCTTTTTTTGTACAAACTCATGTGAAGTTTTGAATTGACTACAGGTATTTTGTCAGATACAATTCATATCTTTAAGTCATAATTACAACCTATCAAAATGAGTGCATTTAAACATCTTTGCCTTAATCTAATTTTACTTGCCGGCATTTCAATGCCATTAACATCTCAGTATTCATTGAGTGTAGAGGAAAGTACTCCTGCTGTAGTAGAGGGTACTACATACAGACTTTACGTCAATATGGTGGATCCAACTGATAGAATGAGTGCAGTTTTTGGAAATAATGAGATGCCATTGTCAATTGAAGCAACGGCAGGTGTATACAATAATGCTTTCAATGCTAGTTGGAACGCTTCTGGTATCAACCCTATGTTTTTACCATTCTACCCTGAAATGGCAGATGATACATATGCAACAATTGGATTAACGGGTCCAGCGGTAGGGGATGAGGCTGATCCATCTCTTGTCGAGGATTCTTCACAGCAAATTTCTCCGTTTTTTATTGTTGATGCTTCAACATTTGTTGAGTCAAATACTTTGACTGGATCATCGTATTACGTTTTAAACACTGCATCCAATGGCTTGCCAGATGAAAACATGAGAGTTTTAATTATGCAGGTTACTACAACTGGCGAATTATGTGGATCTCTTAACTATCAACTGTTCCCTCTTGGGGTAGGGGGAGACCAACTCCAACTTGCAGTTTCATTCTGTGGAGCTGGTGAATTTGAAGCAGTAGTGCCTCCTTCTGGAGGCGGCTGTTTAGATGCACTTGCATGTAACTACGATGCTGATGCAACAGAGGATGATGGAAGCTGTACTTATCCAGAGGAAGATTATCTAGATTGTGATGGTAACTGTCTTGAAGATGTCAATGAAAATGATATTTGTGACGTATTAGAAGTTTTTGGTTGTACAATTTCTCAAGCTTGTAACTTTGATCCACTTGCTACATGGAATGACGGTTCATGTGAATACATTTCGTGTTTGGCTCTTGGTTGTACTGATGAAACTGCTTGTAATTTCGACCCAGATGCAATTTATGAAGATGGAACTTGTGAATATGCAAACCCACCATATGATTGTAATGGTGAATGTGATGACGTAAATGAAAACGATATATGTGACGCTTTAGAGGTGTATGGTTGTACTGACACTTCAGCATCCAATTACAACCCAAATGCAACAACAGATGATGGCACATGTGAGTTCGATGATCTATGTTCTGGTGCAGATGAGTTGATTTTAGTTTCAAATTACAGCTACACACCCAATGAAGTCTCTATTGCAGTTGGTTCGACTATTGCTTGGTCTAATATAGGTGGATATCACGATGTGAATGGTATTACAAACTCAATTACAGACGAACCATTTAATAACCCTGAAGCATTTTCCTTAGCAGCTGTTAATGGAAATACAAATGGAGTGTGTATGGGTGTATACACATTCAATGTGCCTGGTATATATAGTTATGATTGTTCTATTGGTAATCATGCAGCTATTGGTATGGTGGGAACAATAATAGTTGGAACAGGAGGTTGTACAATCCCTCTTGCTTGCAACTATGATCCCTTAGCAGAATGGAATGATGGTTCTTGTGAATACATTTCTTGCTTAGCATTTGGTTGTACTGATTCAACAGCCTGTAACTATGATCCATCCGCAGATTATGAAGATGGTTCTTGCGAATATGCAAACCCACCATATGACTGTAATGGTTACTGTGAAGATTTAAATGAAAACAATATCTGTGATGTTTTAGAGACTCCAGGATGTATTGATGAAACAGCATGTAATTTTGATGAAGATGCAACACTAGATGACGGTTCATGTACTTATGCAGAAGTGGGGTACAACTGTGATGGATCTTGTGTAAACGATTCTGATGGAGATGGAGTTTGTGATGAAGAAGAAGTTGATGGTTGTAATGATATGAATGCATGTAACTACGAAGTTGATGCTACTGAAAACGATGGTTCATGTGATTACTGTTCATGTGCAGACGCAGGAACAGAAGGTTATGGTCTTGAAGTTGAGCTTGTAGCTGACCACTCAGTAGGAGAACTAGCTGGAATGTCGACATATAGAGTATATGTGACAACTCCTCACAATGACGACTTCTTATCTGCAGTATTTGGTGACGATGAAGATCCTCTTCATGTATCAACAACAACTTCATTCTATCAACATATTAATGGATCACATTTGGGTTCTGATATGTTCCCAGAAGTTTACACATTCATCCCAGAATTAGAATTTGATAGCTGGGTTACAATTGGTCTTGATCAAGGAGCAGGAGCTGGTGAAGCTGCTCCTCAATCAATTGTGTCTACTGATTTTAACTGGGTTGAACAGTTTGAAGCAGGAGGAAATATTGATATTGATGATTCTATAGGAGGTTCATGGTTTGTTATTGATCCAAATGGCACAGATAACGCTGTGTCAGGAGATGATATGAAGATTTTAGTTATGCAATTGACAACTAATGGTTCTCCTTCTGGGACTATTAATATTCAAATGTTCAACCATGGATCACAAGAAGATGTTAGTAGAGTTGCACTTTCATTTGAAGGTATTACAGGAACTCAAGCAAATTCTTGTGGATGTACAGACCCTTTAGCGTGTAATTTCGACGACACAGCTAATATTGACGATGGTTCTTGTGAGTTCCCTGAGCCTGGTTTCACTTGTGATGGTGATTGTGTGGAAGATCTTGACGGTGATGGAATTTGTGATATTGAAGACCCATGTGTTGGAGAATACGATGAGTGTGGAGTGTGTAATGGCGATGGTATTGCAGACGGAGAATGTGATTGTGATGGAAATACTTTAGATGCATTAGATGTGTGTGGTGGTGATTGTGAATCTGATGATGATGGTGATGGTATTTGTGATGATGAGGACGAATGTGTAGGAGACTATGACGCTTGTGGTATTTGTAATGGACCAGGAGCTATTTATGATTGTGGATGTGCTGATATACCTGAAGGGGATTGTGATTGTGATGGAAACCAGAATGATGCTTTAGGCGAATGTGGAGGAGATTGTGCTGCTGATGCTGACGGTGATGGTATTTGTGATGACGAAGACGATTGTGTAGGTGAATACGACGAATGTGGTATATGTAATGGTGATGGAATTGCTGATGGTGAATGTGACTGTGCAGGTAATGTGCTAGATGCAATTGGAATTTGCGGCGGAGATTGTGAAGCAGATGCTGATATGGATGGCATTTGTGATGATGAGGATGAATGTATTGGCGTTTACGACGAATGTGGTGTTTGTAATGGTCCAGGTGCTATATACGAATGTGGATGTGCTGATATCCCAGAAGGGGATTGTGACTGTGATGGAAATCAAGAAGATGTATTAGGTGAATGTGGAGGAGATTGTACTGCTGATGCTGATGCTGATGGTGTTTGTGATGATGAAGACGATTGTGTTGGCGAATACGACGAATGTGGTATTTGTAATGGTGATGGAATTGCTGATGGAGCTTGTGATTGTGATGGTAATCTTCCAGATGATGGATACGATTGTGACGGAAACTGTATTAATGACACAGATGGTGATGGGGTTTGTGATGAGTTTGAAATTGCAGGTTGTACTGATATAGACGCTTGTAATTATAATGAACTAGCTACAGATGACGATGATTCATGTGAGTATGATTCATGTACAGGTTGTACAGATGAATCAGCAAACAACTACGATGAAGATGCGATAATTGACGATGGTTCATGTTGTTATTTAGCTGTAACAGGAGACACAACAGTTGATGTACTTTGTTATGGTGATATGGGTTCTGCAATTCTAGGATCAGAAGGCGGAATAGGTGTTGTAACGTACACTTTAGGAGGTGAGTCAAATGAAACTGGAGTATTTGAAGTTTTTGCTGGTTTATATACTGTAGTTATTTCAGATGAAAACAATTGTTCAGTTGAGGTAGATTTAGAAGTAACTGAACCAGATGCTATAGAAATAACAGCTTCTGCTACTGACGAAAATGCTTCAGGAGAACTTGGTGTAGGTACTGCTTCAGCTACTGGAGGAACTGGTGATATCAATTTTGTTTGGACTGATAGTTCAGGAAATGAAGTTGACCCAGGCGGTTTGTCAGCAGGTATATACACTGTAACAGCTGAAGACGATAATGGATGTACTGAATTGGTAGAAGTAGAAGTATTATTAAACACTATTGTTAATTTAAATCCGCTTGCATTTGGAATGTTCCCTAATCCCACAACTGGAGAAGTAACAATACAGATGCCAGAAGTTCATAACGATGTAGTTGTTAAGGTGCTTGATGGTTTAGGTAGAATTGTATATGACAAACAAATCAATATAATGCAAGGCAATACAGTTCTTAGCCTTGGAGGTTTAACTGCAGGAACTTACAATGTTATGCTAAGCAATATTCAAGGAACATCGGTTAGAAGATTGTCGATAGTAAGATAACATTAAGGATAAAGAAAAGCCCGGCGATAATACCGGGCTTTTTATTTAAGCTTAATAAAGAGTCTATTTTGCTTTGAATGTTGCAATAGCATTTCTAGTAAAATCACTTAGGACTAATCGTCCAGAAATGGCAGCTCTTTCTTTTAGTAGTTCACCCCAGTCTTCAGTTCCTTTCCATAACATCTTCTTTATTTCTGACATAGCTTCAGGAGAGCTCTTAGATAGTTTTAAAGCAAGTTCTTGTATTGAAGTATCCATTTCTTCTGCAGTCTCAAAAACTTCACTATATAATCCGTAAGATGCAGCCCAAGTAGCGTCCTTCCATGACGTTGCATCTATTGTAAGTTGAGCAAATCCCGATGTACCAAGTTTGCGTTCAACGGCTGGTCCAACAACAAAAGGGCCTATACCAACTGCAAGTTCGCTTAGCTTAACCGATGCAAATTTTGTTGCAAAACAGTGATCCACCGCAGCGGCAAGACCAACACCACCACCTACAGCTTTTCCTTGGATTCTACCCAGAACAAATTTGGGGCATTGGCGGATTGCATTAATTACATTAGCAAATCCACTAAAAAATTGAAGACCTTCTTCTTCGTTTGAAATTGCGACAAGCTCATCAAAGCTTGCTCCTGCGCAAAAAGCTCGTTCACCTGCTGATTTTAAGATGATTACCCTAACGTCTTGGTTTTTACCAGCAGAAGAAATTGCATCAACAATTTGGGCTAGAATGGCTCTAGGTAGACTGTTAGATGCTGGATGGAAGAATTCAACGGTACAAATACCGTTATTAGAATTTGATTTTACAAAAGCCTCCATTTGGATTACCTCTTGTTTAGAGGAACAAATTCACGTGCTGTTGCACCTGTATATATCTGTCTTGGCCTTCCGATAGGAGCACTGTGCTCAATCATTTCCTTCCACTGACCAATCCATCCTGGCAGACGCCCTAAAGCGAACATTACAGTAAACATGTCCGTTGGGACACCTAAAGCTCTGTAGATAATTCCGCTATAGAAATCAACATTAGGGTAGAGGCCTCTTTGAATAAAGTACTCGTCATTAAGTGCTACTTCTTCTAGTTGCTTAGCAATTTCTAGAATTGGATCTTGTACGCCAAGTGCTTCTAATACTTCGTCAGCAGCTTTTTTGATAATTGTAGCTCTAGGATCGAAGTTCTTGTATACTCTGTGTCCAAAGCCCATAAGACGGAAACTGTCAGACTTGTCTTTAGCTTTTGCAATCCACTTATCTAAACCTCCTCCGTCCTGTCTAATTTGCTCAAGCATTTCAATAACTGCCTGGTTTGCTCCTCCGTGGAGTGGTCCCCAAAGTGCAGCAATTCCAGCTGAAATAGCGCTATACAAGTTTGCTTGAGATGAACCAACTACTCTCACAGTTGCTGTCGAACAGTTCTGCTCGTGATCAGCGTGAAGTATCAGAAGCTTGTTTAATGCTTTCTCAACAATTGGGTTTACTTCGTATTTTTCAGTAGGTACACCAAACATCATATGAAGGAAGTTTCCTTCATAGCTCAATTCATTTTTAGGGTACATAGTAGGTAGTCCCTTGTTGTGCTTGTATGCTTGTGCAGCAAGAGTTGGAAGCTTTGCAATAATCCTATGGATAGTTTTGTCTATATCAGAGAAAGAACGGTTTTGTTCTTGAGATTCTGGGTAGAAAGTACTTAAGCTAGATATCATAGAACTCAACATTCCCATTGGGTGCGCGCCGAGAGGGAAGGCATCGAAAAACCTCTTCATATTTTCGTGAAGAAGAGTGTGATGCGTTATTGAGTTTGTAAAGTATTCTAATTCTTCCGTGTTTGGCAGCTCCCCGTAAATAAGAAGATATGCAACTTCAAGAAACGATGCTTTTTCAGCAAGATCCTCAATAGAATATCCTCTGTATCGAAGAATACCCTTTTCACCATTAAGGAATGTAATTGAACTCTGAGTAGAACCAGTGTTTTTGAAGCCAGGATCTAATGTGATAAAACCAGTAGATGCTCTTAGTTTACTAATATCTAGAGCTTTTTCATTTTCAGATCCAGTAATTACTGGAATTTTTACTTCTTGGTTTTCTAGAATCAGGCGTGCTGTTTCACTCATAATTTGGGCCTATTATATTTGCTTGAACGTAATGTGTACGCTTAAAAAAGCGGTTTGCAAATATAGTGTGAGCCTTGCTATAAATCAAGTACTTAATACTACCAACTTCCAGCGAAGTTTGAGGTGTAATTATCCCAAACCTTTTGAATGTTTTCATTCTCTATATCCCTAGAAAATACTTCGTTAAAGAATTTAAGATACATTTCTAACTGTCTTGGCTGTTTATAACCTGAGTTAGCTGTTATGATTTTGAAGTCCTCGTCAAAGTACACAATAGTAGGGTATGCGTTCACTTTAAGAGCTCTAGATAGCTCATGTACACCATTTCTTCCCCTGCGATTAGGGTCATAAGTAGGATTGTTGTATTCCTTTCCTTGATAGACCACTTTATTAGGGTGTTCAGCGTCAAACTTTACTGCGTAATAATTCTTGTTAACATAGCTTATTACGTTTGGGTTTGTAAAGGTGTTCGCCATCATCATCTTACAAGGTCCGCACCAACTTGTGTATACGTCCATCATAACAGGCCTCTTTTCACTCTCCATAGCTTTTTCTACCTCTTCAACACTCATCCAATGAATCTTTGCTTCTTGAGCAAGAGGGTTAAAATTGATGCCCAAACAAAGAATCGCCGCTACAATTAAAGTTCTCATGTCTTTTAAATTAAATGTGCAATTTACGTAAAGAAAAAGGCGCCAAGAGGCACCTTTTCAATTTTTGTATTTACTAGTCTTATTTAACTCCGTGCATAAGTTTGTTTAATGGCTTAGAGCAAAGAGCAATTAGA
This sequence comes from Bacteroidota bacterium, assembly GCA_036152255.1. Taxonomy (GTDB): domain Bacteria; phylum Bacteroidota; class Bacteroidia; order Flavobacteriales_D; family Sanyastnellaceae; genus UBA974. The sequence goes on along the minus strand of JAYZNI010000090.1, from coordinate 10,383 downwards.
ATAGAAAAGCTTACCAACACCCAACCAATTGTTGAGAATACACCAGTGTACATTTCTAATCCAGCCTTTGCAGCTTCAGCAGCTTGAATAGGATCAATTGCTTCTATAATTTCAGCAACTTCAGCCACAACAGTGTCAGTTACCTCAGAAACAGTTGCAACTGAGCTATCTGCAACATCAGTTACTTTAGGTATAACTGTAGAATCTACAGCTGTAACTGTATCTGCAGCGTCTGCAACAGCATCAGTAGCTAATTCTTCAGCTCCAGCGGAAGCTTCTGCTACCACTTCAGTAGATTCTTCACCACCACCGTGACCATGCCCACCAGTAAGAGTGGCGATTAATCCGCCAGCGTAGTTTGCAATAGCAAAGCTCAAAAACCATCCACCCATTGCCGTTCCAGCAATGTTCTTAGGAGCAAGCTTTGTTACCATAGATAATCCAATTGGAGAGAGGAATAGCTCTCCAGTTGTGTGAAGCATGTAAAGGAATACCAGCGTCAATAGTGGAACCATGTGAGATTCGTTTGCGAATTTCAATCCAACTAATGTGATTAAGAACCCTAGTCCTAATTGTAGTATTCCTAATGAGAATTTCATTGGAATGCTTGGGTTTTTGCCCATTTGGTCAAGCTTAACCCACATAATAGAGAAGATTGAACCAAATAATACAATGAAGAAAGGATTGAAGAATTGGGTCATAGAAGCTGGCATCAACCAACCAAAAATTTCTCTATCAACGTTCCTGTCGGCAAAAAGAGTAAGAGAAGTTCCTGCTTGCTCAAAACATGCCCAGAAAATGATATTTATGAACATAAAAATTACAAGAGCAATCATACGATCTCTCCAAACTGGACCTTCAGCTATACCAGCTTTAATTAGACTGCCAGCCACATAAGCAAATAATCCAACTAGCAGTACTGTCATTAGAGGGAATGTATATGCATCTTCACCAATGTTAAAGTCAAAAGTATTCTTGAGAATAAGTACGTAACACAGAGGGATAAGTAGGAGTGAGCCAATTGAAATAAGTTGATACATAGGAAGACCCCACTTCATTTGCTTACCAGCTTCTTGAATCTCTAAACCTTCTGCTGCTGCATAGTTGTCTCTGCCTGTCCAGAAAATTAAAAGCCCTAGTAGCATACCAATTCCAGCAAGTCCAAACCCGTATTGGAACCCGTAAGTTTCACCAACATATGCAACAACAGTAGTTGCAAGAAGTGCCCCTATATTAATTCCAATGTAGAAGATTGTAAATCCTGAATCACGACGTGGATCGTCATCCTCGTAAAGCTTACCTACAATAGTAGAAATGTTTGCTTTGAAATATCCATTACCCACTATAAGAGCTCCCATTCCTATTAAAAGAAAATTTTCATTCCCTCCTAGGATCAGGAATTCACCAATAGACATTAGGACTGCACCTAGCATGATAGCATATCTGTAACCTAGATACTTATCTGCCATTTTACCGCCTAATACTGGAGCAGCATAGATTAGAGCAGTGTAAGCACCGTACATAAGGCTCGCTTCTGCGTCACCTTTCATTAGTGATTTTACCAGATATAGCGTAAGAAGGACACGCATACCGTAATAGCAGAAACGTTCCCACATTTCTGAAAAGAATAAGGTCATCAGACCTCTTGGGTGCCCTTGTTGGGCTGTAGCTGTGTTAGACATTATTTATTGATTAATTATTTCTTTATTAGAAGTTTTCTTTCACGAAGTTCATCATCATGTTATAAAGGTGAAGTCGCGTGTTTCCACCATAAATACCGTGATTTCTATCTGGATATGAAAAGAATTCAAACTGTTTATTTGCCGCAACTAGAGCGTCTACCATTTCAAGTGAATTTTGATGGTGAACATTGTCGTCTCCAGTTCCAGAAACTAGAAGTAGGCTACCCTGTAGTTTTTCTGCGTGATTAACTGGGCTATTGTCGTCGTATCCACTTTCGTTTTCTTGAGGAGTTTGCATAAATCTCTCAGTATAGATAGTATCATAATATCTCCAATTAGAAACTGGAGCAACTGATATTCCAGCGTTGTAAACGTCCGCGCCTTTAGTCATAGAAAGCAGAGTCATAAATCCACCATAACTCCAACCTTGTATACCAATTCTATCTTTGTCTATAATCTCGTTTTTTGCCAGGAACTCACCAAAATCAATGAAGTCCTCAGTCTCAAGCTTTCCAAGTTCTTTATATGTACTGTGTTCAAATTCCTTGCCTCTACCAGGTGTTCCTCTAGGGTCAACAGAAGCAACCACATAACCTTCTTGGGCTAGGTATTGATGCCACATATGTCCTGTTCCGCCCCAGCTGTCTTGGACAGTATTTACGCCTGGTCCTCCATAAATAGCTACATAAACAGGGTATTCAACTCCAGGTTCAACATTGTGAGGAGGAATCATCCAACAATTAAGTTCAACACCAGCGTCGTTTGTAAAAGTGAAGAATTTCTTTTCTGAGTAATTGTAGTTTTCTAGTTTCTCAACAAGAGTGGCGTTGTCCTTTAAAGTTCTAAGTATGCTTCCATTTCTATCTCTCAAAGTGTAAACAGGAGGTGTGTTTGCATTACTGTAGTTGTAGATGCTGTATGAGAATGTTGAAGAGAAATTTGCTCCGTGGTGACCAGGAGTCTCGTCAAGAGTTGTGATATTTCCATTGAGGTCAACCCTGTGAAGGTGCTTTTGGGTTGGGCCAAACATAGAAGAGCTAAAGTAGCAGCTCATCCTTTTCTCATCGTACCCCATGAAGTCGAGAACATCCCATTCGCCCTTTGTAAGTTGATCTACCGATCCATCAAAGCCAAACTTATAAATGTGATTATATCCATCCCTTTCGGATGTCCACAAGAAGCTCTTTCCGTCCTCTAAAAAGATTAAATTGTCGTGAATGTCAATGTAGGTGTTACAAGTTTCCTTGAAGATTTCGACAGTACCAATTCTGTTGTTTGGGAATTCACCCTCTGTAATTAGGAACCTTAAATCGTTTTGATGTCTGTTCATTGTAAGGATGCACAACTCATCAGAGTTATTAGTCCAAAAGAACCTAGGGATATAGTAAGCACTAGTTGGAACAGCAATTCCGTGGTTTATGCCCGTCTCTACATTGTAAATGAAGACTTCTATTTTACTGTTGTCTTCACCAGCTTTTGGGTATTTGAAAGTGTAAAGCTCTGGGTAAAGACCAGTGTAAGTAGGCATGTGAAATTCTCTTACAGCACTTTCGTCAAACTTGTAATAAGCTAGTTTGTTTCCGTCTTTTGACCACTTAAGCCCTCTATCGTCTCCGTATTCTTCCTCGTAAACCCAATCCGTAGCACCATTTATTATGTGGTTGAAAAGTCCGTCATCTGTTACTTGGGTTTCGCTACCGTCATTAAGGTTCGCGATAAACACATTGTTGTCTCTTACGAAAGCAACCTTGTCAGCTGAAGGTGAGAAAGTTGCAAGGCGCTGCTTTCCTTTTGAAAAGTCAGTCAAAGGCTTTGCCTCTTCGCCTTTCTTAGTGTCGTAGATATAAAAATTTGCGTAGAATGAATGTCTGTAAATTGATTCAACGTCTGTTGTAATCAGAATGTACCTCTCATCATCGCTAAAAGTGTAGCTACTAATTCTCTCACGAGCATCGTCAAATGCACTAATAGAACTAACTATAGTCCTAAGTTTTTTCCCAGACTTGTATGAATACTCTTCTATAACAGACCCTAGCTCTTGGTCATTTCCCTGTATAGTGTAGCTAGTCCCTTTGGCCATTGATCTAATTCCCCAAACTGATTCAGCCCAAAACTCACCACCCCAAATCTTCTCATTTGAATACTCCTCTTGGGCTAATAAATTTGAATTAAAACTCGATAAAAGAATCACCCAACTCAAGAGTGAATAAGTAAATTGTCTCATAGTTATAAAACCGGTTTATTTTTGACAGCGTACAAGATAGTAAGTCAGACATGCCTGAAAGCATTTATAAGGTTTTTTCTCATCTAATTCACCCTGATAGACTTCACGAAAGTGATGAAGTGTTAGATAGGAATTCAGTTGATGAAACTGAAGATTTATTCTATAGGCCAAACCTAGTAGCAGAACCCACTTCTACAGAAGAGGTTCGCAAGTTGTTGGCTATGGCTTACGAGCACAATATTCCAGTAACAGCTGCTGGGGCTAGAACTGGTTTAAGTGGCGGTGCGTTAGCAGTTAGCGGAGGTTTAGCGCTTTCATTGAGGCGCATGAATAAGATTTGGGCTATAGATGAGGTTAATCACCAAGCTATAGTTGAGCCAGGTGTGATTACTGAGGTATTACAAAATGCAGCTGCTGAAAAGGATTTGTTTTATGCAGTAGACCCTGCATCAAGGGGAACTTGTACTATTGGAGGAAACCTTGCAGAAAACAGTGGAGGCCCAAGGGCAGTAAAGTACGGAGTAACTAAGGATTGGGTTCTGAATTTAGAAGTGGTATTGGCTGATGGGTCTATTTTAGAGACAGGTGCAAACACATTGAAAAACAGTACAGGTTACAATTTGACAGGCTTGATGGTAGGGAGTGAAGGGACACTTGGAATAATTACAAGAGCAACTCTCAAGCTTTTGCCTTTGCCAAAATTTCGAGCTTTAATGTTTGTCCCTTTTGCAAATGCTATTGATGCGTGTAAGGCGGTGTCAGATGTGTTTAGGGCTGGTGTGCAGCCAAGTGCTATGGAATTTATGGAAAAGGATGCAATGGATTTGGCAAGGAAGTTTACAGGAAACTATGATATTGAATTAGACTCTAATCATCAAGCATACCTGTTAGTTGAGGTAGATGGATTTCAACAAAATGAATTGATGCCTCAGTGCGAGAAGATGTTAGAAGTTTTGGAAGGTAATGGATGTGGTGAGGTGTTGTTTGCCAATTCAGCTGCAGAGCAAGATTCACTTTGGTTTTTGAGGAGAAGAGTAGGAGAAGCGGTTAAAGCAGAGAGCATCTACAAAGAAGAGGACACGGTTGTGCCCAGAGGATGTTTGCCACAATTATTAGAAGAAGTAAAGAGGATAGGAGAAGAGTTTGGCTTTAGGTCAATATGCTATGGGCACGCTGGAGATGGAAATCTTCACATAAACATTTTAAAAGATGATATGGACGATTCAAAATGGAATAATGAGTTGCCCAAAGCAATAACAGAGTTATTTCAAAAAGTTGTTGAGATGGGAGGGACCTTGAGTGGGGAGCATGGGATAGGTTTAGTTCAAACTCCATATATGCATATCGCTTGTTCAAAAGCGCAGCTCGATGCAATGAAATCAATCAAAATGGCTTTGGATCCAAAAGGGATATTGAATCCGGGAAAAATTTTCCCTCAAGACTAAATTTTAGTTGTGAATATTCAACTGAGCGCTTTGGTTGGTTGAAAGCGTACACACCCTAATTTAGCCAATTCAATACCGTAAGAAATGGCACAAGATTTACTTAAAGGAAAGAAAGGCATCATATTCGGTGCTCTAAACGATATGTCAATTGCGTGGAAGGTTGCTGAACAAGCTGTTGCGCAAGGAGCTGAAATTGTACTTACAAATGCGCCAGTTGCTATGAGGATGGGTGCAATTAACGAGTTAGCTGCTCAGTGTAATAACGCTCCTGTTATACCTGCTGACGCAACAAGTGAAGAGGATTTGCAAAATCTAATTGAAGGTGCAATGGAACACTTTGGTGGAAAGATTGACTTTATACTTCACAGTATTGGTATGAGCCCAAACGTTAGAAAAGGTAGGCATTACACAGATGTTAACTACAAGTTTTACGATACTACATTAGACGTAAGTGCTATTTCACTTCACAAAACTTTGGCCGTTGCAAAGAAATTCGATGCGATTAATGATTGGGGTTCAGTAGTAGCCTTAACCTATATCGCAGCCCAAAGAATTTTCCCTGATTACGGAGACATGGCTGATGCAAAATCTTTGTTAGAGAGCATTACTAGATCTTTTGGCTATCACTACGGTGTAGATAAAAAGGTTAGAATAAATACGGTATCTCAATCTCCAACAATTACTACTGCTGGATCTGGAGTTAAAGGATTTGACGAATTCATTGCGTATTCAGAATCTATGTCGCCACTTGGTAATGCCGATGCACTAGCATGCGCAGATTACTGTATTAGCTTGTTTAGTGATCTAACTCGCTTTGTAACAATGCAAAACCTTTTCCACGATGGAGGGTTTTCAAATACAGGTGTAAGTATGGAGGTGATATCTAAATTCGCCCCTGAAGGGTAGAGGTAATTATATCTTTTTCTAAATCCCAACCTCTAGCGGGACTGTATTCCCTGCCGTAGAAAATTATTTGAAGATGGAGTTTATTCCACAATTCACGTGGGAACAATCTCTTCGCATCCTTTTCTGTAGTTTCTACGTTTTTGCCTGAGCTAAGTCCCCATCTGGACATTAGTCTGTGAATATGAGTGTCTACTGGAAAGGCAGGGACATTAAATGCCTGTGCCATTACAACTGACGCTGTTTTATGACCAACCCCAGGAAGTTCTTCTAGTTTTTCAAAATCAGCGGGAACATCACCGTGATATTTTTCTACAAGGATTTCAGACAATCTATGTATTGCTTTTGATTTCCTAGGTGAAAGACCACATGGTTTAATTATTTCTCTTATCTCTTCAACATCCTGTTCCATCATTTTTTGTGGAGTAGACGCGAGGTTAAATAAGTCTGGCGTAACAGTATTTACCCTCTTATCTGTACACTGTGCAGAAAGCAATACAGCAACCAATAGAGTGTAGGGATCGGTGTGATCAAGAGGTATTGGGGTCTTTGGGTATAATTCCTCAAGTTTATCAATTACAAATTGAACCTTCTCTGCCTTTTTCATTCTTCAATCTCAACAATGTGCCTTCCCTCAACTAAAATGTGACTTACATCGAGATTTGGGGATTCATAGTCCAAAACGTTCTCTTGATCGTCGAAAACATCCATTAATAATCCTTGAGTGAATATTAGGTTTGTGTCGAGTACAAATTCCTTTGATTCTATATATACATAGGTAATATCATAATCGCACTCGTATCCAACCCAATCCAGCCTCAAAGCTTCCCCACCGTGGTTGATGCTGAATTTAGAAAGTACGTATTCTGCAATCAAAGAGTCGGTTTGGGATTGGAATTCAAGATCTATTTTGAAATCATCGTGACCCATATTCCTCACAGCTAATTCCAAATCATCGGTGAAGATGTTCATGCTCATTTGCAAAGTATTTGTAGTCGAATTGTAATGCGCCTTTGTTCTTGAAAAATGGAAGTCATGAACAATGGGTAGTATAAACAAACTCAAAATGAGGGTCCGAATCATGGCTTAAAGGTATATATCTTTCGAGCATGGAGACAAAGGATGTGTTTGGAAGTGATGCAGCAATTGATTTAAAATCTAGACTTGAAGCAGCATCAAATATTGTTTTAACTGGACATAGGTCTCCAGATGGCGATGCGGTTGGGTCTTGTTTGGCCTTGTGGAATCATCTAAAGGAATCAGGAATTTCTTCAAAGGTTGTTATGCCCGATGAATTTCCTGGTTTTTTAAATTGGATGGAGGGCCAAAGCGAAATAGTACTACATTCAAATGATCCAATCTTAGCTGAATCTCTTTTTAAAGAAGCGGACGTGTTGTTTGTTTTGGACTACAATGCTCCTTCTAGAGTAGGGAAAATGCAAAATGCATTAGAGAGTTCAAGTGCGTTTAAGGTCATGATTGACCACCATCAACAGCCCGTTGACTTTGTCGATTTGATGTTTTCTGATGAGAAGAGTTGTTCGACATCTGAAATGGTTTTTAGGTTAATTGAAAGATGGGGTGAGGTAGATAAGTTGTCATCTAATTCCGCAGCATGTCTCTATTGTGGGATAATGACTGATAGTGGCTCTTTTAGGTTTCCGTCAGTTACTCCTAAAACACATAGGATAGCTGCTGCTCTATGTGAAACTGGCATTGATCACAGCTCAATACATGCTAAGGTTTATGATAATAATAGGGAGGGTCAATTGAAGTTAGTTGGGTATGCAATTACAGAAAAGCTGCAAGTATTCCCCAAGTACAAAGCAGCAATAATTTCATTGAGTGCTGAGGAGCTTTCTAGATTTGGGTATGTAAAAGGTGATACTGAGGGGTTAGTAAATCAAGCCTTGAGTGTTGAGGGAGTAAACTTTGCTGCATTTGCCCATGAGTCCGACGATAGAGTCAAAATTAGCTTCAGGTCAGTAGGAAAATTCAGCGTAAGAGACTTCTCAGCAAATCACTTTGGGGGAGGAGGACATCATAATGCTGCTGGAGGTTCTTCGACAAACACGTTAGATGAAGTTGTTCAGAAGATTATTTCACTACTTCCAGAGTATGCATCTGACTTAGATTACATAGCTCCATGAGGTATTATGCTCTGCTAATCACAACTTCTATTTTGCTTTTTTCATGTTGGTCTAATCCCAGACCTGTGGATGCAAATAATGAACTTTCTATTGATGAGGTGTTCATCGAAAAACACATAAAAAGGCACGAGTCTGAAATGAAAATAATAGACTCTCTTTCAACAGCTTGGTCTTGGACTCCAGATACTATAATGGGAGGAATCCTACTCGAAAGATTTGGGACTTCTGATTCTTTAAATGTCGAAGGTGATACTGTAAGGCTAAGCGTTATGGTTAGTTTAATAAATGGAAATTACTGCTATTCAAATGATTCTTTATACCTCATAATTGACCACTATGATGGACCAGAGGCGTTTAATGAAATTGCAAAACATATAGGTATTGGTGATAGTTGTTCTGCACTAGTGCCCTCAGCTATGGGGTTTGGCATTAAGGGTGTGCCAGGTGTTGTTCCTCCTGGTGCGATGATTCTTATAAATGCTAGTCAGCCAAACGATTAAGCCAATCCAAAACGGCTTCATCTAGCATTTGATATACATTTTCAAATCCTTCGTCACCGCCGTAGTAAGGGTCAGGAACATTAGTTCCTTCAATGACCATGTGTATCTTTGCCTTCTCATCTTCATTGACTGCCAAAGAATTTAAGTCTCTGAAATTTGAGCTATCCATGGCAAGAATAATATCGAATTCATGGAAATCGTAATGGTGAAATTTTCTAGATCTCTGATGGCTTATATTATGACCGTGATGAGCCATAATTTCAATTGATCTGTGGTCAGGAGGGGAGCCAGCATGCATGCCAATGGTTCCAGCAGAGTCGACAATTATTTTCCTGCTGTAATCTTTAGAGTAATGTTCTAATAACCCATGGCAAATTGGCGATCGACAAATATTGCCAAGACATACAGCTAGAATTTTTATGGGTTTCTCTTCCATATTGTTAAAATAACAACGGGGTCTTCGATTGACCCCGTTGTTATTAGTGTATTGCTAATTTCTTTTCTAAATCCTCTAAGTACTTTCTGAAGTGCTTGTCAGTTTCGCTTAGATTGTTCACAGTTCTACAGGCGTGAAGCACAGTAGCGTGGTCTTTACCTCCACAGTGTAACCCAATGTTGGCAAGAGATGATTTTGTCATCTTCTTTGCGAAGTACATTGCAATCTGTCTAGCTTGTACAATTTCTCTCTTTCTGGTCTTTGATTTTAGTAACTCGATAGGAAGATCGAAGTAATCACAAACAACTTTTTGGATATAATCAATGCTTACTTCTCTAGCTGTGTTCTTCACAAACTTGTCAATCATTTGACGAGCTAGATCAAGTGTAATAGCTTTCTTATTTAAGCTGCTTTGAGCTATAAGCGAAATTAAAGCGCCCTCCAATTCTCTGACATTAGTAGTGATGCTATAAGCGAGGTATTCAACTACCTCTCTAGGCATATCGATGCCATCAGCATACATCTTCTTTTCTAGAATAGCCATTCTAGTTTCTAATGAAGGAGTTTGTAAGTCTGCACTCAGCCCCCACTTAAAGCGGCTTAGAAGTCTCTGCTCCATACCCTGCATTTCTACTGGTGGTTTGTCAGCGGTAAGTACAAGCTGCTTTCCAGTTTGGTGTAGGTGGTTGAAGATATGGAAGAATACATCCTGAGTCTTCTCCTTTCCACTAAAGAATTGTACGTCGTCGATTATTAGGACGTCAATCATTTGGTAGAAGTGGCTAAAGTCATTTACAGTGTTATTTCTTACTGAGTCAATAAATTGATGAGTGAATTTCTCAGAGGTAACATATAGCACTGTCTTTTCAGGATTCTGATTCTTAATTTCTAAACCAATTGCGTGAGCTAGGTGAGTTTTACCTAAACCAACTCCTCCATAAATAAGAAGAGGATTAAAAGCTGTTCCGCCAGGTTTGTTCGCTACGGCAAAACCGGCTGAGCGAGCAAGACGGTTACATTCACCTTCTACGAAGCTATCAAAC
>JAYZNI010000089.1:0-13768 GCA_036152255.1 Bacteroidota bacterium | reverse complement strand
TATGAAATAAAATCAAAATAATACTTCTAAGAGTGTAAGTTATCAAATTTCAATTTCCCCAGTTTTATAAACATCTTTTGAATTGTTTTATTATTTTGTTATTTAGAATAATTCTAGATAACAAAATAGTGCAATTATCGTCATTATTCGACTATGTTAACGGGGTTTAGGGAGTTATATTTACCCTCCGAATTGATTGTATTTTCAAGATACAGGAATGAGCAAACAAATAAAGATCCGTAAAGGAGTTGATATCAGGCTAGTAGGTAACCCTTTAGATACTATTTCAGTAGCTGGAAGATCAAAAACCTACGCTATACAGCCATCAGATTACGAGGGGCTTACGCCAAAACTTAAAGTCAAGGAAGGAGATAATGTAAAAGCTGGGTCAACACTTTTCTACGATAAGAAAATGGACTCTGTACAATACGCTTCACCAGTTTCTGGTACAGTGAAAGAAATTGTTAGAGGTGATAAGAGAAGAATCTTAGCTGTTGTTGTCGAGGCTGACGCATCAGATTCATATCACGAGTTTGGCGCGTTAGATTTAAAAGGAGCGTCTAGAGAAGATGTTCTGAATAAAGTGCTTGAAGGTGGGATGTTTCCTTGTTTCCGACAGCGTCCATTTGATGTTGTCGCAAACCCAAGCGATACTCCAAGATCAATTCATGTTAGTGGGTTTGATTCTTCTCCACTTGCAGCTAGAACTTCAGTATGTCTTGAAGGAAGACTTAATGATTTCCAAAATGGAATTAACGTTTTATCAATTTTAGCTGGCGAAGGTGGTGTACATCTTGGCGTTAAAGTTGGTGACAGTACACTTTCAAACGTTAGTGGTTGTTCAATAACTGAATTTAATGGTCCTCACCCTTCTGGGAATGTTGGCGTTCAGATTCACCACACAAGCCCAATTAACAAAGGCGAAGTGGTTTGGACTGTAGGATATCAAGATGTGGCAAATTTGGGTGCATTTTTAAGCTCTGGTAAATACATCCCAACAAAAGTTGTTGCAATTGGTGGTTCTGAAAGCCCTAAAACTGGACATGTAATCTCTTTAGCAGGTGCCGAGATTTCTTCTCTCGTAGATGTACCAAACTCAAATGATGTAAGAATCATTTCAGGTTCTCCACTTACAGGAGATAAGGTACAAGCTACAGGCTACGTTGGAGCTTTCCACACAGCTGTTGCCATGATTCCTGAAGGACATGAAAGTAGATTTCTGCTGTCAAATGGTTGGTTGAGTTTGGGCTTAGATAGATTCTCTCTATCAAAAAGTTATTTCTCTTGGCTTAGGCCCAAATCAAAGGAGTACACTCTCGATACAAACTTAGGTGGAGAGGAAAGAGCATTTGTTGTGACTGGTGAATATGAAAAATACTTCCCATTTGACATTTACCCTGTACACCTTTTGAAGTCTATCCTAGTCAACGATATAGATTCAATGGAGAAACTTGGGATTTACGAGGTGTCACCAGAAGACTTTGCACTTTGTGAGTACGCATGTACTTCAAAAATCCCTGTTCAACAGATTGTTAGAGAAGGGTTAGACACATTAAGAAACGAATTAGGATAAACGGATTACCTATGAAATTTGTAAAGAATATAATCGAGTCTGTAAAGCCTCATTTCGAGGAGGGAGGAAGGCTATCTAAGTTTTGGGTTGTTTTTGATTCGCTTGAAACTTTTGCTTTTACACCAGGACACACTACACATAGTGGTTCTCATATTAGAGATGGTATCGATCTAAAGAGAACGATGTTTACAGTAATTGTAGCGCTTATTCCAGCACTCCTTTTTGGCATGTGGAATGTCGGAGACCAGTATTACGCAAGCTTGAGTGTAGATGCTGATTTAATGGCTAAACTTATTATTGGAGCTTACAAAGTCATACCTCTAATTATTGTCAGTTACGGTGTCGGTTTAGGAATTGAGTTTGTTTTTGCCGGTCTGAGGAATCACTCAATTAATGAAGGTTTTTTAGTATCGGGAATGCTTATTCCTTTAGTTATGCCCGTCGATGTTCCACTTTGGATGGTAGCTATAGCAGTAATATTCGCTGTAATTATTGGAAAAGAGGTATTTGGCGGTACTGGAATGAATATCATCAATATAGCATTAACTGCAAGAGCATTTTTGTTCTTCGCATACCCAAAACAGATGTCTGGAGAAATTTGGATTCATAACATAGACTCAACAAAGAATGCTGGCATCTTAGTTGACGGTTATACAGGTGCCACTGCATTAGGACACTTAGCAGGAACTGTCGGTAAGACTTTAGATTCTGCCGAAGTGAGTGGAATCATGGCATTATTTGCTGAAGGAGGTATGTTCTCACTTCACAATTGTATTATCGGAAACATTCCTGGATCAATTGGTGAAACTTCTGTACTAGCAATCTTAATTGGTGCAGCTGTATTAATTGCTACAGGAATTGGAAGTTGGAGAATCATGACGTCATTCCTCGCAGGAGGATTGGTGATGGGATTTTTGTTCAACCTTTTGGGAATGAATGCTTACATGACTATTAATCCGGTTCACCAGGTAGTAATGGGAGGATTCATGTTTGGTATGGTGTTTATGGCTACAGATCCAGTTACTGCAACATCAACGACAAAGGGTAAACTCATTTATGGATTCTTTGGAGGGTTTTTCTCAATCATGATAAGAGTATTCAATCCAGCATACCCTGAAGGGGTTATGATGGCAATCTTATTTATGAATGTAATGGCTCCTATGATTGACCACTACGTAATTCAAGCAAACATCAACAGACGTCAAAAACGTCTCCAGACTATTTAGACTAAATGATATGGAAGTAAATAAAAACAGTACATTTTACACGTTTGCATTCTCCATTATCATGGTGGTGATTGTTGGTGCATCTCTTGCATATACCTCTCTGTCACTTAAACCGCTTCAGAAAGCTAATGCTGCAGATAAGCAGATGGTTGATGTTCTTGGAGCAATTCAAGTGAAATCTTCTCGATCAAACGCAAAAGCTGATTTCCAGAAATATGTGGTTGAAAGAATTTCTATCGACTACAACGGAAACAAGGTAAACTCCAAGACAGGTGATGTAGTAGCATCAGATGCAACTGATCCTTTTAACATTGATGTTAAAAAAGACTACAGGGCAAACAAGCCAGCTAAAGGTGATATTTCTTGGGGAAATGCAAATGAGCTAGAATTCCCACTTTACGTATGTGAAAAGGAGAGTGATACTTTATTTGTGATACCAGTAGTAGGTTCTGGACTTTGGGGCCCAATATGGGGTTATGTTGCTTTAAATAGCGATAATCAAACTATCTACGGAGTTAAATTCGATCATAAAACTGAGACTCCAGGTCTAGGTGCTGAGATTAAAGAAGATTTCTTCTCTGTAAAGTTTGATGGAAAAACACTAAGTGAGGCAGCACCATATTTCTCAGTACTAAAGGGTGGTTCAAATACTGATGAGCATAGTGTTGACGGAATCACAGGAGGAACAATTACTTCGAAGGGTGTTGAGGAGATGATGAATCGCACACTCGATATTTATAAAAAATTCTTTGAAAGCGAGACATAATGAGTTCTGAAAACAAACTAGCAAGAAAAGAGTCGCTATTCAGCAAGAAAAATAGAAAGCTTCTAAAAGACCCACTAGGGGATTCAAACCCAATTACTATTCAAGTTCTTGGTATTTGTTCAGCATTAGCAATTACAGTACAGCTTCAGCAAGCAGTAATCATGAGTTTGTCTGTACTATTTGTAATGATTGGTGGAAACCTAATCGTTTCTCTTTTAAGGAATCTAATTCCTGATAGAATCAGAATCATTGTTCAACTAGTAGTGATTGCATCACTTGTAATTGTAGTAGATGAAGTTCTAAAAGCATACCAACCTGACGTAAGCGAAAAGTTATCGGTTTTCGTTGGTCTAATTATCACAAACTGTATCATCATGGGCCGTCTTGAGGCATTTGCTCTTGCAAATAAGCCAGGCCCATCTGTACTTGATGCAATAGGAAACGCAATGGGATACGCTTGGATTCTACTAGTAGTATCAATTGTTCGTGAAGTATTTGGCTCGGGCGCAATTTCGCTTCCTGGTATGGGTCAAGTGAAATTCCTTCCAGAAGGATGGTTCATCGCTTCGGAGGGATTTTATGAAAACAATAACCTTATGATTTTGCCTCCAATGGCACTAGTGGTTGTAGGTATAATTATTTGGATTCAGCGTTCGCGCAATGAAGCATTAATTGAAGACTAATGGAATACTTAAGCATATTCGTAAAAGGCATATTCGTTGAGAATATGATATTCGCATACTTCCTTGGTATGTGTTCTTACTTAGCAGTATCTAAAACTGTGAAAACGGCAAATGGTCTAGGTCTTGCAGTAATCTTCGTACTTGGAATCACTGTTCCAATCAACTATTTACTTGAGAACTACGTACTAAAAGAAGGCGCTCTAGCTTGGTTTGACCCATCTTTTGCAAACGTTGATTTGAGTTTCTTAAGCTTCATCATGTTTATTGCAGTAATCGCATCAATGGTTCAACTAGTTGAGATGATAGTTGAGAAGTTTGCTCCCGCTCTATATGGAGCACTTGGAATCTTCCTTCCTCTTATCGCTGTAAACTGTTCAATTCTTGGGGGTGCACTCTTTATGCAAGAGCGCCAATACCCATCAATTGGAGAGGCAACTGTGTTTGGGCTTGGATCAGGAGTAGGTTGGTGGCTAGCAATTGTTGCAATCGCTGCAATCCGTGAAAAGATTCGCTACTCTCATGTACCACCGCCATTGAGAGGTTTAGGAATTACATACATCATTACAGGGCTTATGGGAATTGCATTCATGAGCTTTATGGGCATAGAAATTTGAACGGACGATGACTACAACGATTTTACTTTCAATAGGATTTTTCCTTTTTGTAATAATGCTTCTAGTAAGCTTATTACTTTTCGCAAAGGCTAAACTTTCTCCAAGCGGTGCAGTTACAATCACTATTAATAACGATCAAAAGTTAGAAGTTGAAGGAGGATCTACCCTTTTAAACGTTCTAAGTAACAATGGTGTATTCCTACCGTCAGCTTGTGGTGGTGGTGGAACATGTGTTCAGTGCGTATGTCAAGTTCACGAGGGTGGAGGATCAATCCTTCCAACAGAGGAGCCTCACTTTTCAAGAAAAGAAATATCTAACAACTTTCGTCTCGGATGTCAAGTAAAGGTTAAGGAGGATATGTCTATCGAAATTCCTGAAGAGGTATTTGGAGTAAAGAAGTGGGAATGCGAAGTTGTTTCAAACTACAACGTTGCATCTTTCATCAAGGAATTTGTTGTAAGACTCCCAGAGGGAGAGACTTTGGATTTCGAAGCTGGTGGATACATACAAATTGACGTTCCTGAAACGGAAGTTGATTTCAAAAACATCGACATTACAGCTCACCCGGATCACCACGACGAGCCAATGAAATTCCAGGAAGAATGGGATAAGTTCAAGCTTTGGGGACTCAAGATGGTGAATGAAGAGCCAGTAGTTAGAGCATATTCTATGGCTAACCACCCAGCCGAGGGTAACATTGTAATGCTGAACATTCGTGTAGCTACTCCGCCTTGGGATAGGGTGAGAAATGATTACATGCAGGTTAACCCAGGGGTTTGTTCTTCATACGTTTTCGACCAAAAACCAGGAGATAAGGTGATGATTTCTGGACCTTACGGAGAGTTCTTCATCAAGGAAACAGAGGCAGAAATGCTTTATATCGGTGGAGGAGCTGGAATGGCGCCAATGCGCTCACACCTGTTCCATTTATTCCATACTGTTAAGACCGGAAGAAAAGTAACATTCTACTACGGTGGACGTTCTAAGAGAGAGCTATTCTACTTGGAAGACTTTAGAAGTATTGAAAGAGAATTCCCAAATTTCAAATTCCACGTTGTTCTTTCAGAACCATTAGAAGAGGATAATTGGAATGAAAAAAATCACATTGATGACGAAGGTGATGGATTTTTAGGTTTCGTACACAATGCTGTTATCGACCACCACCTTAAGGATCACGAGGCGCCAGAGGATATGGAAGTTTACTTCTGTGGACCTCCACTTATGAACCAAGCTGTTATAAAGATGGTTGACGATTGGGGAATCCCAGAAGAGAATGTTAGCTTCGACGACTTTGGAGGCTAATCAAACAAATATCATTACCGCGATAACATTAGTTATCGCGGTATTTGTTTCAGGATGTTCTACTAAGCCTGAATTGCACGAAATCTCAGGTGAAGCGCAAGGAACAACCTATAACATTAAGTACACTGGAGATAAACTTATTACTCAATTAATGGTTGATTCAGTTCTAGAGTCTATGGACGTAGAAATGAATTCTTGGCGCCCAGATTCTAGAATCACTGAGATCAATAATTTCCAAAGAACTGATACAGTCTACACATTTTATGACAGTAGCAAAATTTGGTCTGTATTATGGGACATGACTTGGGAGATTAACCGTGACAGTTATGGAGCTTTTGATCCTACAGTTATGCCGCTGGTTGAGCTGTGGGGGTTTGGCCTAAAAAATGCTTCAAAAGTGGATACGGCAGAAGTGGATAGCATTATGTCATTCATTGGTTTCAGGACTGATCTTATTGACCTAGATGAGATAGAAAATGACACTGCATACCTTGAGAGTCATATTATCAAGGGAGATCCTCGTTCTCGTGTGGATTTCAATGCTATAGCCCAAGGTTACACAGTAGATATGCTCCACGATTTACTCGCTGATAATGGAGTTGAAAATTCAATGGTGGAGCTAGGCGGTGAGGTGAGATGCCAGGGTGTTAATACTCAAGGCAAAACCTGGAAAATAGCTGTTGATAAACCTATTAATTCAGGATATCAGGACAGGGAATTCCAAGCTATAGTTTCAGTAAATAATGCGTCTGTATGCACTAGCGGTAATTACAGGAAATTCCACGAGGTGAATGGAGTAAAAAGATCTCATTCAATTGACCCAAGGACAGGGTACCCTGTAGAGCACAATTTGTTGAGTGTGACAATCAAAGCAAGCAATGCAGCAATTGCTGACGCTTATGCAACAGCCTGCATGGTGCTTGGGCCTGAGGAAGGAAGATTCTTCATAGAGGAAAGGATAGAAAACGCACCTCAATACAAGGTTGATGCTTTGTTTATCTCAGGTGTTGAAGATGGTTTTGAGGTTTGGGCTAGCCCAGGTTGGGAAAGTGAAATTACCCTGCTGGAGTAAATTCTTCTTTCCCCCCTTTTTTGCAAACTTCATCCTTGGTTGCGCCACAGTAACTGCATCCTCCTTCTTCGTTTTGGAACATTGGATTATTACTTGCACAAGTGCCTGCAAATTCACCATTTTTTTTGACTAAAATTTTAATTGCGATGCCAGCCATTGCTATGGCTAACATACCAATTGTCAAAAGCACTACTCTTAATTCCATAGCGCAAAGTTAGGCCTTAACTTAGTAGCCATGCATACACGTGAGGAAAAACTAGAAGCCTTTGGGAGACTTCTGGACATTATGGACGATTTGAGGGTCAAATGCCCTTGGGATAGGAAGCAAACATTTGAGTCACTGAGGCATTTGACGATTGAGGAGACTTATGAGTTGGCAGATGCAATCTTAGATGGCGACCTAGATGAGATCAAGAAGGAAACAGGGGATATTTTGCTTCACATGGTTTTTTATGCGAAGTTGGGTGAGGAGTTAGATAGGTCAAATGGAGGTTGGGATATAGCAGATTCGCTCAATTTTATTTCAGAAAAGCTCATTTCAAGGCATCCCCATATTTATAGCGATTTTGAAGCAAATGACGTGGATACAGTTAAATCGAATTGGGAAAAACTCAAGCTAAAGGAGGGTAAGAAGAGTGTGCTTGAAGGAGTGCCAAAATCTCTGCCAAGCCTCGTAAAAGCATACAGGATTCAGGATAAGGTTAGAGGTGTTGGATTTGATTGGGATAATGCAACACAGGTTCTAGATAAGGTCAATGAGGAAATGGGTTATTTAGCTGAAGAGGTAAGAAAAAACGACAAGGAGAAAATAGCTGACGAGTTTGGCGATGTATTGTTCGCACTAATAAATTATTCAAGATTCCTTGATATCAATCCTGACGAAGCTCTTGAAAGAACAAATAGAAGATTTATCCAGAGGTTTACTCATTTAGAACAGGCTGTTATGGAAGATGGAAAGGACTTGAGCGATATGCCTCTTGTGGAAATGGAGGAGTACTGGAAAAGGGCTAAGAATCAAGTAGGGTAGATATTGCCTGAATTGTCTCTCTTGTGTAAATTGTGCTCCCACTTAGAATTATGATTATGAATTTAATAAAGACATTAGTACTTTCTTTTCTTACTTGTGGCATAGTTATTTTACCTCTTTCTGCTCAACAGGAAGAAGTAAGTAGAACGAATAATAACGTTTTCCGCCAGCTTGGAACGGAATTACCTACGCCCAATACTTATCGTACAGCTTCTGGTGCTCCTGGTCATGAATACTGGCAGCAGCAGGTTGATTACAACATGCAGCTTAAGCTAGATGATACTAATCAGCGAGTAGAGGGAAACGAGACGATTACTTACACTAATAATAGTCCTGATGAGCTTAGATACCTTTGGGTTCAATTAGATCAAAACGTTAGATCAAAGGATAGCGATTCTTATAAAATTAGACAAACTGAGTGGGGTGAGAGCGAAAGTTATGAAACTGTCATGAAGCTTCAACCGTCTTTTGATGGAGGATTTAAAATCACGAAAGTGGTTGATGCTATGGGAAATGATTTGGACTACATCATTAACAAGACAATGATGCGTATCGACCTTCCAGTTCCTTTAAGAAAAGGTGAGAAAATGATCTTTACTATTGGTTGGTGGTACAACATTAATGATAGAATGCAGATAGGCGGTAGATCTGGTTTCGAGTACTTCGAAGAAGATGATAATTACCTGTACACCATAGCCCAATTCTATCCAAGACTTTGTGTTTACAGCGACAATGAGGGGTGGCAAAACAAGCAATTCCTAGGAAGCGGAGAATTTACTCTGTGCTTTGGTAATTACAAAGTTGCTATTACTGTTCCATCGGATCATATTGTAGCTTCTACAGGTGAATTGACGAATCCCAAATCCGTTCTGACCTATGAGCAGAGAAAGCGTTTTGACCTAGCAAAAAAGACATACGATCAACCAGTGATGATTGTAACTGAAGAAGAAGCACGCGAGGCAGAAAAGAGTAAGGAGAAAGGAATGAAGACTTGGATTTTTAGCGCGAAGAATGTTAGAGACTTTGGTTGGGCATCGAGTAGGAAATTTATTTGGGATGCAATGGCTGTGAAGGTTGGAAAGTACAAGCCGATTGCTATGAGTTTCTACCCTAAGGAAGGTAATCCTCTTTGGGAGCAGTACAGTACTAAAGCTGTAGCCCAAACCTTAAAAACGTATTCTAAGTACACCATTGATTATTCATATCCAGTAGCAATATCCGTTCACTCAAAGTGGATAGGCATGGAGTACCCAATGATTTGTTTTAACGGAGGTCGTCCTGAACCAGATGGAACATACACTGCTAGAACTAAGCACGGAATGATTTCGGTTATCATCCACGAGGTTGGTCACAACTTCTTCCCGATGATAATTAATTCTGATGAAAGACAATGGACTTGGATGGATGAAGGGTTGAATACATTCGTTCAGTACTTGACAGAACAGGAGTTTGATAGAAACTACCCATCACGACGTGGATCTGCTAGAGATATTACAGATTACATGGGTGGTGATAAGAAGAGAATTTCTCCAATTATGACAAACTCTGAGTCAATTTATCAGTTTGGCCCAAACGCTTATGGAAAGCCTGCAACAGCTTTGAATATTCTCAGGGAAACAATTATGGGTCGTGATCTTTTTGACCATGCCTTTAAGGAGTACAGTAGACGTTGGGCTTTTAAGCATCCTACTCCAGCTGATTTCTTTAGAACAATGGAAGACGCGTCTGGCGTTGACCTAGATTGGTTCTGGAGAGGTTGGTTCTACACGAACGACCATTGTGATATTAGCTTAGAAAACGTAGAATGGATGCAGATTAATACTCAGGATCCTGATGTGGAAGCACAGTTTAGAAAGCAGCAGGACGCTCTTGTTCGCGATGATATAAGCCATGTTAGAGACGCTAAAGACATAGAGCAAACCTATCTTGAGTTAGATCCAACTCTTAACGACTACTACACTACTACTGGAAAATACGAGGTTCTTGACCTCGACAGGGTAGAATACAGCCAAATGTTAGAAGACCTTACAGCTGAAGAGCAGGCGCTACTTAATAGTGGAAAAAATTTCTATGAGATTACCTTTAAGAATCACGGTGGACTTGTAATGCCGTTGATTGTAGAATTCAAGTTTGCAGATGGAACTTCAGATTTGCACAGAATTCCTGCTGAGATATGGAAAATGAGTGAGCCAACGGTGACTAAGGTTTTTGAAACAAGCCAGCCTGCAACCCAAATAGTATTAGACCCTATGGAGGAGACTGCTGATTGCGACATGTCAAATAACTATTGGCCTCACAGACCTCAACCAACACGCTTCCAAATTTACAAGAATGGAGGAAGTGTAGGTGAATTCAGAAATCCTATGCAGAGAGATAGAGATAACCAAGATTATCTCGACAGCTTAGGCGACGAATAAGAAAATACTGATACTTATTAAGCCCAGCGCAAGACCCCAAGTGGTTTTGTTGCTGGGTTTTTCTTTGAATAATAAAAAAGCAGATAAGGTGCTGAAAATGATTACACCTATATTTAAGGATGGGATAACAGAAGATTTGTCAAGGCCGCTATTTTCATATGCACCAAGTAGATAATAAAGAGATCCAAAATTTGTTACCCCTAAAACCATTCCCCCTAAAATTTCTTTCGCTGTTAGCTTATGCCTGTATTTGGGTATAACTCTTATCACAAGCCCAATTGCAAATGCTACACTAAATGGAACTGAAGTAAAGACTAGAGGATTTGCATCACTATTGAGCCCAATGACCAAATCAATCGCACCAGAACCTAAGAATATTATTGCAGGAACGATGAGGAGTAGGCGGTTTCGGTTTTTAGATATTTCGACCTTACCAAAACTTGAAAGTACGATTGCAACTATAGAAAGAGCAAAAGCAGCAAGTTTTTCGACGCTTAAATTGTCGTTTGGATCGATTAGGATAAAAACTGTTGCAGGGATAATCAAGCTCAACTTGGTTGAAACTGATGCTACCGCAACCCCAAGTTCGCGAGTGCAAAGCGCTATCAAATTGAAAAGATATAAAAACCCTGCTCCCATGAGAGCAGTAGTCACAAACCACGGTTCACTTGTTGCTTGTTTCATCGCTTCAAATCCACCAGCTATACTCCATCCCATACCTGCTGCAACGGCATAGTTTATCACAATTGCCATTGGAGTATTCACATCAAAATATTTGAAATATCTGAATACTAAAAAGATGCCTCCAGTACTTAGTATGCAAAAGATTAAATACATCATTTTATCAAATGAAATAAGGTGTCAGATCCTATTACACTTTGGTCAAATTCAGAAAGATCAATTTGCGGTGCTTTAAGCCCTTTTTTTAATTCTTCGGATGATTCAAAAACATATATCTCATCCCAAATCTCATTATCAATAAAACTCTGTAGTGTACTTGCACCACCCTCAACTAGGATGCTGTAAACGCCTAGTTTCCTCAGTTTAAGAAGAACGTATTTCAAACCTTTTTCTAGCCCAAAGCACAATTCTGCTTTTGCATTACTCTGAGAATCTGAATTGCAAATAATTATATCAAAGTAGTTACTTTCCAATTTGCCTTGAGGGTCAATAACAATTCTCTTTGGGTTAACACCATTAACTTCGCGTGCGGTTAGTTTGGGGCTATCAACTTCGACAGTTTTTCTTCCTACTAGAATTGCGTTGTGATGAGATCTTAGACTTTGGACTATTAATGAGCTTTCTTTTGATGAAATTTTATACGAACCTCTACCAGTTGATGCATTGGTTTCTGGATCAATAAATGAATCTTTGCTTTGAGCCCATTTTAAAGTTACATAGGGTAGAGGTGAATTTTGAAGATGGCAGAAAATCCTATTCATTTCTCTAGAATTCGCTTCGAGCACTCCAATATCAACTTGAATGTTGTTTGATTCTAATATTTTATGGCCCTTACCTTTAACATTGGGATTGGGGTCTTCCATAGCTGTAACAACCCTACCAATTCCTTTTTCTACAATTAGATTTGCACAAGGTGGGGTTAACCCAAAATGAGAACATGGCTCCAAGCTTACATAAGCTGTTGCCCTACTTAAATCTAAATTCTGGTCCTTAATAGAGTTGATAGCGTTTACTTCAGCGTGAGTACTACCGTATTCTTCGTGAAACCCCTCTCCTATAACTTCACCATCTAATACAATTACACATCCCACCATGGGATTTGGTTGGGTTTTGCTCTTTCCCTGGATGGCTAACTCGAGTGCTCGAGTCATCCAGAATTTGTCCGAGCTATTTCCCATAGGCAGCTAATAGAGTGTTTTCTAAAAGTGTAGCAATCGTCATAGGTCCTACGCCACCTGGTACTGGAGTTATCCAACTGCATTTGTCTGCAACATTATCAAAATCCACATCTCCTACTAATCTGCTTCCTGATTTGCGAGTCGAATCATCTATTCGGTTAATCCCAACATCAATTACAATTGCCCCTTCCTTGACCATATCTTTAGTAATGAAGTTTGGTCTTCCAATAGCGGCTACAATAATGTCAGCTTGAAGAGTATGGAATTTTAAATCTGCAGTTCTGCTGTGACATTGAGTTACAGTACAATTTCCAGGAACGGTATTCATCCTCAAAAGAGCGGACATAGGATTGCCAACGATGTCACTCCTGCCAATTACAACCGCATGCAAACCTTCAGTATTGATATTGTAATGCTTAAGTAAAGTAATTACTCCTGCTGGTGTTGCAGGTTTGAATGTCTTTAAGCCCAATGCCATCTTACCCACATTCTCTGGATGAAATCCATCAACATCTTTAATTGGCGAGACTGCCTCAATTACTCTTTGAGAGTTTATATGTGAGGGTAGTGGAAGCTGAACTATAAAACCATCTACATGTGGATCGTTATTTAATTCATTTACAATCCCGAGCAATTCATATTCGCTTATGTCCGAACCTCTTTCTACTATAGTGCTCTTAAACCCAACCTTTTCACAGGCTTTTACTTTATGACCAATATATGCTTTGCTTGCAGCATCGTTACCAATCAAAACAGCGGCCAAATGTGGTCTCTTTAATCCTTTAGAGATTCTACTTTCTACCTCAGAAGCAATAGATTCCTGTACCTTGAGCGATGTAGCTCTTCCATCTAGTAGTTGGTAACTCATCGTCTCATTCCTGGTAAAGGCATTCTACCTCTTCCTCCTTTACTCATCATATTCATCACCTTTTTCATATCGTCAAATTGCTTGAGTAGTTTGTTTACATCTTCAAGCTGAGTGCCAGATCCTTTAGCTACTCTTTTTTTTCTGCTAGAGTCCAAAACCTTAGGATTAGATCTTTCTTTGGGCGTCATCGATCTAATTATTGCTTCAACTTGAACAAATGCCTCATCGTCAATGTCTACACCTTTTAATGCCTTACTCATTCCGGGTACCATACTCAGAAGGTCCTTAACGTTACCCATCTTTTTTATCTGTTGGATTTGGCCTAAAAAGTCCTCAAGGTCAAACTTGTTCTTTTTTATT
>JAYZNI010000088.1:0-8850 GCA_036152255.1 Bacteroidota bacterium | reverse complement strand
GTATGTCATCCCATTAGTGGATGATTCAGATGAAAGCATTTGATATTATCTATTTGAACGATAGGTGTCTATTGCGGTGAGGTCCACCTCTTCCCATTCCGAACAGAGAAGTTAAGCTCACCAGCGCAGATGGTACTGCTAAGGCGGGAGAGTATGTCGACGCCACCCTTGGGGCCCTTCGGGGCCCCTTTTTTATCTCTAAATTTGAGCTATGGATTTTTTAGTCGCAATTGTCGGCAGACCAAATGTAGGAAAGTCAACTCTCTTCAATCGTTTAACTGAATCGAAGGAAGCGATTACTGACCCAACTAGTGGTACAACTAGGGATAGGAAGTATGGTAAGGCATACTGGACTGATAGACAGTTTACTGTAATTGATACTGGAGGTTGGATTACAAAATCTGACGACACATTTGAAGAAGCAATCAATGCTCAAGTTAAGATTTCTATAGAAGAAGCTGACTTGATATTAATGATGGTTGATGTAGGAGTTGGAGTTACTGATTTGGACTTGGATATAGCAAATCTTCTAAGAAAATCTGGTAAGGAAGTGATGGTGGTGTGTAATAAAGTAGATACGTCAGTTCACGATATCGGCTCTGCAGAATTTTATTCTCTTGGTATAGCAGATCATATTTATTCCATTTCGGCAAATAACGGATATGGTACTGGCGAATTACTTGATGCTTTGGTTGATACTCTTCCTGAGAAGCCAGAAGAACCTCAAGATAAGTTACCAAGGCTTGCTGTTGTTGGTAGGCCCAACGTTGGTAAATCAACCCTAATAAATACTTTACTTGGAGAGGAAAGAAACATCGTAACTAATATTGCAGGGACTACTAGAGATAGTGTTCATTCGCGATACAATATGTTTGGGTTTGATTTTGAAATTATTGATACTGCTGGACTCAGGAAGAAGAAGCAAATTGAAGATAACCTAGAATTCTATTCAACTGTTAGGACGATTAAGGCCATAGACCAAAGTGATGTATGCGTACTTCTTCTCGATGCAGAGGATGGGATGGAGAAGCAAGATCTGCATATTTTTTGGCAGGTTGTAGAGAGTTATAGAGGAGTCGTAATAGTAGTAAATAAGTGGGATAAGATTGAGAAGGATAACAACACTATGGCTGCTTATGAAGAAAAAGTTAGAGAGAGGATTGCACCATTTACAGATGTGCCAATCATATTTACTTCAAATTTGAAGCGCCAAAGAATTTTTAAAGCCCTAGAGTCAGCGTTAGAGGTTCATCAAAATAGAAGCAGGAAGATTTCAACCAGTCAATTGAATGACTATTTACTCCCTATTGTAGATTATAATCCGCCTCCGACTTACAAGGGCAAATACGTTAGAATTAAGTATGTAACTCAACTTCCATCTCAAACTCCAACTTTTGCCTTCTACTGTAATTTACCACAGTATATAAAAGACCCCTACAAGAGATTCCTCGAAAACAAAATCCGAGAGAAATACGACCTTGCGGGGGTTTCAGTGAGATTATTCTTTAGAAAAAAATAAGACCTTTTTTATTGTGATTAAGGGTTGTATGGGAACGATGAGTGATGTAAATCAATTTTTAAATTTCCTTTAACCAGTTTATAGCCAAAGGTATATTCTACTTTTACTTCATTTCCTTCTGTGTCAGTAAAAAAGTAATTGCCCATTGCTAAGGCACGATCATTTTCTAAAATCATTCCTGAATTTTCAAATCTAACCTTAGTCCATGGTTGGATAGCAAACCCTTTGTCTTCTTGACAAGATCTATTTTCTCCAGCTACAAAATATGATAGAGCTTCTTTCTTTGTAGCTCTAAATTGTTCATGAGCACATTTAGTTGGCTTAAATAAAACAGTACCATTTTGGAAATTATATAACTCTTCAAGAAAGCTATTTGTGTAATTTTCACATTCTTGAAAATTATTTTTTAGGCTTCCAATTTTTACTACTCCATTACCCCAATTAGATTGTGCGGTTTCAACGTGATCTTTTGTAATCATAATTTTAATTATTTGAGTATAACGAATAAAATTAATACTTGAATTACCTTTGCTTCAACTTTTCACTTTTTTTAAATGAGTTATTTTTTCACATCAGAGTCTGTTTCAGAGGGGCATCCAGATAAAGTAGCTGATGCAATTTCTGATGCATTAATTGACCACTTCCTTGCGTTTGATCCTACCAGTAAAGTTGCATGTGAAACCTTGGTTACTTCAGGCCAAGTTGTGTTAGCAGGAGAGGTTAAGTCTCAAGCGTATTTAGATGTTCAGAGAATAGCTAGAGACGAAATAAGGAAAATTGGTTACACTAAGAGTGAGTACAAATTTGACGCTGAATCATGTGGAGTACTTAGTGCAATCCACGAACAATCTTCTGATATAAACCAAGGAGTTGAGAGAACAAACCCTGAAGAACAAGGAGCTGGAGACCAAGGTATGATGTTTGGCTATGCGTGTAAGGAAACAGATAATTACATGCCACTTCCGCTTGAATTAAGTCATAGGCTTTTGTCAGAACTAGCAAAGATTAGAAGAGAAGGTGAAGTTATGACCTACTTAAGACCAGATTCTAAAAGTCAGGTTACTGTTCAGTACTCTGACAATGGGGAACCTGAAAGAGTTGAAGCTATTGTTGTTTCAACTCAACATGACGATGGATTTGAGGATAGCGATGATAAGATTTTGGCTAAAATCAAAGAGGATGTTAGTGACATACTCATTCCCAGAGTTGTAGCCCAAATGAGCCAAAGAGTTCAAGATCTATTCAAAGGTGATCACAAGCTTCATGTCAACCCTACAGGAAAGTTTGTCATTGGTGGTCCACATGGAGATACAGGGCTTACTGGTAGAAAAATTATTGTAGATACTTACGGTGGTAAGGGTGCACATGGTGGTGGAGCATTTAGCGGAAAAGATCCATCTAAAGTTGATAGGTCGGCTGCTTATGCAACACGTCATATTGCTAAGAATTTAGTTGCTGCAGGTGTGTGCGATGAAGTACTAGTCCAGGTTGCTTATGCAATTGGAGTAGCTGAACCAGTCGGTCTTTACGTAGACACTTATGGTACTTCTAAGATTGGTCTTTCTGATGGGCAAATTGCAGAAAAGATTTGGTCTATTTTCCCGATGACTCCTTTTGCTATTGAGCAGAGGTTTAGACTTCGTTCTCCTATATATTCTGAAACCTCTTCTTATGGTCACATGGGAAGAAAGAGTGAGGTTGTGAAAAAGACTTTTGAAGCTTTTACAGGAGGCGAACGTGTAGAGGTAGAAGTAGAACTTTTCCCTTGGGAGAAACTCGATAAAGTAGATGATGTTAAGGCTGCATTTAACCTGTCCTAAAACTTGAAAGGGTATTCACTACCCTTCATCACATCGTATGCCTTTTTGTTAAAGCAATAGAGTTGAGAACCCTTCTGTTGCCCAAATTCTTTGCCACTTGCCTTTTTGTCTAGCTTTTCTAGCAAGTAGGTTTTGAAAATCTTTTTCCTAAAGTTTCTTTTATCAATTTTAGTTCTTAGTGCTTTTTCATAGAGCTTGATTAGTTGGCCAATGGTAAATTCGGGTGGTAACATGCCAAATCCAACTGGTCGTCTCCTAACCCTTCTTTCTAGGCGCTCACATGCATGTTCGATTATGTAATTGTGATCGAATGCTAATTCAGGAACTGCTTCAATATCGCACCAATGCAATCCAAAAGAGCTCCATTCTTCAGATTTAAATGCTTTGGTTTTTACTAGTGCATAATGAGCAATATTTACTACTCTACCTCCTCTTGATCTAGATACTTCTCCAAATGCTTTAAGCTGTTCGAGTACTCCTGGCTTATGGCCAAACAAATCCATAAACATGCTTTCAGCTATCTCGAGGAAATCATCGTTTGCTAATAAGTTTTGGGATGGTAAAAAAAGCTCGCCTTCGTATTCGGGATTTTTACTTTTGGCTAGTAATACCTCAATCCTTTTGCCATTAAATCCTAATAGGACTAAACTCAATGATAAAGCTACACTGTAGTCTGGTTTTGACGATGGATATTGAAGCATTCTGCTCATACTGTAAAGCTAATCAGAGTTTTTCACTTGTTGAAAACGGTGATGAGAAAATGTGTAAAAAGCCAAAACGAAGTCTTAGCTTTAAAACTGTAAATTGCTCTTCCATCTCAATAAGAAAACCCTGAGTAAATATGTCTAAAACTACCGACCGCATTTCAGTGAAGCCAAGCTATACAGCAATAATGCCTTCAGCTACTCATTCACATGGAAAGGTTGTACCTCAGGCAGTTGATCTTGAAGAGGCAGTTTTGGGAGCAATGATGCTCGAACAAAGTGCGGTAAATGCTGTAATCGACGTTTTAGACAACACCAGTTTTTACAAGCCAGCTCACCAAAAGATTTATGAAACAATTCAGAGGCTTTTTAATGATTCTGAACCAATAGATCTTCTTACGGTTACTGAAGCACTCAAGAAGGAGGGTAATTTAGAATTCGTTGGCGGGTCGTATGCAGTTGCAAATCTTACTACTAGAATTGCGAGTACGGCTAACGTAGAATTCCACGCCAGAATTATTTCTCAAAAGCATATTCAGCGAGAACTTATTAGAGTATCTAGCAACATAATTGAAAAGGCATTTGACGAAAAGACAGATGTTTTTGATTTACTTGACGAAGCAGAATCTGGACTATTTGAAGTAGCAGAGGGGAATATTAGAAAGAGTTTTGAAGAGATGAGATCTGTTGTAAAGAAAGCCATAGACTACATCGATAAGGCTAGGTCAAATGACAGTGGAGTAAGTGGTATTCCATCAGGGTTTGCTGAGCTAGATAAAGTTACTGGTGGATGGCAGAGATCTGATATGATTGTACTAGCTGCAAGACCTGGTATGGGAAAGACTGCATTTGTCCTAACCATGTGTAGAAACGTTGCGGTTGATGAAGGAATTCCTTGTGCTGTTTTCTCTCTTGAGATGTCGTCTGTTCAGTTAGCCCAAAGGTTGATTGCAGCAGAAACAGAAATTGATTCAGATAAATTTAGGAAGGGAAATCTTGAAGATCACGAGTACCAACAACTTCACGATAGAATTGGAAGACTTTCAAAAGCTCCTTTATTTATTGACGACACTCCTGGCTTGAATGTATTTGAGCTACGTGCTAAATGTAGAAGAATGAAACAGCAGCACGGAATTGACATGGTAGTAATTGACTACTTACAGCTTATGCAGGGCGGTAGTATAAATGGAGGAAATAGAGAGCAAGAGATATCTTCTATCTCAAGGTCAATTAAATCAATTGCAAAAGAGTTAGATATTCCAATCATTGCAATTTCTCAGCTTAGTCGTATGGTAGAAACAAGAGGTGGTGATAAGCGACCTATGTTGAGTGATCTTCGTGAAAGTGGTGCTATTGAGCAAGATGCTGATTTAGTTTCCTTTATCTATAGACCTGAATACTATGGATTCACTGAGCACGAAGATGGATTAGATACCAAAGGGTTGGCTGAGTTTATTATTGCTAAGCACAGGCACGGTGCGCTTGGAACTGTAAATATGAAGTTTATCGCAAGGCTTGCAAAGTTTGCAGATTATAATACTTTTGCCGATGCAGGATTTGAATCATTATCTCCTAATACTGCTTTTGCCGACGGAGGTACGATTACAAGAGGATCAAAGATGAATGATGATGTTGAAAACGAAGGAGAATCACCATTCTAATATGAAATTTTTAAGGGAAAGTTTATTGGTTATATTGATGGTTTGGGCTTTTGCGGCACAGGCATCAATGATTTTAATTCCAATGGATGAAACCCAAACCAATCATCTTAAGGCATATGGAATTACGTTTTGGGCTTTAGAAAGAGAAGTACCTGCAGAGTGGCTTTTGAATTATAGGGGAGGGAGTTTTCTTTTACCAAATCTTGTAGACATTCAAAATCAATGCATAGTCAGGGGAGTGTCACATCAGATTATTGCTGATGTTCAAGCGGCTGCAATTTTAGAAGAAATCTCTCATCCAGAAATTAATATGGAAAGCGTAAAGCTAGAGGTTGCGCCAATAGTGGCAGTTTATAGTCCAGCGGGTAAGTTGCCTTGGGATGATGCTGTGACCTTGGTTCTTACTTATGCAGAAATCCCATATGACATTATTTACGACCAAGAGGTGATTGATGGAGAACTGCCCAAATACGATTGGCTTCACCTTCATCATGAGGATTTTACGGGCCAGTTTGGGAAGTTTTACAGAGCATACAGATCAGCCACATGGTATCAGGAAGAAGTGGATTCACAAAATCGCTCAGCTCAAATAATGGGATTTCAAAAGGTAAGCGTGATGAAAAGGGAGGTCGCACTGAATATTAAGAATTTTGTTATCGGCGGAGGTTTCTTATTTACGATGTGCTCAGGAACTGACTCGTTCGACATAGCCCTTGCTGCTGAGGAAGTAGATATATGTGAACCGATGTTCGATGGTGATCCTTCCGATCCAGGCGCTACAGGTAAATTAGACTTTGATAGGGGTTTGGCATTTAGTGATTACAAACTTGAGATGAATCCACTTGTTTATGAATTTTCAGATATTGATGGTACTTTAGATCATAGGGCAATTAAGCCTATTAATGATTTTTTCACACTATTCGATTTTTCTGCAAAGTGGGATATTGTACCAACTATGCTTACCCAAAGTCATGAAAGAGTTATCGCTGGTTTTATGGGCCAAACCACTTCGTTTAGAAAGGATTTTATTAGATCTGATGTTACAATTATGGGGGATAACAGAAATCTCCCTACGGCCAAATACATTCACGGTGAAATGGGATTAGGCCAATGGACCTACTACGGTGGTCACGACCCTGAAGATTACCAGCACATGGTTAACGATCCCCCAACGGATTTGAACTTACACCCAAATTCACCAGGGTACAGATTGATCTTAAATAATATTTTATTTCCTGCTGCAAAAAAGCAGGAAAGGAAAACTTAGCCTACTGCGTGATTTATAATTAAGTCAATACTTGATAAAACAGTACCATTTTCTTTTTGATCTGCTTTGTACTCTATGGGTCTATTGCAGTTTAAAGCAATATTTACAAGACATAGCTCAGAATTGTTGCTATCCAAATCTTCAGACTTACAAAGTAGTTCTACTGAAGATTTTCTGAGATCGCTAACGCTCATAGAATTTATAGTATCAATTTTGTCTTTGAGAAGATCTATAATATCATTCTGGAAAAATCCTCCACACTTTACGTGTATGCCATTTTCTGTGGATTCGAGAATCAGGTAGATTTCAGTTTCACCTTTATCATCAATCCAACCATGTGAGTTGAAACACTTTAAACTATCTGATACAACACTTTTAGTTCTATGTAACTCAGCTCTGGGTACACCGCATTGACATATCGAGTTTTCAGTAAGTGCAACGATAGAATTTGTTATTTTGTCAGTAAGATGCCCTGTATAAGAGAGCATGATTCCACCAGGGTAGCCGTTCATGTCAGAACCTTGATTTACAAGTGTCTGAAACTCCTTCATTAGTGAGATATGAGCTGTTGATGGGTTTCGTGTCATAGGTTAAATTGCGACAAACAGGTGAAAATAATCGATAAGTAACGATAAACCTACGACGAAACAAGCTTTATTCCAAATCTTTAATTAATACCTCGAATGGATTTTTCCATCAATAATGGATGTCCTTCTGGCGTTCTGATCATTGTGTAGAACGATGGATGCATATAGTTAAGAGTTCTGTTAAACTTGTTTCCTGAAAAGAAACTCTTCCAAACTTCGAGTGCTATTCTTTTAGTTGAACTCCATGCGTAAGGGCTGAATCCATTGGGTCTTGGGAAGCTGTCGATCCATAATCTAGCATCAGCTAAGTTGTTAATGCTGGGAGAGTTTGGTCTTAGTGTATTGAGTGGTATAGACATGGCAAAAGATTTGTTTATGTTACAAATGACTTTACCCACTCCGCAATGTATTTACGTTGCTTAATTTTTTTTGTGAAATTAATATTTCTCAGCAGCAGATTTTAGAATTTCTGAAAGCTTGTTTTTAAGCGAATCAGGTTCTAAAATCACTATTTCACTTGACATTCCCTGCAACCATTGAAGAAGCTCAAATGTTATCAGAACTTCCATTGTTATGATGTAATCACTGCCATCTTTAGCTACGGTTTGAGATGAGTGAATAGGTTGAGTCTTTAAATAATTAGCGAGTAATGGCGAGCATTTAAAACTGACATTAACTGGCGGCTTATTATCGATGACTGTAATTCCAATTGCGTGCTTGAAATACTCATCTGCGTTGAAATTAACCTTGCTAAACCTCTTTTCTTCTAAAGTGACATTTTCTATTCTATCACACCCAAAAGTCCTTACCGACTCTCTTCTCAAATCCCAAGCCAATAAATACCACCTGTTCCTGTATTCTTTCAATAGATATGGATGAAGAATATACTCAGAAGTTTTATTCTCTAGGAACTTTTTGTACTTGAGTTTAATAGTTTTCTTACCCTGTATTCCTTCAAGTAATAAGGCCAAATATTGCGAACCTCCTACCGAAGGAGTCGATTCAAACTGCATATAACTTTCAACCCCTGAAGTGTCTAAATCTGGTGCAACGCTTAATCTGTCTGCAATCTTTCCAATTGCCTGGTCGAACTGCTTAAAAACTGGCAAGCCTCTAAACTGAACTAGTGTGTTTGCAGCAAATCGAATGGCTTCTAAATCATCGTCGTTGAGGCTTACTTCGTTGATGCTATAATTATCCTCTTTGTAGTAATATCCCCTACGATCTCTGTGGTATGCAATGGGAGCGTAATAGCCTAACTCGGACTCATTACGCATAGCCCAAATATCCTT
>JAYZNI010000087.1:0-16065 GCA_036152255.1 Bacteroidota bacterium | reverse complement strand
TTCCTCACTGATGTCAATGTTGTTTAATCCATTACCCTTACCCTCTATACGAGTTATTACAACTCCATCTCCGTAGTTAGCGTTTTGGATTGTTCCATATTCCTCAGGCGATGGAGCGTGAGGAACGCCAGAGTAAACTCTAATTGAGCCAACTGCTCCTTTTCTAGAGGCCTTGTATTGTATGTCTTGACCTACACCTGTTTCAGAATTAAACTCCCTGTAGTTGTTATAACCGTAAGCAAGCGCCATAAAGTAGTACGTGCGGTGGTTTACAAGACGACTGTCTCCTTGAGCAAATGCATCATTTGTAATTCTAAAGCTGTGTTGTACTCCTTCGTTTGCACCATCTGCTTTTAATTCTACAACAGACGCCTCCATTATTTCGTCATAATTGTAGTTATAAACTAACTCTACGTCGTTTGCTAGGTCACATTGGAATATCAGTCTTGCTTTCTCAATGTCATTTAGTTCAGTAGGAGATATTGACTCATCAACTAATTGATAAATCTGATATCCTTCAAAAACGTAAGACCTTTCTTCATCTGTTAATAGAGTTCCATCGTCGTTCTCTTTTGGAATGGATGGGTCTATCGCCATAAAATCCTCTTGGAAGTTGTTAGATAACGGATTGTCATTTGTTAGAAACAAAATCAATTCGTTTTCTAATTCTTGAATTACAACATCCGGAGCATCAGGTCCACTTACGATTTCGAAACAGTTGTCGAATAAGCTTTGTGCTTTATCATCAGCTTGCCTAAGCTTTATTACAGATTCAAATGGCTCACCAGCTGTAGCTCTTGCGTAGACCATACCAACTGTAATATTGTTGTAGTCACCCGGCTCAAGTGTGAAAGGTCCTGCTGATTGTAAAAATAGTCTATCTCCAGGAGGATTACCATTTGGCGGTACTGTAACCTCAGCCCAAGGTTCTGTAGCAATACCTTGTGTTCCCCAAGTATACGGATCAGTATCTCCTGGGAACATATAATCAGCAGGGATCTCAAGATTAGCACCTGTTGCTGGACTAATTCCATCACCACCGTATGCCATTCTTTGACCATTTTTCCAAAACCCCTTCATATAATTGTAATAGTGAAGAGCTTGAGTTGGCTGACCATTATCACCGTAGTTCCAATTGTAGTAAAGGAACTTTCTCATACCATATCTCTCATTATCTATAACACCATCACCATATCCAATACCAATTCCTTCATATGGTATTCCAAGTGAATCAACCGCATCTGTAAAAACACTAGTCAGAGGATTATCCAAACCATCAGCATCTTGGTACGGTCCTTCGAAAAAGTCAACCCCCATAGCTGGTGGATGATAGCCGTAACCATCAGAAAAAGATGTTTGCTCATCAAATGCGTCTCCATTGTATGAATATCCCAATCCTCTTTGAACGTCACACCCTACATAATCATCTACGTGTCCACCTAAATCTGAATCAACCCACTGTGCAAAATATGTATCAGTTAGTGTTTGCGTGCCCTGATTAATTAATACGTAGTTGTAGAAGGTCATGTTATTAACCTCGTCATTCGTCGCAAAAGCAAACGCTTGTGCTCTAATCTCCATTCCAATTGGCTCACCTTGTGATTCTGAATGAACATTACCCTTATCATTAAATATCCAGTAGAAATTTTGGTCTCCATAAAGTGGAACAACATCTTCACGACGTCTCTCAGAACAATCAATTTGTTGAAGGAAATCATACCAAGGGTAATCTCCATCTAGTGGATTGTAATACCCATCTTCATTGTAATCTAAAAATGGCGCTAGGTAGTAGTCTTGGCCTTTTGCAACATTTCCATGTGCTGGGTAGTCGAAGAAATACGTTGGTGTCGCATATCCATCCGGGAATTCTTCCTCAACTGTGCCGTTTGCTTCAGCATCGTGAAATTGCCTGTGACGTTTTGCATCAGAGCGATAACTAATTGTGAAGTGATCGTATTCTTGACAAGTTTCTACATCAACCTCTGCTTCTCCAGTATTTGTTAAAGGACCAGGCCAAAAGTCATTTCCAGACCACCTGTACTTTACAGCTGCTAGCTTAAGTTGTTGGTCTGGCGATATTCCTCCAAGCCAAAGTGCGCCACCATAACAAACACTAACTCCAAGCTCTTTTGGCACATAGTGAGCACCTTTATTAATTGCTCTATCATACCAAAGTGTTCCACCATTTTCTATTAAAGCTTGAACATTATTCCATTCTAAATCTCTTAGAGCAGTTGCTGGAGCACATGCTGAAGCTCGGAGTTGTGTGGCAACAACGTCACTGTTTACAGGCACCATTATACCCTTTCGCATCTCCATATCCTGAGCTGATGCTCCAGTAAATACTAGTAAAACAAAATAAAGTGTTAGAAAATAGCTGAGTCTATTCATTACTTATAACTTGGACCACCGAATATAATAAGGAATCATACCACTTTGAGAAGTTTTAAAGGGTCTGTATAAATGATTACTCCTTCAACTTTAGGTCCTTCAATATCTGATAAAAAAGAACAATATTTTTCGACTTGTTTTTTATGCTTTGTCTCGCCTTCCGTTGAAGATTTATAATCTATCACAGTCCAAACTTTACCATCATTAATTATCCTATCAGGTCTAATAATTTCGCCATCTGAAGTGACAATACTTTGCTCTGTTTCAACGTGTAAACCTTTGGCGAAATACTTTCCTGTTAAGTCTCCTGAGATAACACTATCTACTCTTGACATTATGATTTGGGCGTCTTCTGAGCTAATAGACATCCCACTGCTCAGTTCATTCTTCAATTTAGTCCAATCATCTACAGTTTTAACACATTCAAGGATTCTATGCACCTCTAGTCCCAATTCTCTTGACGTCATCCCTTGGGGTTTTGACTGCACCGTTTCAGAATCTGAGACTATAACAATTTGGTCTATTGATGCGCCAGTTTTTAAAACCTCTGGCTGCATAGAAATATGAGATTTCTCTTGGGGATCCTTCTCGACTTTTGCTGAAAAATTTGAAGTTTGGTCTCCAGGAATTACTTCCTTGCCATATGCTTTTTCCAGAGCCAAAACTACAAGTTCAGACATGTTATGGGGCTCCTTAAAATCCATCTTCTCAAGTTCTAAAATCACATCCAACCTCTCTACAGGTCTTGTAAGAGCAACATAGGTCGTGTTCATATTATCTAATAAAACTCTATTTAATTCATCACGCCTCTGCGGCTCTAGAATAGTATCCTTCATATCACCATCCTCCATCATAGCAGCTTCTAATGGCAGGTTTGACCCTACGGAAAGGTCAACTGGAATAACCCCGCTAAACTTGTTAAACTCACGAGCAGAAATAAGGGTTATAACGATTTTGAATGCAAGGCCTTTTGCCTTGTGAACCGTCATGATTTGGACGGCTTCCTTTGACTTACTCGTAACAATACTTTTATCCTTTCCGTCTAAATCCCAAACCTTCAAAAATCCATGTATACCATTTTCATCACCGCTACTCACCTTTCTGGCTAACTCCATCATCCCCTCAGCATATGCTGGATATTTAGAAGTCAAGCCAAAAGCTTCACAAGCATGACCCACAAATGCAGCTAAAGGACCAGTTGTTTTATCCTTTAATTCAAGCTTTGGGAACACCTTTGAAAGCATTGATTCAGTATCAAAGATTGCCTTTTTGCCCTTGGTGCCATCTTCTCTGACAAACTCTACTTGCTTTACAACTTTACCTAGGATTTCAGACTCATTCAATTCCCCATTTGACATCGCACACGCACATTGTAAAATGATTGCACTCTGCCTGAAATCCGTTGGCCTAAGAATCCACCTCATCAAAGCAACTATTGCTTGGGGGCCTGGATGTCGTCCCAATTGTAGACTTTCCTCGGTCATAGGTTTTATATCATTGGCCAGCAAGTCTTGGGCTAGAATTGAACCCGTTTCATTGTCCCTTACAAGAATTGTAATATCACCTCTTTCGTATTTCAGACCGTCGTAGAAATGAATCCTATCTATAATTTTTTGAGTATAAATTTTACGCCTATCCTCCTTTGTTTTTTCTACAGCATAGTCCAAATAAACTCCGCCGTTAAACTCAGTTTTTGGTGTCTGCACAAGCCCTCCGTAAACCTCCTTTAAATCTGGGGAAATAAATTCTGACATAGCTACAAATAGTTCGTTATTCCACTTTACTATTTCTCTACCAGATCTGAAATTGTAATCCAAGGAGCTAATATTCTTCTCTCTCTCAAAAGTCTCCTCTGCATCTTTGATTGCAGGACCAGAATACCCAGGCTGGAGTTTGGGCAAATCCATGAGCTGCTTGTAGTCTCCATTTCTAAATCTATAAATGGCTTGTTTACCATCACCTACTACAAGTGTTTTATGCCCTTGGCTTATGGCGTGATTATAGAGGACAACAAGATTATGCCATTGTGTAATGGATGTGTCCTGAAATTCATCCATAAAAATGTGATTATACCTTGCACCTAATCGCTCATAAATAAAGGGTGCATAATTTTCTTTTACTATGTCCGATATCCTCTCATGCATAGCGTGAAAAGTCCTGATGTTATTATCAATTTGGACTTGTTCGATTTCCTGATGAAGTGCACTTAAAGTTCCCATTAAAGCTATCCTTTTGTTTAGCTTCTTTGATAAAATGTATGTTCTGCCTTCATCTGTTCCAGGCCTAAGTTTTTCTAATGTTTCGTATACATCGAAAATATATGAGCCTACTGAATCTGCTAAAACCTTTGACTCCTCAGACACCCCCTTTTTTAACATATTTATGGGGTCATTATAAATCTTATCAAATGTTTTTGTTGGATCCGCAATCTTCACATACCTCAAATCATGAAGAATTTTTAAAATATTTCCAGTTTTTGGAAAATCCTCCTCTGGAATATTTAGCGACTTAATCTTTTCTAATGCCAAATCCACTTTCGAATAAAAGTCCTTTTCAAGAGATATATTCTTTATTCTTAACTCGTCTGAAATTCTTTTGAAATCTGTTGGCTTAATGTCTGAGAGAAGTTCAATTACACTTCTCATTTTCTCCTGCATTAGAGTGCGACCTAATTGAGTTAGAGGTCTTCTCACGCCTGCGTCTTGATCGTCATCGACCCTGTTTAATGCAAAGCTTTTAAGTAGAGACGTTAAATCCTTATTCCCTGGAGAACCTAATTTTTCGAGCAATTGAGATACCGCTTCTTCCAAGACTTTATTTGCATCAATCTCAATTCTATAATCCTGCTCTAATGCCAAATCCCGAGCAAAACTCTTAACTAGCCTATTAATGAATTTGTCAATGGTCATAACACTGATATCGCTATATCTATGCAGCATCTCCTTATGAAGAAGTGCTGATCTGTGCTTGACTTGAGTAGGTGATATACTCAATAATTTAGAAAGCGTACTCAATTTATCGCTTTCGCCTAATGACAATTTTTCTAGATCTTCTAAAATTCTAGACTTCATCTCGGCAGCTGCCTTATTTGTGAAAGTCAAGGCCAAAATTCTCCTAAAACTTCTGGGGTCTTTATACTGAAGAGCACACTCTAAATAAATTAAGACTAATCTATATGTCTTTCCAGATCCTGCTGACGCCCTTACTATTTCGAAATTCTTTTCCCTTTGAGTCATAAAATTGGTCTATCTTTCGTTGTGCAACTTATAGGAAAAGAATGTTTAGCCCAAAGTTTTTTTACTTTTCAATTGTAGCCCTTTTAACTATTGCCCTGTCATCTTGTTTTAAAAATAAGGATGCAGCAACAATAAATTTAAATTTTAGCTTAGAGTGGTTCGGTGAAAATACTGCAATTGGAGACACTGTAATGTACCAAGACAACCTTCCTCTGAGGCTAGAAAAATTTCTTTTCTATATCGATGATATTAGTATTAGGGATAAAAATGGAAATTGGTTGACTTCTGGATCAATAGATATGGTAGAATTTATGCCAAACAACGAAGAAACTTCAGCAGAATTTAGCGCAACAACTGTTCGACGAGGTGTTGAGATAGATGCAATTAAGTTTGGCTTAGGAGTAGGAGAATTTTATAATGGCCTTGAAGATGCACCAACACATTTTGGAAATGATCATGCTCTCGGTAGTATTCAAAGTGCTGGCATGTATTGGAATTGGTACACGGGATACATTTTTACAAAGTTTGAAGGAAAGATCGCGGAAACTGTTGACGGACCTATCCTCTATCCATTTTCTTTTCACACTGGAACTGATGATCTCTACAGGGAGGTTGTAATAGAATTAGAAAATTCAATTGTTGTTTCAGCTGAAGAATCTCATGATTTCAATGTGGTAATTGACCTTGGCGCTTCAATATCTACAACTGAAGACCAAATTGATTTATTCGACAATTGTGTGACTCATACTCTTAATAATCCGGAATTAGCGGAGAGATATGTAAACCTATTAGATGATGCGTGGAAGATTGTTGAATAGAGTAAATGCTTTCATAATCGTATCACTTCTTCTTGTTGGGGGATGTGAATGTCGTGAGCCACAGTGGGAAGCAACTCCGTATGATTTAGAAATCCCAATATTTTTTCCACCCATGGACATCCCTGCAGACAATCCATTAACAGTAGAGGGGGTCAATTTGGGGAGGCATCTTTTCTGGGAAACAGCTTTGAGTTTAGACCACAGCATTTCTTGTGGGAGTTGTCATGCGCCTGATGCAAACTTCTCTGACCCTGAACAATATAGTGAAGGGGTTACTGGTTTATTGGGAGACAGAAATGCTAGTGCAATCATAAATCTTGGTTGGTCAACAACATTTTCTTGGGATGGTGCTTCTGCATCTTTAGAAGACCATATCAGAGTCCCAGTCGAGCACCCAAAAGAAATGAATATTTCTTGGGAAGAGGTTGAAAGCAGATTGCAAAATGATGACTTCTCTGTTGATTATCCTCAAATGTTTTGGGACGCTTTTGGGGAGAATACTATTACTAAAGATTTAGCTGTGAAAGCTATCGCCCAATTTATCAGAACAATGATTTCATCAGACAGTAAGTTTGATAAATACAGAAGAGGTGAAGCTGTTCTAAATGAACAAGAAGCAATGGGGTATCAACTTTTTCTTAGAGAGGGAGGTGATCCTGAAGTTACTCCTGGAGGTGAATTTGGAGCAGATTGTTTCCACTGCCATGGTGAAGCTGGGCTTCAGTTTTCAGATTATCTATTTCACAACAACGGCTTAGATGCATCATTTGAAAATGATCCTGGCAGAGTAAACATAACCGGTTGGGCTTTAGATTCTGGATTATTTAAAACCCCTACTTTGAGAAATGTAGCATTGAGCGCACCCTTTATGCACGATGGAAGATTTCAAACTCTTGAAGAAGTAGTAGATCATTACAATAGTGGTGGAGTCCCCTCTTCAACTATTGACACTTTCATGAAATACACCTCTGGAGGATTGCAATTAGCGCCAGTTCAAAAAGAAGCTTTAATTGCTTTTCTTCACACTTTAACTGATACGACATATATCAATAATCCTGATTTTCAGGATCCATTTTAGTTAACGGATTTGGTTTACCTCTGGCTCAAGACGTATCGCAAACTTCGCTTCAATACTATCTATTATATCCTGCGCCAGAGCCCAAATTTCAGCTCCAGTTGCTCCGCCTTTATTTATTAATACGAGAGCCTGTTTATGGTGAACTCCGTGTGTTTCTCTGTCGTGTCCCTTCCACCCTGCTTGTTCAATTAACCAACCAGCTGCAAGCTTCACTCTACCATCATTTTGAGGGTATGATGGTATTTTTGGATAGTGTATCGCTAAATCCTCAAACTTCTCTTTTGAAATTATAGGATTTTTAAAAAACGACCCAGCATTTCCGATTTCCTTAGGATCTGGAAGCTTTGATTGTCTGATTCTTATAACAGCATTACTAACGTCCCTATAAGTTCTTGAGCTTTTTGGGATACCCGAAAGTTCGTCTTCAATTGCGCCATATGACATCTTCAAATCAGATTCTCTATCGAGTCTGTAAGCAACTCTTACAATAGCCCAATTGCCCTTTTCTCGACCTTTAAATATTGAATCTCTATAGCCTAATTCACACTCTTCAACTGTAAACCTTTTCAGTTCACGTGAGTTCAAGTTTATTGCCTCAACATAGAGTAATACATCTACAATTTCAACTCCATATGCCCCAATATTTTGCATGGGACTTGCTCCAACACAACCAGGAATCAAACTTAAATTTTCTACTCCTCCCCATCCATTATCAATGGTGTGGAGCACGAACTTATGCCAATTTTCTCCAGCACCCACTTCGACTTCTACAAACCTGCCGTCGTCATTTATTACATCTATCCCCTTATGAGATATTTGAATGACTAGGCCATCAAAGTCCTTATGGAAAAGCATGTTGCTTCCACCGCCTAAAAGTAAAATTGTTTGAGAATGTTGTCTAGCCCAAACCAGAGCTTTTAACAACTGTTCATCAGATGTTACTTCAATGTAATTACTGCATTTTGCAGGTACGTTGAAGGTTAGTTTACTAGTTAAATCGTACTGCTGGGTAATCAAGTTTTATCCCAATTTCTTTTTAACACCATTAAGCCACTTCTTTTCTTCTAGCGCGTATTCTCCATCAGAAATAAGCATCTCAGTGATTCCATATTGATAACATAAGTTAGAGCTATAAACTTACAATAGAAATAGCTATTTAATTCAATTAAGTGCAACTTAGCAAAGTGAAGAATGTAGATATCAGAAAAAAGGCAGAAAGCCTCATGAAAGATGGCCAATGGATGTTAGCCCTAATAGAATGGGAGAGTTGGCATGAAAAAGTGAATGACGGTGAAAAAGACCCAAACTCTTTTCACGATTTGGGAATTTGTAAATTCAATTTAGGCAGGAAGAAGGAAGCTATATCTGATTTAGATAAAGCAGCAGATTTACAGCCAGATTATGGATATCGATTTGCAGCTCGCGGATGGATGAAGCAAAGTTTGGGAGATGTAGCTGGCGCAATTTCTGATTACAAGAAAGCACTAAAACTTGACCCTGAGGATCTTTACACTCAAAACAACTTGATTATCTTAGAGGAAAAGCGCAATAAAAGGCGATAATTCAATTGAAAAACTCCGGGCCTAAACCTTCTACACTAAGTAAAACAGCTTTTCTCGAAGAAGTAGCTGAGGCTATCCTTTCTGAAAAATATCCAGAAAAATGTGCAGTAGTTCTGCCAAGTTTTAGAGCGAGAGGTGCTTTTTATAGAGCCTGTTCAAGAGTGGCAAAGAAAACTACTAGATTACCTCAAGCTTTTACTCTAAGTGGCTTCGTAGTTAAAGATGAAGAAAGAAAAATTGTAGACCCTCTCGAAGCACTCGCGGTTCTTTATGAAGTACAGTTGAAGTCAAAAGATCGCACAACTGAATTCAACAATTTCCTTGGTTGGGGCCCTGTAGCTCTTGCTGATTTTAACGATGTCAATCTAAAATGCTTAGACGCCCAAAAAGTTTTTAAAAACCTAAAGGACATTAAAGATATTGAAGATTGGAGTTTTACTAAAGACGAATGGAGCGAAGACCAAACCAGGTTTTCGAAACAATGGAATAGGCTTGCACCCTTATATTTAGAGTTCCATGCCGAGTTGGAAAAAAGAGGCCAAACCACACAGGCAATGGCCATGCGTTCCCAAAGCGAATCTGCATCAACAAATTGCTTTGACAAAGTTTTTGCCGTGGGGTTAACTGCAATAAACGAAGCACAAAAGCGACATCTTAAAAAATGGTCTACTGCTGGAAAGTTGGATATGATTTGGGATGGAGATAACTCATATGTGGAAGATGAGCAAATAGAAGCTGGCTACTTCATACGGGATTTCGAAGGAAAAAAAAATGTAGAGTTACCGAAAGTTTTGGCAAACGTTCAACCAATTCTGAACGCAGTTGATTGCAGCAGTGTACTTAGCGCATGCCAATATATTCGTGAACACGTTCTAAAAATGAGTGATGATGAAAAGGGCAGAACAGTAATTGTTGTACCAGATCAAGCATCACTTCCAGTCTTACTCCAATCACTTCCCAAATGCGATGAAGGATATAACGTTACAATGGGAATGAGTCTTCGAGAAACTTCAGTTTTTCCATTCATCAATTTGGTCTGTAGGATAAATGCAAGGGAAAATTCAAATTGGCATTATGAAGAATTAATGTCTGTTCTTAACCAGCCTGTTATTCTAAAAGCGTATAAAAAAACTGGATTTGAAAAAGATGCAAGTCAGGTTTTAAGGAAACTAGCCGAGAAACATGTGGTTTGGGTCAGTGAAGAAAATATTTGCGAGTTTTCTGATGGAGCTGTGTATAAACTCGTTATGGAATTAAGAACCATGAGTGTAAAGGGTGCAGATGAATATCTAAGCGCCTTTGTGTTATGGGCTAATGAATTAAATGAGAAATTATCGTCTAGTTCTGATCCTTGGATTAAAGCTGGGTGGAATTGTGTGCGCAAGTCGGTTGCAATGGTGGTTCGCTTGCAAAAAACTCAAACCCCCTGTTCTACAGCTCATGATGTCAGGTCGATTTTAACTCGCCTGCTCGCTACTCAAAAAATAGATTTACTTGGAGAGCCCGCAAAGGGACTTCAGATAATGGGACTAAATGAAACTCGTGCTCTAGACTATGACAACATTTTTATTCTTGATTGCAATGAAGGAGTTCTTCCGAAACACGAAATTCCCGATAGTTTTATCCCCCTTGATTTAAAACTAGCTCTAAAGATGCCAGGG
Organism: Bacteroidota bacterium; assembly: GCA_036152255.1. Taxonomy (GTDB): domain Bacteria; phylum Bacteroidota; class Bacteroidia; order Flavobacteriales_D; family Sanyastnellaceae; genus UBA974. The sequence goes on along the minus strand of JAYZNI010000087.1, from coordinate 5,319 downwards.
AGGTATGAAAAAGAAGCTGCATATGCGTATAGCTTTTATCGCCTACTCAATAGATCGAGTAAAATACATTTCTTGTATAAATCTGAAGGGACGATAAATGATGGTACAGAAGCAAGTAGATATATCCTTCAGTTAAAATCTACTTTTAAACCTGGTGGCAAGAAATTAAAAATCACAGACATCAAATATAGCATGCCATTACCTGGAGCGAGGCCAGATATACCTCCACTTTATTTGAGTGATGATATGCGCGTGCAATTGAAGCTTTGGTCTGAAAAAGGAATGTCTCCCTCAGCAATAAATAAGATGGTTAGTTGCGAAAGAAATTTTGCATATCGCTATTTGTTAAAACTTCAAGAGCAAAAGGATTTACAGGAAAGCATGGAGTCAAACACCATAGGGTCAATAGTACATTTTGTGTTTGAAAAGGGACTTAAAGATGTAATTGGTTGTAAACTCACCACAGAACACTTGGATTCTATTTTAAAAAATCTAGATGTTCTCTTAGAAAGGGCTACCGAGAAATACTACAATACCAACATGGTAAAAAATGGAGAGAACTTATTGCTCCTTGAATCGGCAAGGTCAACTATTCAAAAGCTGATTAGAAAGGAAATCTCTGAGTTGAACTCTGCAGCGTCAGAAGAAATTATTCTAAAGGGAATAGAGAAGAAATTAAGTGCTGAATATCCAAGAGATGACGGGGGTTCGATTGCGTTTTTTGGGCTAGCTGATAAGTTAGAAATTGCAGATGGCATCACAAGAGTAGTTGACTATAAAACAGGTGTGACAAAAAAATCAGACCTCAAACTCAAGGGGGATTTTGAAGAGGATTTAGATTCTGGAAAGAAGAGTAAAGCGATACAATTACTCGTGTACTGTTCTATGCTTTTAAATGATAATACTAAAAGTGTTAGCGCTGGGATTAGATCAGGACGCAATGCAAAATCTGGTTTACTATCTCTCGAAATTGATGGTTCAGATAAGATCACAATTGAGTCTGTTGAGAAGCTAATTAAGTGGATTCAAAAAAAGATTGACATATTATCTGAAAACGAACATGAGGTTCATCATAATCACGATTCGAGTTTTTGCGAATATTGTGCAGTGTTAGATCCTGTAAAGAAGTTTTGGGCTTAGCTTACAAGACAAATGAAGGTGCTTATACTAACATATTATTGGCCTCCTTCAGGAGGAGGAGGTGTTCAGCGATGGTTGAAGTTCGCTGATAACCTAAAGAAATTAGGATGTACTCCAATCATATACACACCATCTAATCCTGATGTTCCTGTACTAGACCCAACACTGTTGGAAGACGTCTCAGAAGGAATAGATATTTTAACGACACCAATTTTTGAGCCTTCACGTCTTCTAAGAAAAATATCTGGAAAGTCTGGATCAGAAAGATTGGGCGCTGATGGTGGTGACAAAAAACAAGGTTTGCTTTCACTTATATCTCTTTGGATTAGGGGAAACTTTTTTATTCCTGATGCAAGGGTAAGATGGGTGAAACCTTCCGTTAAATTTCTTAGCAAATGGTTAGGTGAAAATCATGTTGATGCGATAATCACCACTGGGCCACCTCATAGCATTCACTTAATTGGTTTGGGTTTGAAAAAGAAGAATTCCAAGCTCAAATGGGTAGCAGATTTTAGAGATCCATGGTCTGACATGGACTATCTAGACGATTTTAAAATGGGGGAAAAGGCAAGGAAGAAAATGGCCAAAATGGAGAGCGAAGTGACTTCTAATGCAGACAGGTTGATAGTGACATCTAGGAGTGCGGAAGACAAATTGGTTGAGGGGAAGAATAAAATATGTCTACTTATCCCTAACGGTTGGGACGCTGATGATTTCCCTAAATCAATTCCTTCAAAAGAAGATTCAGAGATAATGAGATTTGGGCATTTTGGATCACTTCATGGATCGAGAAATGCAATTGGGCTTTGGAAAGCTTTTGCTGCACTAAAGGGGAAAGGGCAAAAGTTTGAACTCACTTTTGCAGGCTCATTCAGCCCTGAAATCAGAAGACATTTAATTGATCTCGGGCTTGATGATAATTGTGTGTTTTATGGAAACTTAGGTCACAGAGAATCGATTGAAAAAATGCTCCTTTGCGATGCATTATTGCTCATTCACAATGACAGTGATTCTGCTACAAGGAGTACACCTGGTAAATTGTTTGAATACATCGCGGCGTCTAAACCCATTATTTCTATTTGTAGACAAAATGGGGATTTAGCGACCATGTTGGAAGAATTTGGGCTACCTCATGCGCAACATAATGATGAGGTAAGTGCACTTGAAATGCTTCTTCAATATGAAAATCAGAAAGCGGTTGACCCTGCTCCATATACTCGAATGAAGCAGGCAGAAAAATTGTTAGAAGTAATTAGGTCTACTCAGTAACTCTGTACCATTCTTGAGTTCGAAACACAAACCAAATGTATCCTCGCACTTTGAGCGTGTCGAGATCATCATCTTCAAACCACATTTCACAATCGTAAATTGATCCTTTCTTTGGGTCCATAATTGTTCCTTCGTCCCATTCGTTATCACCTTTTGCCGGCTCCATGTCCCTAACGATTTCCATTCCACGCACTCGCTTGTCTTTTCTGTCGTCTTCACATTTGTCGCAATATGGATCTTGGTCTTCTTCTGGGAGTCTGAAAAGTTCAACTACAGTTCCGTAGAATTTGCCTTCCTTTTCAGTGATTTCTACAATACTCTTAATTCTTCCCGTTTCGTCATCTTTTGTCTTCCACCTGCCTAGTATTGGGCTTTGAGCTAAGATATTTGTAGAACTTAATATCATCGCAAAAATCAGAAATGCGATAGAGAATTTATTTGTAGCAATCATATTATGATGTTTTTGTTTTCAGTTTTTTCGTGGCTTGATTTCTAGCTTTATGTACACTGGCATTGAACTCAAATCCTAACAATAATACAGAGCTGTTTGCATTAACCCAAACCAACAAGGCAAGGAATGTTCCAATTGACCCATAAAGTCTATTGTAAGAATCTAAATATGTGATAATCCAGCTAAAGGCGATCGAAATTATTACAATCAAGATTGTTGCCATTGTTGCGCCTGGTGTCAAAGTCCTCCACTTGTCCGTATCTGGATTTCCAAAGTGATATAATATGCTCACAGAGAAATAAACTAGTAATAATGAGAGTAGCCATCTGACTATGTTGAGCCATAATATTATTTCACCTGGCAATAGTCCCTCGGAATACAACCAAGAAATCGCCTGTCCGCTAAAACCTATTAGTAAAACAGAGAATCCCAACATTAAAACCAGAACCACTAAAAGGAGAATTGAAACGAGACTCGAATACCAAGTGTTCCCTTTGTTCTCAATTAAGTAGCTGGCGTTAAATCCTGTAAGAATTGCATTGATACTACTAGATGCATATATAAGAGTTAAAATGAAACCAATCGAAAGAAGCGTACCCTGAGTTTTGTCAAGCAAATCTTGTACTGTTTGCTCAAACAATGTTACCGTTTCGCCTGGGAAAAATATTCTCAAAACGTCTATTACGTCTTCCGCTCTTATTGGCGTATATGGAAGAATGCTTAGTAATAAAATTATTGCTGGAAAAACAGCAACCAATAGCCTAAATGAAATCGCACCAGATCTAATCGATACAGAACCATTTATTAATCCAGAAACAAAGAATCTCAATACATCGTAGAGGTTCATCCCCTCGACACCCCACGGACTAATGTCACGCAAAAATTCTTGAATCTTGACAACTAAAGAATGTTGTACAAGCCAAGTTTTAAATTTAGAATCATTGTTAGTTGACATTTGGGGTAGTCTTCAAACTCAAATCTAAGCTTTTTACAGAGTGTGTCATGTATCCCATGCTAACAAATGCAACCCCTGCTTCTCCATATCCGCGAACATTTTCTGGAGTGATGCCACCGGATGCCTCTAAAGTTACAGAAGATGAAAATCTCTCAACAGCTTCAGCAACTTCTGAATGAGAGAAATTATCTAGGAGTATTCTATCAATATTAATTCCAGTATTTTCAGATGCAGTTAGTGCACACTTTATTTCATCAAAAGATCTTGTTTCAACAACAAGAGGTAGCCTATTTGGTCTACTCTTTTGGTATTCTGCTACTTGAATAAGTGCTTCCTTCATTCCTCCTGCGTAATCAACGTGGTTGTCTTTTAGTAAAATCATATCGTATAGGCCCATTCTATGATTTACTCCACCACCAATTGCTACTGCCCACTTCTCAAAGGACCTTAAACCAGGAGTTGTTTTTCTAGTGTCCAGAACCTTAGTTGGCGTTCCTTCAAGTATGGTGACAATTTCACTTGTTTTAGATGCTATTCCACTCATCCTCTGCATAAAATTCAATGCCAATCTTTCTCCTGATAATATGCTTCTTGCAGGTCCATTGAGTTCAATAACCACATCTCCAAATTTCACCTCAGCTCCATCTTCAACAATAGCATTGAATTCTATATCCTGATCTACTTGTCTGAAAACTTCTTCAGCAACTGCAATTCCAGCCACTACCCCATCTTCTTTTGCAAGAACATATCCGTCCTGAATAAGATCTTTTGGGACACTAGATTCAGATGTTACATCACCCTCTCCTATATCTTCTTTTAGTGCGAGAGTGATAAAGCTCTTCATTGCATCATTCAGCATTATACAAAGATAATCTTTATCTTCACAACGTGCAGATTTCTTTAATAGCAACTGGCAAAACAAATGCCAAATGGATAGTTGAGGGTGTCGAAAACTACTCTAAGCGCATGAGTCACTACGGAAAGTTTAAATACATGGAAACTCCCAACCTCAAAAGTAAGTTCGTTAAAGCAAGCAAGCAGGTTGTGATGAAAAAAGAAGCCGTATTGCAGGCAAAATTCCTAGAAGGAGTTGACCACTTAATCCTCCTTGATGAGAGAGGAAAGGTTTACGATTCTGTTGGGTTTGCTAAACACATAGAAAAACTAGGAAATAGAGGACTTAAACACGTTGCGTTTTTAATTGGCGGGCCATATGGTTTTGACCAGAGTATAAGAGAAAGGGCAAATGCTACTTGGGCTTTAGGTCCACTCACCTTCCCTCACCAACTAATAAGAATTTTCGCTGTAGAGCAAATATATAGAGCTCACACTATTTTAAAAGGTGAGCCCTATATATTTGCTCTACTGCAAAAATTCTTATTAATTGGTGAGGGAAGGTGAGTGGACCTAAAGCCCAAGTAGTATTTGCTCGTTCTCTTATACTCGGGTCAAAACCATATGGCCCGCCAATTAAAAACGCAACGTGTTTAAGTCCTCTATTTCC
>JAYZNI010000086.1:0-17488 GCA_036152255.1 Bacteroidota bacterium | reverse complement strand
CTGAGGTCACTTAGATCTGAGCAAAGAATGGAAAAGTGAGCCTTGTTTGGCCTTAGGCCTTTTAATCTAGCTATCCTTTCAAATCCCTTGCTGCTACCTAATAGACAGGCAAAACTGTAAACAGTGTCAGTAGGACAAACTACTACACCATCCTTTTTAAGAATGGATACTACCTCTCTAACCTTATCAGATTCTGGTCCGTCTTGGTGTATCCTAATTAGCAAATTCTTATATTTTATACTTGAGCTTTAGCGTGATCTGCTAAGAACTTCTTAAGGCCAATGTCAGTTAGTGGGTGTTTAAGCAAGCCCAAAATAGCACTCAATGGTCCAGTCATTACATCTGCTCCGATTCTAGCACAATCAATAATGTGCATTGTGTGGCGAACGCTGGCAGCAAGAATCTCTGTGCTAAACTCGTAGTTGTCGTATATCTCGCGAATAGACTCAATTAACTCTAATCCATCAGAACTAATGTCGTCTAATCGACCAATAAAAGGACTTACGTATGTTGCACCAGCTTTAGCTGCAAGTAAAGCTTGGCCAGGAGAGAATACAAGTGTGCAGTTAGTTCTAATTCCTTTTGAAGTAAAGTAGCTAATTGCTCTAATTCCATCTTGAATCATAGGAACCTTTACTACGATGTTTGGGTGAAGGGCTGCAAGCTTATCACCCTCTGCAATCATTCCTTCATAATCAGTAGAAATTACCTCTGCGCTAACATCCCCATCGACAATTTCGCAAATGGCTTTGTAGTGATTGATAACAGCTTCATCTCCTGAAATACCTTCTTTTGCCATCAATGATGGGTTAGTTGTTACTCCGTCTAGAACTCCAAATTCTGCTGCTTCGCGAATCTGATCTAGGTTCGCCGTGTCGATGAAAAATTTCATTTATAAAATAAGTTTAATTGTATGATTGCAATCAAGACCAAAATTAACCATCTTGCCTCATGTTGAAGCAAGAAGAGAAGAGAGATATTCAAGATAGAATTAACAAAAAGATGTCTGACCTTCAAGAACGAATGGCTGAGTACAAAGAACTCACTAAACCCATTCCGCCTTCAGAAGCAATTGGAAGAGTTAGTAGGATGGATGCGATAAACAACAGAAGTGTCAATGAAGCAGCACTTAGGCAGTTGGAAAATCAGTACAAAAGCCTTGAAGGGGCATTGAAAAGACTAGATGAGGATAAGTTTGGGAGATGTGTTAGTTGTGGCGAAAAAATACCTACGGGTAGAATTCTTCTAATGCCAGGAGCAATAAGATGTGTTCGATGCTCGTAGTGCTATTTCAAAGCAGTAACTTTGTGCTCCGTGAAACTTAATGGAATATTATTATTGAGTCTAGCCATAATCTTTGGTGGTTGTGTTGACAAAGACAATAGCCCTGGAATACCTCACATAGTTAAAGTAAATGATTTTGATCTGTCTACTAGCTTTGGGCAAGGCGCAGACACTCATGATGTAAATGAGGTTTGGGTTTATTCAAGTCAAGATGTACTTGGTGTTTTCCCTTTACCAGCGACTATTCCATATTTGGATGTTGATGGAAATGGTACACTAGATGTTACAATTCTTGCTGGAATTAAAGCAAATGGGATTGCAGCTACTAGGACTCCGTACAATTTATATGAAGCAATGAGTTTGGAAGAGGAGTTTGAAGCTGGTGACACAACTGTAATTGAAACATTTGACACTCAATATGTAAATTCTGCTCAGTTTATTTTGTGTGAAGATTTTGAGTCGACAAACATTTTCAATTCAAATTTTATTAGCTCAGCAGACATAGTAAGAACAACAGATAGCGAATACGTTCTTGATGGCGATGGCTCTGGTTTGATCTTATTAAATGATTCAATGAATCAAGTGTTTTCTACAACTCAAGAAGAGTTGTATGACCTTCAATCTATTTCAGGTCAAATATGGTTGGAGTACGACTATAAAAGTGACAATACATTTTCTGTAGGATTAGAAGCCATAGGTGGTGCAGAGGATGGTAGGTATCCTATTTATGTACACAATTCAACCGGAGGTGAATGGAAGAAAATGTATCTAGAACTTGGGCCAATAGTCTGGACTACGCCTGGGTCAATTGGTTATGAAATAACCTTAGACGCAATACTAGATCTTGGAGAAGATTCTGGATATATCGTGGTAGACAACTTCAAAATCATACACTTCTAATGAAGGGGAGAAGAATAGCAGATAGATTTCTTCCATTGCTTTATGCAATTGGTGATTTTATCGCTGGATCAATTGCATGGACTGCTTTGTATGCATACAGAAAAGTGGAAATTGAAAAGGATTGGGATTCATATAATTACAATTTACTTGGCGATGCCAATTACATTTTAGGAGTAGTCTTAGTCCCTCTTTTTTGGATGGGTTTATATGCTGTCATGGGGATGTATTCAAATCCTAGAAGAAGGCATAAAGCTCAAGAGTTTATTAGTGTTTTGATCTCTACATCAATTGGGTCTCTCTTACTGTTTTTCAGTCTGTTAATTGATGATTACATAGTTGATTATAATCAGTATTACATTACTCTAGGTGTGCTGTTTATTTCACACATATCCCTAACTCTTACTTCAAGATTAATTATCGTTTCAAGGACTCTTAGGTTAATTGCAAAAGGAGATTGGGCTTTTAAAACTATTGTGCTTGGTGGATCTGATACTGCTGTTCAATTGGTTGATGATATTCAAACAAACACATTCAATTCAGTTTTTGAATTAATCGGTTTTATTCAAATTAATGATGTCCATTCGAAGCTATCTAAAAAGCTTCAAAGATTAGGGGGTGTTGATGATTTAATTAGAGTAATAGATGAGTACAATATTGAAGAGGTCATTGTAGCAATAGAACCAAAAGACAGAAAGAAAACTGTTGATTTAATAGTTCTTTTAGAGGGTAAAGGTGTAAGTATTAAAGTAGTGCCAAACCTTTATGACATGCTCAGTGGTAATGTAAGAACTGGTGCTGTTTATGGAACTCCTTTAATTCACGTCGATAGATTGGTAATGCCAAATTGGCAACGTGTAGTTAAAAGAGCATTTGATGTAAGTGCTTCTCTTTTTGCCTTATTACTATTGTTTCCAGTTTATGTTTGGCTTGCCTGCGCGGTTAAATTGTCTTCAAAAGGCCCAGTGTTTTATAGGCAGGAAAGAGTGGGGAGGTTTGGGCTACCATTTCACATAATTAAGTTTAGGACAATGAAAGTGGATGCAGAAAGCGGTACACCTCTGTTAAGTTTTGGAGATGATCCAAGAATTACGAGTTCAGGGAAGTGGATGAGGAAATTGAGATTCGATGAACTACCTCAGTTTTGGAATGTTCTTATTGGAGAAATGTCCTTGGTGGGCCCCAGACCAGAAAGGCAGTATTTCATTGATAAAATCAAGGAAAGAGCACCTCACTATACTCATTTGCAGAAAGTTAGGCCAGGTATTACTTCTTGGGGCCAAGTGAAATATGGTTATGCAGAAAACTTAGACCAAATGCTTGAAAGACTAAGGTTTGACATTATTTACATTGAAAACATGACTCTAGCATTAGATATGAAAATTTTGATTTACACTGTACGTACAGTCATCAAAGGTTCTGGAAAATGAAGATTATTTGTATCGGAAGAAACTATAAGCTTCACGCTGAAGAGCTAGGTAATAAGGTCCCTGATGAGCCTCTTTTTTTTCTAAAACCAGATAGTGCAATTCTTACAAGAAAACACGCATTTTATCTACCAGATTGGACTGATGATATACACTACGAAGTTGAGCTTCTAATCAAAATCATTAAGCTCGGCAAGGGGATACAGAAAAAATTTGCGCCTAGATATTACTCTATGGTGGGGCTTGGGATAGATTTTACTGCTAGAGATGTACAATCTGAACTGAAGTCAAAAGGACATCCTTGGGAAAAGTCAAAAGGGTTTGACGGTTCTGCAGTAGTGTCTCATGAGTTTATTCCATTGAAAGATTTGGGAGGGGATATTCAAAATTTAAATTTTGAATTGAAAAAAAACGGAGAAGTTGTTCAGAGTGGAAATTCAAGTGAAATGATTTTCTCAGTAGACGATTTAATTGTCTACTTATCTAAGTACATGACACTTAAAACAGGCGATCTTATTTATACAGGTACTCCGGCGGGAGTCGGACCAGTAAAAAAGGGTGACTTGTTAACAGGTACTCTTGAAGGAAATCACATGTTTGATGTGAGAGTTCGATAATGATTCAGTAGAATTGTAATTTAACTTCTATGTTATGCATTTGATTTTTGTTGGATATATGGGGAGCGGAAAATCAACGCTCGGTAAAAGGATAGCAGATAAAACTGGTAAGCCTTTCATAGACATGGATGATGTCCTTGAAGATAGATTTGGTTGTAAAATCAGTGACTTTATTGAGGACTATGGGATGGAGTCATTTAGGACTGAAGAATCCGATCTTTTAAGAGAAATAATGTCAAGCCCCAGTTCGGTTATTGCGACAGGTGGTGGAACACCTTGTTCAAAGGGAGCTATGGATTGGATGAGACGACATGGAGTGGTTGTGCATTTGAGCGTAACGCCAAAAGTTTTGGCCCAAAGGCTCAAAGGAAATTGTGGGAATAGACCTATGCTTCATGGAGTAAAGCCTGACGATTTAGAAAGAACAATAGGACGTCAGCTTTTAGTTAGAGCATCTTCTTACTCTGGTGCAAATACGAAGTGGGATGAAGAAGAGTTCGACGAAGAACTTTTAGACGCAAAGCTTGAGTCTATAGGTTGGAGGATGCGAGAGGTTCTATAATTCTAAGTAGACAGCGTCCTTAACTACAGTCTTTTTGTTTAGAGCAACGCTAATGTGTTGGTCGACGTGAGTAGATAGTGATAGCCCACAGTAATCGGCTCTAACAGGGAATGATCTGTGAATCCTGTCAACAAGAGCAGCAGTATATACTCCCTTAGGTTCAGAATCAAGCACGTGCTTTACAGAGTAAATCATTGTTTTGCCTGAATTCAGCACGTCATCAATTACAATTACCACTTTGTTGGAGATATCCTCTGATCTGATGCTGCACTTTATCTTACTTCCCAGGGGATTGTCCTTATTGAGCTCAATTGATTCATTTCTAGTCTTAAGCTTTCCAATTGAATTGAGAATATCGTTTAGTCTTTTTGCCACTTCAACGCCTTGGCCTTTAATTCCTAAAAGAACCAACTCTTTTTCCATGTAGTGGTCTTCAAGGATTTGACGAGCCATCCTTTCAAGCTTGCGCTTAATCTGTTCGTTGTTTAAAATTTTATTTCTCTTCATCTATTGAGGTCAATTTTAGGAATAAATCCATCAATTCTTTCAAATAAAGCTACAGATTCTACATGTGATGTATGTGGGAATTGATCTACTAATTTGAATTGAGTCAATTTGTAGCCATTTTCTGCAAGTGTTTCTATGTCTCTAGCTTGGGTTGCAGGATTGCAACTTACATATACCATTCTATCTGCTTGAAGTCTAATGACCTTTCTTAGTGTTTTAGAAGAGATTCCAGCTCTTGGAGGGTCCATTACAAGTGTTCTGATTTTTCCTCTATACTCTGGGAACTCAAGTAAAAATTTCCCTACATCAGCAGCGTAAAACTCAATATTTTTACACTCATTCCTCTGGGCACTAATTCTTGCATCTTCAATTGCTGACTCTACAATGTCGACACCAATGACTTTACCAGAGTGTTCTTTCGCTAAGAGTTGAGAAATGGTTCCAGTTCCACAAAACAAGTCTAAAACAACAGCATTTTTACCTCCAAGGTCTTCCCCAAGAGCATAGTTTAGCACTTCTGCATAAAGCTTCTCAGCACTTTGGGGATTTGTTTGGAAAAAGCTGCTTAGACTAATGTCAAATTTTAATCCGTGTAGGGTTTCAGTAATTCTCTCTCTCCCGTATATAAGGGTGCTTGCTCCAGCCCTTGCCTCAACTCTTTCTCCGATATCGTCATTAATAGTATGTAGTATCCCAGCAACTCTATCTCCCCAAAGACCTTTTATGAATTTCACGAATTCTTCAGGCACAAACTGCCCTTCACCTCCTGATGTTGTTACAATGTTGATGAGAAGTGAGTCTTCAGCTAAAGAGCGTCGAACAACGAAAAATCTATAAAAACCTTCTCTTTTGGGAGGATGCCAAGCTGGAAGACTAGTAGCCTCACACCACTTTCTAATTTTAATTAGATCGCTCTCAACTTGCTTATCGAATAATCCAGAGTCTGAATCTAAATTTTCTACTGCCCACCAAGTACCTCTGTGCTTAAAACCAAGCCCAAACCCATCTTCCTTTTCACCACTCTGAATATTGTGCAAAATTGAAGAGAAGCTGTACTCCATTTTATTTCTGTAATGCCAAGAATTAGGTGAACTTACAAACCCGCTGTAAAATTGCTCTGGATTTTCTAATCCAGCTATTCTCTTGTACAATTCAATGGTAGTCTTCTCTTTGTACTTATGTTGTATATCAATTGGGAAAGTTGCATAAGGAGCTCCTGGGATTGGTTGGTATTGTAATTCCACTTCCTCAGGAGACGGTTTAATGACATCCATCAAGCGACATTCTGCATATCGTTTCTTACATCTGCTAACCTGCGCTCTTACTGTTTGGCCTGGGAAAGTATTCTGGACAAAAATTGTGAAATCACCTTTATCCGTTGGGATTTTAGAGACTCCTTTACCACCAAATGCAAGTCCAGTAATCTCGGCTTCTATAACATGCCCTTTTCTAAACATTCTTTGTCTACCCATTTCGCCTGCAAATGTAAAGCTCGTTGTAGCTCAAACTCCTAAATTTGTCAACCATGTATAAGGTTTTTACTCTAATACTTTTCTCTTTTTTTATATCATTTCAAACTGATAGCGAGTGGACTGTAGCTTCCTTCAATATCAGGTACGATAACCCCAATGACCCTCTCACATGGGATGAAAGGAAGCAAGAGGTGGCAAACGCAGTCGCATATTTCGACATTGTTGGGTTTCAGGAGGTGTTGCCAAACCAATTAGAAGATTTACAGTCCTTGATGCCTTGGATGGCTCACTATTCTAGAGGTAGGGAGGCAGATGGAAGTGGTGAAGCATGCCCAATATTTTGGCAAAGGGATAAATATGACCTTATGCATTCGGAAACACGATGGCTAGCTGAATATTGGCAAGAAGAAGGAGAAATAGGTTGGGATGCTCAGCTCCCCAGAATAGCTTCGATTGTTACACTCTATCAAAGGTCAACTGGGAAGGTCGTAAAAGTGATTAACTCTCATTGGTCTCATGTTAGTTCAGAGGCAAGGGAGGGTGCTGCTTCATTGATCAACAGTTGGTCAATTAGTAAAAACGCTGACGCGATAGTAGTGTTAGGGGATTTCAATGCAGAAGATGATACTCCAGAAATCCAAACTCTTGTAGATAATGGTTTAGTAGATACTTATTACCATTCTGAAGTAAGATGCAGAAGAGGGTTTGGCACATATGTGACTTTTGACCCAGCAAGTAAAGGAAGGTCAAGGATTGATTATATTATGGTAAAAGGGGCAAGAGGCGCATGGACTTGTGCTGACGAATTCATAAAAAATGGATACTACATAAGCGACCACCTTCCTGTTCATACTTCGCTTATGTGGTAAGAATTTGACGGCGTATATTGTGCAGATATGATTCAAGGAGAGCAACAAAAGACGATGGGGACATGGCCGGTTTTTCTAACCGCCGTTTCAACAATTTTAGGAGCTATTCTCTTCTTGAGATTTGGATATTCAATTGCTCACGTAGGACTAATCCAAACTCTTCTCATCATTCTAGTTGGTCATATGGTTACCATCCCTGCAGCACTTGCTGTTGCTGAGATTGCCACAAACCAAAAGGTAGAAGGAGGAGGCGCCTATTTCATGATATCTAGGTCGTTTGGGCTAAACATTGGAGGGTCCATTGGCATTACATTGTTCCTATCCCAAGCTATTAGCGTTGCATTCTACATCATTGCATTTACAGTTTCAATAAGAGGTCTTCTCGCGTGGATTGAATTGCAATACGGAATTATGTTGGAGCCTCTATGGGTAAACCTAGGAATGATGGGATTGCTCACATTGTTAATGCTTACCAAGGGAGCAAATGTTGGGGTTAAAGCACTTTATGTTGTTGTTGCTGCACTCGTTGTTGCTTTAATCAGCTTTTTCATTGGCTCAGGCCCTGGAAACCCAAACCTAGATCCAACTGCCACAATTCCTAAAGTGCTAAACACAGCTGATGGCGTGATTAACAGATATGGATTCTTTGAAGTATTTACTTTCATCTTTCCTGCATTCACTGGTATAGCCGCGGGATTAGGGCTCAGTGGCGATTTGAAAGACCCTAGGATAAGTATCCCAAAGGGGACCATCTATGCCACGATTGTTGGAATAGTAGTCTATGTAGCAGTGTCGTTTAAGCTGTGGTGGTCAGCACCTCTTGAGAATTTGGCAATGGATGAGTTGTACATGGAGAAGATTTCTGTTTGGCCTCCTATGATTGCAATTGGACTAGCTGCTGCAGCAATAAGTTCAGCTCTTGGATCTGTGATGATTGCACCAAGAACACTTCAAGCTTTAGCAGTAGATGGTGTTTTTCCCGAAAATATTTCAAGCTGGTTGAGTAAGGGTAAGGGAGTGACAAACGAGCCAGTAAGAGCTTCATTTATTACTTGCCTAATAGGATTTGCTTTTGTTTCAATTGGAGACATAAATGCAGTTGCTGAGATTATATCAATGTTCTTCATGGTGACTTATGGGGCAATTTGTCTTGTGTCCTTCTTAGAATACATGGCAGCTGACCCCAGTTACAGACCAACATTTAAGTCTCATTGGGCAATTAGTTTAGTTGGAGCTGTGTTGTGTATTGCGCTGATGTTTGGGATGAATACCCCGTATGCTGTTGCGAGTATTGTAATTATGATTCTTATCCACGCTTGGGTTGCTCGCAAAGGCAATCAAAGCGGAATGGTTAGACTTTTCAAGGGAATAATTTTCCAAATCACTCGCTCTCTTCAGTTGTCTCTTCAAATGAATGATGATGATGATTTTGAAGACGAAGCGGGGTGGAGGCCTTTTGTTTTAGCTATTTCTCCAGATAGCTTCCAAAGGAAAGAAGGCTATGATATGGTTAGATGGGTAGCTCATAGACATGGATTTGGAACCTACATGCACTTTATTAAAGGTTTCCTTGATTCTAATACTAAGCAAGAAGCCCAAAAGTCACAGAAAGAACTTGTTGATTGGGCTAGGGGAAGTAGGAGTAGGGTACACCTTGATACTATTATTTCTCCATCATTTACATCTGCAATAGCTCAGTGCGTTCAATTGCCAGGGCTAAGTGGAAAGGGTAACAATTTATTCCTAATGGAATACGACCCTAACAACATAGAAAATAGAGATCAGCTACTAGATAATCTGGCAATTTTAGAAGCAGCAGACTTAGACCATATTCTTTTAAGAAGTAGCGGAAGGGCTTATGGCAATAAGCACGATATACATCTTTGGATTACTCCTGAGGATGGCGAAAATGCCAGTCTAATGATTTTACTTGCATACATCATTCAATCTCACCCTGAGTGGAATGATGCCAGCATCTCTGTGTTCTTTATACACCAAGGGTCTGATGATGAACATGCAACCCAAATTAGGGACCAAATATTAGAAGGTCGTATTCCTATTGCTGAGCAAAACATTCAGTTTATCCAGACTGAAAATGAATCTGAAGTAACTAAGAAAATCATCAATAAAAGTGGTGGTGCTGATCTAGTAATTCTAGGTTTCTTAGATGGAAATTCTGTAGCAGATCACGGAAGTTTATTCGAGAGATATCACGGACTAGGGGAGACGATGTTTGTTCATTCCAACAACGCAAAAATCATTAAGTAATGAGAATTGGAGTGATAAACGGACCTAACCTGAATTTGCTTGGTATACGCGAACCAGGTGTGTATGGAGACTTAAGCTTAGACAAAATCATTGAAGATTTAAAGTCTTCATTTATTTCTCATGAGATATTAGATTTTCATTCTAATGATGAGGGTGAATTAATAGATATCATTCAAAAATGGGGAATGACTTTAGATGGCATTGTTATCAATCCTGGTGGGTATTCTCATACTTCAGTTGCGATAAGAGATGCGATATCTTCAGTTTCAGCCCCAGTAATTGAAGTGCATATAAGCAACATTCACTCGAGAGAGGAATTCAGACACACTACAATTACTGGAGGTGCTTGTAAAGCCGTTATTTCTGGATTAGGAGCAAGGGGTTATTCAGTTGCTCTGAGCTCTTTAGTTGAAGGCTAAATCTTTGTATAGAATTTCTTTTAGAACTCATCAATTCTAAACGTTTTAAAAGAATTAAACGCCTTTTACTTTCCATGTGATGAATTTACTTCTTCTTTAGAAATTTCTCAACACTTCGATTCATGTAATTGCATAATTGCATAGCATCATTAAATGATAGCTGCTTGCCTAGTACATGGGTTTTTCCATTGTAATTAAAATGGATGTTGTCACCACCGAGTATCCAAAAGCTTTGGTCTAAGTTTCCTAAAAAAGAAGTTTCTGATCTCTCTACAACACTAAATTCCCCAACACCAGTTAAAGAGAAATATCTTTCTTTTCCCTTCTTTTTGAAAGCGTTCTTTATGAGAATCTGTTTGGCACTTATTCTAATTACCTCTGAACCAATTCTACGCCATAAAATCACTTTTAAGATTCTTACAAAGAAGTAAGTCCAAAAGGCCAAACAAATCACTAGCATATTCCTTTCATCACCTGCAGATGCAAAAGCTCCATATCCTATTAGGCCGCCTAGCCCTAGCCAGCCTCCAAACCAAGCTTCAAGTGCAATTTGTTGTGATGTTGTGATGGTTTGGGCTATCACAATTGTGGTAGCATCTCCGTGTTCAGCAATTGAAATTCTCTTGCCAATAGTTTTTAAGCTCATTAGAGATTAATTACTCGATTATAAATTTCTAAGTACTTGGGTAGGATGAAATCAATTCTAAAATTTTGGGCTCTCTCAAGAGTAGAGGACCTGTATTCGCTAATTGATTTATCGTTAGATAGTATTTCTAAAACGCAGGAAGCCATTTTATCAATGTCGCCTACTTCGCATAAGTGACCTGAAACGCCATTTTCAACTAATTCAGGCAACCCTCCAGCATTTGTTGCAATGACAGGAACGCCAACAGCCATTGCTTCAAGCGCAGCTAACCCAAAGCTCTCTGCCTCACTTGGCAATATAAATAAGTCACTAATCATTAAAGGCTCAATGGGGTTTTTCACCTTCCCTAGGAATACCACTTTCTCCTCAACATCTAGCTCTCTACATAACTGCTCAGCTGCAGCTCGGTCTGGACCATCGCCAACTAAAAGCAATCTCATGTCTTTTGATTTGCAGACCTTGCTAAACACCTTGACTACATCTAATACCCTTTTTACTGGTCTAAAGTTTGAAATATGCGTAAGAATGGGTTGGCCTTCGGGCGAAATCCTTGACCTGAATTCTTCGTCGGCTTCTATGCTGATATGCTTAGGACAAAAGAAATTGGGAATAACATTTATGTCCTTGTCAACACCAAACAATTTATTTGTTTCGGCTTTGAGGTCCTCAGATACAGCTGTAACGGCATCGCTTTTATTGATTGCGTAAGATATTACTGGTTCGAAGCTAATGTCCTTGCCCAAAAGAGTAATGTCAGTACCGTGAAGTGTTGTGACTATGGGTAATTTTATTCCCTCTTCTTCTAAAATTTTCTTTGCTGTTATGGCAGCACTTGCATGAGGTATTGCATAGTGAACATGGATAATGTCGATGTCGTGATCCTTAACGACTTCTACCATTTTACTAGCAAGAACTAGCTCATATGGTGGGTAGTCAAATAGGGGATAGTCACTAACTCTAACTTCGTGGTAGAAGATTCCAGGTTTAAAGCTACCAAGTCGTACAGGTGTATTATAGGTAATGAAATGAATTTCATGACCATTAGACGCTAGAGCTTTTCCTAGTTCTGTAGCTACTACACCTGACCCACCAAAAGTTGGGTAACAAACCATTGCTATTTTCATTTGGCCTCATCCATTATACAATTCATTATCGCGCTATGTATCTCAGTTCTAACGTTTTTAGTAATTAAAGCGTCGTTTTCTGAGCTTGGGAATGTTCTGTTGCTCAAGAATACATAAACGAGGTCATAGTCTGGATCAACCCAAACCAGTGTCCCAGTAAATCCACTGTGCCCAAAACTAGAATCAGATGCAAATTGTGATGCGGTTCCCTCATCTTCCTTCAATCCTTTTTTGTCAAAACCAATTCCTCTTCTGTTTTCTGTATTTGGATATGCCCTTGCAGTCCAATCACTGAGAGTTGAGCCATCAAATATCTTTTGGCCTGAATAAGTACCTCCATTTAGAAGCAATTGACCTAGCCTTGCAAGGTCATTAGCGTCACTGAATAGACCAGCATGACAACACACTCCACCAAGCATATGAGCTCCAGGGTCATGAACAGTTCCTCTGATAATCGACTTTCTGAAAATTTCGTCGTTTTCTGACGGTGCGATTTGGTTTTTTTCAAATTTTTCTAACGGTTCAAATCCCATAGAAGAGAGTCCTAGTGGTTCATAAATCCATGCATTTGATAAAGAGTCAATCGCTTTATCTCCACCATACCATGAGTTGAGCATGTCGTGAATTAAGTAATAGCCCAAATCGCTGTATCTGTATTCACCTGCATCTCTCAATTCACAATCATATATCCTCTGATACATTGTGTCGACAGGCATATGATCCACTGAGTCCACAAGAGTTTCCCTGTAAAAAGGAATCCAAGGATAAAGACCACTTTGATGTGCTAAAACTTCTCTGAATGTTCTTGTTCCTAACTCTAGAGTATCAAGAGCGGGCATGTATTTTCTAAGCTCATCATCTAAGTTTAGCCTTCCCTCTTCACACAATTTCATCAAACAAATAGATGTTGCTGCAACTTTAGTTATTGAGGCCAAATCGTAAACACTTCCTTTTTCTACATCTTCCTTCCCGTCTAAAGTCCCATAAGCCCTGTCGTGCAATACTTTTCCTTTGTGAGCTACCACAATTCTACACCCAGGCATTGCTCCCTCAGAAAAGGCGTCCTCAACTAATGAGTCAATTTTAAAAGAACAAGCCCAATCATTATCCAAGCTGTGATGCCCCCATTTGAGCCTTTGTTGAGAAAAACTACCCAAACCCAAACCCTCTCCAAATACATACCCAGATCCAGGAGGCGTCACAGGTAATTTACCATTCGCACTTCCAGCCCCTAGCATAGCATTTGCAACTTCTTCTTGCGTCCTGAAATCATCTTGATACGCGACTATTAAACTAGAAACTTTATTTGACAGCGTTTGGAATTCTTCATCCAATCTATATGGATTAGCAAAAAGATTTATAGACCATTTTTTATCGTCTACTAGACCTGATAAGCTTTTTATTACTTCTGTATTTACACCGTATTTCTTGCTTGGCCTGTTACTAGTCTCAAGGAAATTTACAATAACCCAATCCGCATCATCCAACGCTGATTTTACCTTATTGCTAAACAATCCGCCACCATTTTTCCCAACTGTTATGCCTTGCACCTCAAACGATCCTCCAGCAACTCTTTTAAACTGCTCAACGAATGGATTGCCAGATAAAACATTTGCTGCAACATTTAAAACGACCACATTGTTTCCATTACTCAACCAAGGAATGCAATTGTCGTTTTCTAATACTGTTAGGGATGCTTCAATAATGTCTCTGTGGACTCTCTCGGCATTTATAGGATCCCAAAATTCACCTTTAGCAGGTATTTCTGCCTGAGCTTTAGCCCAAAATTTGGCCTGCAAGACTCTCTTACATTTCTCTGCAACCAACGAAGAGTCAATCTCACCATTTTTTAATGCGTTGCTTAACTCATCTATTACTTGGACAGGATCTCCAGGGAATAGAAGGACGTCATTTCCAGCAATTAATGCATCTCTAGCCCTGGGTCTATCACCTACAAAATCTGCAAACCCTTTCATAGAAAGAGCATCAGTAAATGCCAATCCTTTAAAGCCCATGTTTTGCCTTAACAGAGTGTCAACGATGTTTGGCGAAAGGGTAGAGGGGGAACCTGCTGTGCTATCAAGAGCAGGAACATCTAAATGCGCAATCATAACAGAGCCAATTCCTTTGTCAAACAAATATTGGAATGGGGCTAATTCTACTGAATCCAACCTCTCAGCAGTTTGCTTAATAACTGGTAGGGTTTTGTGAGAATCAGAATCAGAATCACCGTGCCCAGGAAAATGCTTAGCAGTTGCAAGGATGTTTTGGCTTTGTAGTCCTTCTGCGTAAGCCCAGCCCAGTTCTGAAACTAATTCCACGTCCTCCCCAAAACTTCTAGATCCAATTACAGGATTGATAGGGTTGGAGTTCACATCAATAACAGGGGCGAAATCAACCTGCACTCCTGTTTGTCTTAAACTTTGGCCTACAATCTTACCAAATTCTCTTACCAAATTTGGATTGTTAGTTGCACCTAATGTCATTGCTCGAGGAAAACTCCTTGTAGAATCCAAACGCATACCTAATCCCCATTCTGCATCAGATGCAACTAGTAATGGAACCTTCGCAAGGTCCTGCATTCTTCTTATTCTGATTCTTTGATTTTCAGGACCGCCCTGCATGACGATAATTCCACCCAATCCCAAATTATCCACCCAATCCTCAGCCTCGTGCCAGCCAGCTATATCAGTTTTAGAATAAACTGGCACCATTAAAAGTTGGGCTATTCGCTGCTCAGTATTTAAAGTGACTAAAACTGAGTCAGCATAATTAATAGCATCTTGATTAGTTAAAAAATCAGGTGATTTGACCAGATTTTCGTCACTTGACTGTTGAGCACATCCGATAAGAACAAAAGAAAAAGCAAGAGTAGAGAGGAAGGTTTTTGAAATCATATTTCCATTCTCTTTAATGCTACATTCAACATAAAATCAAACTGTTCTTCCATTGTAAGGTTGCTGTTGTCAATTATTACAGCGTCTTCTGCCTTTTTTAGAGGAGCTACTGCTCTTTCGGAGTCTATCTTATCGCGATGAAGTACGTTTTCTAAAACTTCGTCATACGTAGTCTCCTTGCCTTTGTCTTTTAACTCCTTAAGTCTGCGCCAAGCTCTAACTTCTGGGTCAGCTGTCATAAAGAATTTAAGTTCTGCATCAGGAAGAACTACTGTTCCAATATCTCTGCCGTCCATCACAACACCAGCACCTTCAGCCATCCTTTGCTGAGCAGAAACAAGCTTCTTTCTTACTTCTGGAATTTTAGCAATTAAGCTAACGTTCCTTGCTACCTCGAGTGTTCGGATCTCTTTCTCCACGTTCACTCCTCCAAGATGCATTTCAGAAGTTTCTGTTGCAGGATTGTATTTAAATGAAAGAAATAATCGGTCTAAACTTCCAACTATTGACTCAATATCGATTTGGCCATTGATGATAAATCTTTCTTTCATAGCGTATAGGGTTGCAGCTCTATACATTGCTCCAGTATCTATGTAAACGTAGTTCAATTCATTTGCAAGGGCCTTAGCCATAGTACTCTTCCCAGCGGAAGAATGGCCGTCAATTGCAATTGTTATTCTACGTTTTGCCATGTCCCTAAGATACTACCTTGGGAGGTTGATGCCAATACTTAAATGCGTTGATCCTCCTGCAAAATGATAAGTATTTCTAGCAAATTTTACATCTAGGTCTTTAACCTTCATGCCTAGGCCAAACGAAATACCGTTCATTCCTTGTAAGCCATTAGCTATCATCTCAGCTCTACGCCTGTGATCATAACCTATTTGGGCTTTAAAATTTGTGCCGAAACTAAGCTCTACACCAAAGTTCAAATGCCTTGCAAGTTGATCTCCGAATTTCCACTTTTTGTTTGGGATGACTTCACCAGTAAGAGGGTCTAAAGTGTCATCATATGTACCATCGGGAGCTAAATCCCACGTTTGAAGATTTTGAAGATTTAAAAAGAACACAAAAGGGGCGTGGTTAAAACCTTTGGTAATACCTGCCTGAATATTAACAGGTGTGCTGCCTGTCGGCTGTGAGCCAGTGCTGGCAAATTGAACCCCAACACCAGATACAAGTACACCAGCAGCCATGAGTTTGTCATCCCACCTCTTCATTAAGCTAACGTCAAATCCTGTAGAGCCAACGTTTTCCACAGCAAGGTTTCTGAATCCTCCCCAAAGATTTAAACCACCAATTATGCTAGAGTCTAACTTGAATGATAGGCCTCCTTGAATGAAGTAATCACCACCAGAAAAATTATTCGTTGCTACTCCTGAAGGGTCATATCCACTGAATTCTCCAAATGATAAAAATCTAGCACCAACTTGTAAAGCATATTTGTTTGAAGCGTTTACAATTGTGTTTATTCCGCCACCCTGCACGCCACCCAGGTAATTGATGTAAGACATGTTTACATGTCCTATATCAATGCTGTCTGCTAAAGCTGCGTTGTATAAAGCACCATAAGAATTTGAGTTTAAATCTGCAGTTAGTTTAAAACCAAGCCCACCTGACCTTGCGTCTATTGGAAGTTCTAAAGCAGGTGAGCCATAGTTAACCTGACTAAGCATCAATGTGCTTAACAATAAGCTTAAAACTAAAGCTACAGCCTTACTTATTCTCATTCTTCAATTTTAAAATCTATAGGTGAATCAACGGTTTGGTTTAAGAGTGCCCGCTTCACAACCTCATCCATTTTATTTGCATAGGTGAATTGCATGCCCCTTAAGTATCTAGGGTCAATTTCCTCAATATCCTGTCTGTTGCGCTCGCATAAAATGATTTCTTTTATCCCAGCTCTCTTCGCAGCAAGAATTTTTTCTTTGATACCGCCTACAGGAAGAACTTGACCTCTTAGAGTAATTTCTCCACTCATAGCAAGGTATTTCCTCACTTTTTTCTGAGTAAAAGCTGAAGCAAGTGCAGTAAGCATTGTTATTCCAGCACTTGGCCCATCCTTTTTAATTGCTCCTTGAGGAACGTGTACGTGTACATTCCACTTGTCAAATACTTTAGGATCTATTCCCAATTCTTTTGAATGAGCCTTTAAATACTCAAGAGCAATAATTGCACTCTCTTTCATGACATCTCCTAAGTTACCTGTTAGAGTCAATTTACCCTTACCAGGAGTCAAAGAAGTTTCAATAAAAAGAATGTCTCCACCCGTAGGAGTCCAGGCCAAACCTGTAACAACTCCTGCCACATCGTTATTCTGATATCTATCCTTTTCTCTTGGCCTTCCTAAGATATCCGTAAGATCGTCGGGTTTTACCTCTGTCTTATATGGCTCCTCCATAGCCATCTCCTTAGCTCTATTTCTAACAATTTTTGCCACCTTTTTCTCTAGACCACGAACGCCAGATTCATTAGTGTATTGTTCAACTACCTTTTCAA
>JAYZNI010000085.1:0-9341 GCA_036152255.1 Bacteroidota bacterium | reverse complement strand
CGAATTCACCACAAGCTGTCGGATCAGTAGTGTATACTAAGAAGTAGTAATCAACATTCGGCTCAAGCTGTGGCAGGAATCCTTCAACAGAACCCGCACAAGTACCAGTAAATTGACACCCTACGAAGCCAACAACTTCCTCACAAGAATTACCGTCCATCATAACGAAGCCAAGAACGTCGTTAGATACGTTAGTAATATCAAAGTAGAAAGTATCGTAATCAGAAGAGTTGAAAGTGAACCAAACACCGTAAGCTGTACCGAATCCAGCCCATCCTAGGTTCATAGCTTCAGCAGAAGCACAACAAGTTGAACCAGTGAAAGTAACGCCTGTTACCTGAGCAACAGCTCCGTCACAATCGTCGTTAGATGGAGCATCTCCACAATCAATACACTCAACAGAAAGCACGAAGTCGTCTCCGTTAGTAGTTGCAGAGAACTCACTTACGTAGATGTAATAGTCAGCTCCAGTAACAGCGTTGAAAGCAGCTGTAGAAAGGAAACCAGTAGCACATCCATCGTCATTAGATGAGATTGCGTTTAATCCGCCATCAGCATCCATAGTGTAAACGTGTAGTTTAGTATCGCCTGTGTAGTTAGTGTCTCCTTCGTTAGTTGGAGTATCACACGTGCTTACAATAACCTGCTGGTCAGCATCAGAATTGAAAACGTACCAAACACCTGCAGAAGAAACAGCAGCGTTACCAAACTCAGTTCCAATTAAACCTTGATCGTCAGTCGCGTATAGAAGTGTACCAGAAGCGAATGCACCACAGAATAGTGGCTCTGCGTTATCTAGCTGGTCATTTGCTGGTGGCTCTTGACATGAACCATCATCAATTGTAGCACTAATGTTGTAGTTAATGGCTGTTGTGCTAGTACAACCTTCGAATCCACAAGTTCCAGTAAGTAGGAAGTCAACTGGGTAAGTTGCTCCAGCACCGAATGAACCGTAGTTGTTACCGAACTGGTCCGTAAGAGAAACTCCAACTTCAGTAGGGAAAGTTCCTTCAGTAACCTGAATGTTGTAACAACCTGGTGCAAGACAGATAAGGTCGTAACCAGAAGTTACACCGTCACCACCGAATGCTGCATCAAGAGAGCCTGAAGCCACTTGATCACCTGAGTTTAGATCGAAGACGAAGTATTCAGCACCATTCCATCCGTCACCGAATGAATCAGTCATACTAACCGTCATTACGAATGAACCTGAATCACAGTAAACACACTCACCGCTATCGATAGTTGCGTTTGGATCATAGTTTGCTGCAGTGCTATCTGTACAACCTACACATGAGTAATCACATGACCCGTCGTTAAATGCTGCAGTAGCATCATAGTTACAAGCACCCGCATCAGTACATCCTGAAGTACAAGCACCACCGTTATAGTCTAGGTAGTCAGTACCAACCGCTTCACCATCTCCATCAGCAGCACCGTTAATGTCTCCTGAATAAACAGTAACTCCATCGTATCCATCGAACGAGTAAATAGCACCGTTCCATCCATCACCGAATGAGTCAGTCATGTCTAATACATAACATCCAGCTTCAAGACAAAGAGGGTATGCACCAGCTCCTCCTTCAGCAACAACAGCGCCGCCAAGAGATAAAGTCCAGCCAATCTCACCGTCCCAAGTACCGCCACCTACGTTAAGAGTACCAGCAAATGCACCCTCACAGTAAGCACAACAATCAACACAAGAAATAGTAGCTGTTGCGTCGTAGTTTGTTGCAATAGGATCTGTACAGCCTACACAAGAGTAGTCACAAGAACCATCCTCTAAAGTAGCATTCATATCGTAGTTACAAGCACCTGCATCAGTACAACCTGCACATGAAGCGTAGTCACAAGAACCATCATTAACATTTGCAGCAGGATCATAGTTACAAGCCATCTCGTCATTACAACCTGCAACGATACAAGATGGATCAGTTGAGAAGAATAAATCTGCTTCAGATCCACTCGCTATTACTTCACCTCCAACTACAACATCCCAAGATGCTTCACCAGGGTAATTATCAAGTAGAAGATCTGCTTCGTAACATCCAGCATCAAGACAGAAATCAAATGATGCACTTGCACCATCAACGAAAGCGAAGTATTCACCGTTAAAATTCATACCACCATCAAATGAGCCGTTACCTTCATCGCCCCAGCCCCATCCGTCACCGAATGAATCGTAAAGGTTGATTGTTACTAGGTCACCCGAACAACAAGAACCGTCGTCAATAGTAGCTTCTGGATTATAGTTTGAAGCAGCTTCATCTGTACATCCTGGTACGTCATTAGACACACAGAATTCCACAGATCCAGATGTGCCTGAAGCAAGCCCAAAGTTTACTAACTCATTTCCACCGTTTTCAAATACTGCAGTTGCTCCGTTCCATCCATCGCCCCATGAATCAGAACCAATAAATGTATAACAAGCGATATCTAAGCAAACAACTCCAGACTGAGGTGCTCCACCTTCAACAACTGGTGTTCCATTTGCATCTAGGATAGCCCAAGAAATCTCGTTATCAAAACTACCACCGCCTACTGAGTAGCTTATATCGATACAATCAGATGGTGGATCAACTGGATCATCTTCACAGTTACCAAATTCTACAGAACCTGCAGAGCCGTCAACAGTAAAATTGTTTAAAAGATCATTTCCTTCAGCATCGAACATCATAGCAGTCCCTCCGTTCCATCCGTCTCCGTATGCATCAGCACCATTGAAAGTGTAACATCCGTCACCGAGACAAACACCATCTGAATACGGAGCACCACCCTCAGCTACTACAGCGCCATCAGAATCAACGATTTGCCAAGAAATTTCACTGTCCCAAGTACCACCACCAACAGTAAGAGTAACTAAGTTACCATCACACGCAGGAGGAGGAGGAGCTGGGTTAAAGTAGTTGGCACAAGCTGCAACACCAGCAGCGTTCGAACTGTATGCAAAAAACTGATCAGCATTGATACAACAGTATTCAATATTCTCATCAGAACCGTCAGAACAGTCATTAGGCCAACCAGCATTTCCTATCATGTTGTTACCATCGCACAGGTAACTAGTATTACAAGTGTTGATAGTAGCTAGATAGTCAGCACATGCTTGAGCACCATTAGCGTCTACACTGTATGCAGTGTATTGGTCAGCGTTAGCACAACAATATGCCAGAATTTCATCTGAACCATCAACGCAGTCGTTACCCCAACCGGCATTTCCTATGATGTTGTTACCATCACATAAATAACCAGTACCACAGGTATTAACTTGCGCGGTAGCAGATGTTGAACAAATAATTGCGAAAGCAGCAAAGGCCGTCGACAATTTCGAATATAATTTAAACATATGAACAGGTTTTAAGTTATTTAACCATTAATTATTTCAAATTCACAAACCCGTTGATGGGCTATTAAAACTCCTGTAAACATTAGTCGTTTCAGCACATCAAGGGTTGCCTCAAAATCTAAAATTTGCAAAAATCAGACTTTTAGACGCGTTAAATTTATACGCTTGTACTTGAAATTCCAACAATCTTGCAAGAATTCGTTGGAAAAAATTAACAGTTAATAGAAACAAATCGTTAATTCGACGATTTTTTTGTAAAATCACAACATTCTCATGTGCCAACTCTCTGACACAGTTTGGACTAGATCTTTTCTAGCCTCTTCTATAGTTAAAATTGTTGTATTAAGCACGTATGAATCAAGTGGAATTTGGCCTGATTTACATCCTTCATGAAAATCATTTAAATCAGAAACAATCCAATTAGATTCTAGAGACTTTGAATCTTGATTGTAAAGAACCCAATTTCGTGAAAACCAATCAATGTTTGATGATTGTAGAAATCTATTGAATAAATCAATAGAACATCCTGTTGCGGTTTGGGATTGTTCGTCTACGGCAATAAGTAGTACCCTTTTTGCGATTAGAAGTGATGAGGCATCTAATTGAGTTCCATGTGCTTTCCAAGCTGAAATAAATTTTTCAATAGAATTTGAAAAGGCCAAAGCATCTCCATCATCGAGAGTTTGATTTGAAGTATAGACAAATAACCTTGCAGACAATGAGATGTTTGGAAATAGCTCTAGACTCATAAGGTGTGTAAATTAAGGTGTTGTAATTTTACTCCGTGATTCGATTTTCAAATATCGTTACTTTTTCTCTCCTTTACCTAGGGTGTTGCATTTGTGCTATTGCACAACCTGATCTTACTCACTTAGATAATATAAATGCTGCAGGCCAAGGAACTCTTAATTGGGAATTATTTACTCCTGTCGGTGCAGAGGAGCTAGTTCATTATGAAATAAAAGTGTTCGATTTATCTTCGGGTTTATTAAACCCAAATGCACATATCGTAGGTCCTGATATAAATGGAGTTATACCTGTTGGTTGGGTCACAACATCATTTTTATATGATTTAAATGTTCAAGGTCACTGTTTCGTTTCTGAACAGATTACAACTTTAGATGGTGGAATAACTCAGGATGCTTCTCCATCTTCTCCAGCTTTATGTTCAATTCACCTTAATGCTCAAGTTGGAGTAAATCCTGGTGACATAGATCTTGAATGGAATAGTCCATACCATATTACTGGAGATGCTGCCGGAGGAGATTTTGTGATTGAGAAATTAAACATGGTTACAGCTGTTTGGGATATTGTTGCAAATGTTCCAGATAGTCCATATGGTGGTACATACACTGATAACCCTGGACCTTGTTCAAATATTCATATTTATAGGATTAAACAACTAGCATCAAACGGAATTGACACACATGTTTCAAATTCTACAGATTTAGAAACTGGTACTGGGAACAATAGCGTGCCTACTACAACTCATGTAGATGTTAATCCTAATACTGGATTAGCTGTAGTACACTTCGATTATGAAGTGACTGCTGAAACTTTGGGATACATCGTATATAAGTGTACTCCAAGTGGCTCTGCTGAAGTACTACAAATTGGTGATCCAAATACAATGTCTTCTTCAATTCCTACATCACTAGCCTCAACTGAAACAGAGAGCTATAGAGTATCTGCTTTTGATTGTATTAATGACGACGGCACTCCAAACCCAAACGCAGCAGGCGATTGCACTTCTTCAATATTCTTGATTGGATCTCAGATAGAATGTACTGATAAAGCACAATTGAGCTGGAATGAACCTTTTGGGATGGATGGTGGAGTTGATATCTATACGATTGAATACAGTGTATACGACGATGTTAGCGGAGTGTGGAGCTCTTGGATGACGGCTGATAGTCAAGGAGCAGGATATGAGACTTACTTACATGAGGGTCTAAACGTAGACCAAACCTACAGATATCGCATTGTATCAGAATCTACAACAGGCAACATAGCCAGGTCAAATAATCACGAAATCACGTTTACATATCCAGACGCTCCTGACGCTCCTGTTATTTCAAGAGCATCAGTAATGGATGATGGAGGAGTTGAAATAGTTGTTGAAACAGATCCAGTGTCAACTGAAATATGTGATTATCAAATATACAGGTATGTAGATTTCGACAACTCTTGGATTCCTATTCTTGATCCTCAATCTAGCACTATGGGAATTAGCTTGTCGTTTTTTGATATGAGTGTAAACACTGACACGAAATCATTTACTTATAAATGTATTGCCACTAATGAGTGTGGAGCTGAAGTGGGAGAATCAAATATTGGGCGCACTATTTTCCTTCAAGGTACGAGCTCTGAAGACCCTGATGATTTTACGAACTCACTTTTCTGGAATCCATATGAGGAATTTGTGCTAGGTGTTGGTTCATATGAAATTTTAAGGGCAAATTCTAGGTATGAAACCGCTACACCTCTTGAATCAATATCTGGAAGCCAAACTAATTTTTCTGACAATGTCGAGGATCTATATGAACAACCAGGAGATTTCTGCTACACCATAGTTGCTTTAGAAAACAACTCATCAGGTGGTGTAAATGGAGCCAAATCGAACAGGGTTTGCCTGACAGAAGATCCACTAATTTGGATTCCAACTGCATTTAGCCCCAACGGAGATGACTTCAATCAATATTTCCCTTGGTCTAAAGATGACGTTAAACTTGGATTTGTTAGTCACAGCCTCCCAAATGGAGAGCCTGTATTTTACATGACTATATACAGTCGATGGGGAGATACGATATTTTCAAGCACGAGCATGGATGATGTTTGGGATGGAACATTTAATGGTGATCCAGTTCCCGATGGTGTCTATTCAACTGTTATTAGAATACTCGATGGTGCTGGCAGATGGCATGTAATATCTCAGGCTGTTAATGTAGTTAGACCTTGAGTTAGCGATTGATTTGTATATTTGCCCGAATCGTTGACCGAAAGTAGGGAAGCGAGATAACACGATTCAATCATTTCAATCATGCCTATTTCAGATGCTAAGTTCTTCGGTGAAGGTTTGACCTACGACGATGTTTTGTTGGTTCCTGCATACTCAGAAGTACTTCCTAGAGATACAAATCTAACAGCACAATTTTCAAGAAATATTGAACTTAAAGTTCCAATTGTCTCTGCTGCTATGGATACTGTGACTGAAAGTGCAATGGCAATTGCTATCGCTCGGCAAGGAGGTATTGGTGTGGTTCATAAGAATATGAGCATTAGCCAGCAGGCAAATGAGGTCAGAAAAGTAAAGAGGTCAGAAAACGGCATGATTCAGGACCCAGTTACTCTTAAAGGAAATGCTACAGTAGGTGATGCTCTAGATATTATGCAAGAGCATAAGATTGGCGGTATTCCAGTTGTGAATAATGAAAAACTCCTAGTAGGAATCGTAACAAATCGAGATTTAAGATTCGAAAAGAAAAGATCTCGTCCAGTTGACGAAGTAATGACTTCTGAAAATTTAATTGTCACAGAAGATGGAAGCGATTTTACAATAGCTGAGCAAATGCTGAGAGAGCACAGAATTGAAAAGCTTCCAGTTGTTGATGGAGAAGGTAAATTAGTAGGGCTTATAACATACAGAGATATAATTAAGCTTACTGAATTTCCAATGTCATGTAAAGACAATTATGGTAGATTAAGAGTAGCCGCTGCTGTTGGAGTTACCTCGGACACTATTGAAAGAGTCCAAGCATTGGTAGATGCAGGAGTAGATGCTGTAATTGTAGATACTGCACACGGGCATTCTAAAGGTGTTATAGATTTAGTAAAAAAGGTAAAAGATGCTTTTTCACAGATAGACATTGTTTGCGGAAATGTAGCAACTGGAGCCGCAGCTTTGGCCCTTGTTGAAGCAGGTGCAGATGCAATTAAGGTCGGTATTGGTCCAGGGTCAATTTGCACAACTAGAATTATTGCTGGCGTAGGTATGCCACAGCTTAGTGCAGTTATGAATGTTGCAGAAGCATTAAAGGTAACAGATGTTCCAGTTATTGCTGATGGAGGTGTTAGATATACTGGCGACATAGTAAAGGCTCTAGCCGGAGGAGGAAACACAGTAATGGTTGGTTCTATGCTCGCAGGAACTTCTGAGAGTCCTGGTGAAACAATAATCTTCGAAGGCCGTCGTTTTAAAGGCTATCGTGGAATGGGATCTATAGAAGCAATGCAAAAAGGATCGAAGGATAGATATTTCCAAGATGCAGAAGATGATTTGAAGAAATTAGTGCCTGAAGGAATTACAGGAAGAGTGCCATATAAAGGAACAGTTCAAGAAGTGATGTACCAAATTGCTGGTGGACTAAGAGCAGGAATGGGATATTGCGGAGCATCTAACATCAACACTCTTCAAAAAGATGCTCAGTTTGTAAAAATTACAAATGCAGGAATGAAAGAAAGTCATCCTCATGATATTATGATATCAAGGGAGGCGCCAAACTACAGTATTAGATAAATGAAAATTAATAGATTTTTTGCAGTAGCGTGTACTGCGCTTTTTTGCAATTTTGCAATAGCCCAAACCCAAAACAAAGTTGTTCTCAAAGTTGGTGATGAAAATGTTACTCTATCAGATTTCGAGCATATTTACAAAAAGAATAATGATGATGTAGCGATTACAAAAGAGGGCCTTGATGAGTACATGGACCTCTTCGTGAAATTCAAATTAAAAGTTGTTGAGGCAGAATCTCTTGGGATGGATACAGCCTCTGATTTCACAAGAGAACTTGCAGGCTACAGAAAGCAACTTGCACGTCCATATTTAGTAGACACAGAATTATTAGACGAAATAGTTCACGAGGCTTACGCTAGGCAACAAACAGAAATTAGAGCTAGGCATATTTTAGTCACTGTTGGTGAAAATGCTTTGCCTGCAGATACAATAAGAGCGTGGAATAGAATCAACAAACTAAAGGACAGAATTGAAGCCGGAGAGGACTTTACAACAGTTGCAAAATCTAAAAACGGTTCTGACGATCCTTCAGTAACCCAAAACGGAGGAGACCTAGGTTGGTTTACTGCTTTTAAAATGGTGTTTCCATTTGAAGAAGCAGCTTACAACACTCCACTTGGAGAGATTAGTGATATTGTAAGAACGCGTTTTGGTTATCACTTCTTAGAAGTGACAGACAAAAGAGATGCTAAGGGCGAAATTCAGGTTGCTCACATCTTGGTTAGAGTAAGCGACACTCAAAACAAAACTCTTCTTCATAAAGGTAAAACTGAAATTGATGCAGTTAGTGCATTACTAAAAAATGGAGAATCATTTGAATCTCTAGCATTGAAGTACAGCGATGACGAAAGCTCAAAGAGCAAGGGTGGCGTTCTACAGTGGTTTAGCTCAGGTAAAATGGTTGAAGAGTTTGAAAACGCTGCATTTTCGTTAGAAAATAATGGAGATGTGTCTGAGCCTTTCATGACAAGTTATGGGTGGCACATCGTGAAGCGTTTGGACTACAAAGAGCCAGCTTCATTTGAAGAAGTAGAAAAATCACTTCGTAAGAAAGTAAGTCGAGACAAGCGTGCAGAAGTGACTAAAACTTCATTTATTAAAAAACTTAAGAACGAGTACACCTATAGGATTTTCCCTGGAAGAGTTGAAAATCTTAAAAATGCGATAAGTCAAATTGATAGTGTGTTCCACAAAGGTTACCCACTCGTGCACAACAGGCCAAATGAACTCAATAAGACTTTATTCTCGATAGCAGGATACAACACAACTGTAGGTGACTTCGTAGAGTATGCAAATACCGTTAAGAAAAGAGACATTAATCTACCATCTGATATGATTATTGACGAGTTGATTAAGAGAATTTCTGACGAGAAACTCCTCGCCCATGAGAATTCTAGGTTAGAGGAAAAGCACAATGATTTCAGATTATTGATTAACGAATACCACGATGGAATTTTGTTATTCGAATTGACTGATGAAATGGTT
>JAYZNI010000084.1:0-20414 GCA_036152255.1 Bacteroidota bacterium | reverse complement strand
AGCACTACAAAGATTTTCTTACCAGAAGGGTTTAACCTAGATAGATGTTTTGCCCAATGGGTCAAGTGGGGAGAAATAGGCAATCACAATAAGTACGCTAACAACTACGACTACCACAAAGCAATTTGGCTTTTAAACGGTGAAGACCTCCTAGAAAACGGATTCCTTTTAGTGAAGAAGGATTCGGGATGGGTTAGCCCGGTAGGGACAATATTTGTTGAGTTTTACAACGACTTAGATTCGATAACTACAAGAATTGCAGAATACTCTGACGGTATTCAAGTAGTAACATCAAGGAAGGATTGGGGTGAGTTAGCGAAAAATTTAAATAGCAAATCGTCAGAACTACACATTCACGAATTTGGCCGTGCTCAATGCCCAAAAGTTGATGATTACGCAGATGGAGTTAACACAGTAAAATTTCTTCAAGGAATTGAGTAGTATATTAGCGAAATGCAAAAATTGAAACTCAGTAATTTAACGGTAGTTATTGCTTTAGCAATGGCATTTACATTAGTGTTTTCTGGGTGTTCTACAGATGTAGACTTGAATGCTCCATACATGAGTCAACCAATAGTGTTTGGCCTATTGGATGCAGATCAAGATGTGCAATGGGTAAAGATTAATAGAACTTGGCTAGGGGAAGGAGACCAAAATGTATACGCCCAAATTCAGGATTCATCTGAGTATGAGAGCCACAGAGTTCAAGCATATTTTGCAAGTGAGGATGGGTCTCAAGTATTTGAACTTAAGGACACATTGCTAGATAATAAAGATGAAGGAACCTTTTGGGGTCCTTATTACACTGCATACTACGCTGAAACTCCTGATGAGAACAGATTGGATGCTGAATCGCTTTATACTCTTACTGTAATTATTGACGACACAGTAGAGGTTACTTCAACAACAGATTTGATTGAGCCAGGAATAGGAAATATTACACAACCTCCAGTAGGAGATTTTCCTATGAACTTTGCAAATATAGGCCCATCTCAAGTGACATATACTGATTACACTTTTAGATGGTACACAACAGAGGGTGCTTCTAGGTATGATGCGGTTTTATCAGTCCACTACCAAGAGAGGTATTGGGCTGATGATGATCTAACTATTTTAGACAGTACAAAGCAAAAAACACTAGAGATTCCTATTGGAACAATGGAACCAAACGAAAATGATGGTGGAGAGGAAATAACAAAGGTGTTTGAAGGAGAGTCATTTTACACCATCCTTGCTTCTAGTCTTGAGAAAAACCCAAGAATTACTAGGGTTTTAGGTGAGTGGAATGAGGAGGTGCAAAGAGTGTTTGCTTTCGATTTTGAGCTGATGATTGCAAACGAAGACTTAGCGATTTACCTTGATATTAATGCTCCAACAACGAACATTATTCAAGAGAGGCCAAGTTATAATAATGTTGATGGTGGCTTAGGATTGTGGGCTTCAAGAGCAGTTCAGGGGGTGTATAATTTGGGTTATACAACAAACACAATTAGGCATTTGCAAGAAGGGGATGAAACAGCAGAACTTAATTTCTGCTCTTCCAACCCCTTCTCGGATTACTACTGTGATTAATCTTACTTAACCACGAAAAGTGTAGGTCTTGAAAGTGGACCGTTAGTGCTTGTTTTCTGGATTAATAAGTATGCTCCAGACATAAGGTTGTCTGTGTTGAGAATTGGGCCTTGACCTGTTTGACATATTAGGCCTGCAGCATTTCTAACCTCCCAAGTCGAGTTTGTATCAAATCCTTTTAGATTAATGTTTGAACCTGTGATTGCAGGGTTAGGGAAGATGTTCACTCTGTGCTGAAGAGCTTCTTCAACGCTCTCAGTATTTGAGTCTGGAGTTCCTTGGTAGCGAACTCTATAAGGTACTCCGAATGCTGTCTCAACTTCCAAGTATGGAAGTCCGCCATCTCCTAGCCATTGGTAAACAGTTAGCTCATAATCAAAAGACATTTCTTCCATTCCCTCTGGAGTTATTACGTCTGAGCTTTCAATTGTTGTTGCTAGTCTAATCACTTCGTGAGAATCCCCATTAGGAAGGTTTAATGTTCCCCAGCCGTCAACAGAACCGCTTCTTATGCCAGAAGCATGGTAAGAGAACATAGTTGGAATCTCAATAGTGAAATCGTATGTAGAGTTGATGTCGTCTCCATAGTTTAATGGAAGAGGGTGAATTTCGTCAATATCATCAAATGGAACAGGAAAATCGATTCCTTGAGCGCCTATTGATAGTCCAGCAATATTGTAGCTGCTTCCATTAGTTTGATAGTAGTTATAGAACCCACCTGCTTCAATTGGCAAATCAAGTTCCATTTCACTAATTTCTGGAAGTTCGCCTGGAATGTAGATATCACTAACATAGTCAGCTGACATGAAAGGCTCATTGAACACTAGTTGAGCAAGCGTTGGAGCGTCATCAATGTTTCCAATTGAAATCAAAACTTCAGCTATTGACCCTAGGTCAGTAAAATCCCAAACCATACCAGCTCCAGTTGTAGAATAATCTTGTAAAGGGTCAGGAGTAGATTCTTGAAGGGTGTAAGTAGTGCCGCCTTGAGGTAAATCGCTAGAGTTTACAGTGATTTGAGCCCAAGAGCAAATTGAAAGAAAAAGAAAAGTAGAAAGTGAAACTGCTACTTTAGTAAACGATAAATTCATTTGAATATGTTGAAGTTTGCTTTAGAGCCCGCAAGTTACTCTTTTTCTTGCTTGCGTTTGAACAAATCCCAAATGCTATCAAAATCCCTGTTTATTAAAAATCCAACACCCTGTACGCTTTCACCTTCAAGCCCTGGTACTGAGGCCCTTTGGGTTGTGTAGCCAGTTAACTGGAGTGTTCCGTCTTCTACAATGTCATATTTAATTTTCAGATCTTGAATCTGTAAATCATCTGTAGTTCCTGTGTAGAGATTTTGGGTTCCTACCTCTCCTTCAATGTGTAATCTGTCATTAAACAATTGTGTGGAAAGGGCAAGTGCTATAGCGGTATCGTCTCCATCATTTACAGGGCTATCGTAATCTATACCAACGTTTACATCATCACTGATTCCAGAGAGCCAATGGCTAATTTGGGAAGTTATGAGCTCAGAACTACTCTCCTGAATCCCCGTTGTTCCTACTGCCGTTGCGTGCCATGTGCTTGGTAAAAATGAATTTATAACAAGAAGAGAGACAGCTTGTCTGTTAAGCTCTTCTTCATTAGCCAAAACAGAAGAAAGCGACGCTTGATATTGTGCTGTTGCTTCAGGAACATTGATGTCAAACAAGATGTCAGGCCTCATTAAATCCCCCTTAAGATTTAGCCCTAAGTTGATGTCGTATTTAGATCCGTCTGTTATTTCAGGAAGTACTGGTCTTAGAGATGCTCTTGTTTCATAGATAGTCGATAATTCTATGTGAGCATTGTAAGGATCCCCAAACCATCGTATTGTTCCACCTGGCACAGCAGTAAAGTTCTTACTAATGATGTTTTTGAGGTTAAAAGCATATTCTCCCTCTACAATTTCTAGATCACCAACCATTTCCAATCTTTCTAAATCGTGAAGGTCTACGTGTAAATGCCCTTTGCATCTCCCAAAAATCTCATCACCTAACTCAGAGTTGAAAACAATTCTTGCGTTTGATTCAGGATTTACTTCAATATTGAGATCTAAGTCCAAATTTGTTTCCCTCTTTTCAACCTCCTCGACCTGCTCTTCATTTTTAATTTCTACAAAGGATGACCATTTGTTGCTTTCGACTACATCCATAGGAAGCACAAACTCAGTTCCTTTGCTTGTTGTAATATTTGCTTCAATTACAATATTTCCGTCATAGCCAAAAACATTAATATCGCCATTAGCACTTCCCTTACCATAGAAATATCTAGTAGGAGAGTAGGGGATGTCCATGACTTCAATCGGCTCGTTTTCAGCACTTAATGCTACGTCTAAATTCCAATCTTTGAACGAATTGTGTAACGCTGTTCCTACTAGTATGCCGTTCCCGCCATAGCCATCATCTACTTCTAGACCGTTCAATTCTATAGCATCTGGTTCAACGTGGAAACCACCGCTAATAGTGTACTTAGTCCCCATATATCCAACTTGAACGGTGCAACTGTCAATTATTCCATCTCCCTTTATTTGAGGATTTTTAAATCCTCCACTTACTCTAAATCCTCCATTGAGATTGCCGCCAAGAGATACTGTACTCTTTTCGAGAAGAGGATTGATATAGCTTAGAGGGAACTCGTAAATAGAGGTATTTAGATTAAGCTTGTTTAGATCGAGTTCTCCAATTACTGAAACTCTTCCTGAATTCAATTTGCCTAATCCTATAAGTTCTCCAGAAACCCTATTCTTCCCATTTTCATGGATAATATTCAGAGTGCAATCATTTATATTTTGGCCTAGTGCACTAAGATTTTCACTATGTGTTCTAATTTCAACTAGAGGATTTTGCAGCGTTCCTTTAATTTTTCCTTGCACTTCAATTGCTTCCGTTTCAATAGGAATTCCGACCCATCTATTTGTTTGGTCTTCTGTAATGGGCTTTGTAATCATGCTAAAGGCCAAATCCATCTCATCCTCTATACCCCCCTCAATTAATGCTGCGCCATCTACACCCTTAGAGCTCTTCCAAGAAGCTTGGATTTCTAACTCATCATTATTTGAAGCATAGGTTTTTACTGAAGAAGCAATAATTGCGTTTCTTCCATCATGGTTTATCATAACCTTCTCGCATGAAGCAAGACCATTCATATTTATTATATCGCCGTCTATATCAATTTTTGTCATAGTAAATCTTCCGTACTTAACTTGATTTGTTCGGAATTCAACTTCTTGTTTTCCATTATTAAAATCCCAGCTTGCACTTGTTTTACCTCCGGTTTCTATTTGATAATCAGTAGCATTAGATATGAAATGAGGGTCCTGTATCAATGCAGATCCAGAAATTAATGGTCTGTTTGACCTTACAGAGGAGATTTTAAATTCTGTATTTATTGATAGCTCATTTGAAGACAAATGAATTTTACAATTCTCTAGAGTTTTGTCAACATCAACACTTGCTTCAATTGAGGTGATTTGTATCCCTTCAATAGATAATCTTTCTGAATTTATCAGAGTGTAATATCCACTGTCTTTTTGAAGAGCATCAAAGTATATTTCACCATATCCCTCAATATCAGCAGACCCTGCAGCAGATTGTAAATCTCCCTCAGCATCTAAGTAAACTTCTGAACCTTCAATGATAGTTGACCCGTCTATTTCCCAAGAATTAGTCTTGAGGTTGAACTCTCCTTTTAAGATTTCATGTCCAGCTGAAGAGGTTGTGTTTATAGCTGTTATGATTGAATCTTTGAACTGAATTTGGCCTATGACATGTCCTAATTTTTCACTAAACCCAAACTCTCTCAAATACTTGTCTGGATACGCATCTAATAGAAAATCAGCTTCTATATCGAATGCCTCATCAAGTACAAGAGTACCCCTTGCATTCAAGCTATCTGCAATAAGTGTGTCAATTTTGAGTGTAATATCTCCTTTAATGTCTACGCTTGTAACAAGAGATGAGATATTGATTTCCTCAGGCCCAAATCCACCTGAAGTAGTAGTCAAATTTGCTATTTGAGCTGACTTTATTGTGTGTGCAATACCATCAGTGCAAATGGAGCTAAGCGAGACACTCTCAGCTTCGCCAGAAATAGAATTCACAAATTCCCATTTCAAATTATTGAAGTCTGCTGATTGGATTTGGCCTGCATGTCTTACCAAATCCCAACCATTAATTTCAACAGAACTACAACTTGCGTCGACTAAAAAGGAACTGCATTGAATAGAGTTGAATGAAAACTTTCCTGATAGCGGCTTTAGAGACACGCTTTCAATATCAATTTCGGCTCCATATTCCTGCGAAAAGTGGTTTGTTGCCTTGAGGATTAATAGTCTTTGGATATAGGGTAACTGCACTAATAGAACTAGCGAAAGCGCTAAAGCAAGAAAAATCAGGATTGATCTAAAGAATATTTTTTGGACCCTTTGCAAAGTCTTCGCAAGTTACCCAGAGAAGGTCGTTGTATTTTTGTCTTCTAATTATTTAGCGAATTGGAAATTCCTCAGCATATAGTTTTGGCCATTGAGTCTTCTTGTGATGATACAGGAGTTGCTGTACTACGTGGTAACGAAGTGTTGAGCAATCTTGTCGCTAATCAAAAGGTTCACTCTAGATTTGGTGGAGTGGTGCCGGAATTAGCTTCAAGAGCGCATCAAAGCAATATTATTCCAACAGTTACCCTTGCCCTTGAAGATGCAGGGGTAAGCCCAAACGATATAGACGCTGTAGCTTACACAAACGGCCCCGGTCTTAGTGGGTCACTTTTGGTTGGCGCATCTTTTGCTAAATCTTGGGCTTGGGCAAATGGTATTCCTACGATTCCAATCCACCACATGAGAGCTCATATTTTAGCTCACTTCATTCACGATACAGAATCGCCGTCTTTCCCATTTTTATGCCTAACAGTATCTGGAGGTCACACTCAAATTGTAAGGGTTGATTCTCCTTCAGAAATGGAGGTGATAGGAAGTACTCTTGACGATGCAGCAGGAGAGGCTTTTGACAAGGTTGCCAAACTAATAGGCCTACCTTATCCTGGTGGCCCTCTTATTGACAAATATTCAAAACTTGGTGATTGTAACAGATTTGTTTTCAATCATTCTAAGGTTGATGGATTAAACTTAAGCTTTAGTGGTTTTAAAACTCAAGTTTTAAGATTTCTCCAAAAAACACTATCTGAAAACAAGGATTTTTTCAACGAGGGAAATGAGCAAAATTTATACGATTTCTGTGCTTCAGTTCAGCATACAATTATTGAGATGTTGATGGATAAATTATCCCAAGCTTCCTGTGAAACAGGCATAGATCAAATTGCTATTGCAGGTGGTGTAAGTGCGAATTCTGGATTGAGAAAAGCACTAGAAAAAATGGCTCAAAGTGATGGTTGTAAAATTTACATTCCACCCCTTAGATACTGTACTGATAATGCTGCTATGGTTGGAATGGTTGGGGTGTTTGATTTTGCAGATAAGAAATTCGGGAAATTATCTGATGTCCCAAGTCCCAGATTGCCAGATCTACGTCAATCTGTGGAATAAGGGAATCGTTAATCTCGAGATACACCCCTTGATGCTGTCTCTGTTTTCTACGGAAAACACAGAATCTTCTGATATAAGCAACAATCTCTCTTTTAATATTTTAAGCCCAAACGATTTCCTGGCATTTTCCTTTTTTGGCTCATTATCCAGACCTTTACCGTCATCAGTTACTGTAATTTTTAGTGTATTTGAAGTTTCAACGGCTTCAAAGTATACATTGACATTAGAGCTTTCTGTATCATTGATTCCATGCCAAAGCACATTTTCAACAAGTGGTTGGATCAAGAACGAAGGAATGGTGTAATTGTCAAAGAGATTATCAGATCTTGAAATAGTAAAATTCACCTTCGTATTCAATCTCATTTTTTCAAGCTCAACATAGTCGTAAAGAAAATCAGTTTCCTCTTTAAGAGTTGAAATACTTAGGTTTTTAGATGAATCAATTGCACTATCCCAACTCTTCAAATGCAAAGCTTTAAATTTTCTAATTGCTCTAAGCGCGTTGCGTTTGTCCTCACGCAAAAGAAGCATGTGAATGCCGGTTAATGCATTGAAAATAAAATGAGGATTCATCTGCAGTCTTAGGTTTCTCTGCCTTACATTAGACATATCCTCTTTTACTTCGGCCTTGCGCCTAAGTTGAATTAGAGCTGCATTGTGATTGTTATGGCGTTCAAGCCAATTGTTTGGCCTACTAGAATTAATAAAATCATCCTCCTTTGATTCTTCTCTTGGGAAAAGGTCAAGCGTAGTGAAATGCCCTACAATGGAGCCAAACAGCAATCCAGATAAGACACTTGTAATTATTACTTCCACATTGGAAGCTAAGAAAAATTTATGAGATTTTACTCTTCGTCGTTGAACGAATGCCTGAGCTCAGTCTTCAATCTTCTTGTGTACTCTTCCTGAAGCCAAGTCCTGTAGTTGTCAGTAGTCTTAGCCATACACTTAGAATATTGCTTTACTCTGAAGTTGATGTCATCACCAAGCTGTTCTACTAGTTCTACAGCATCCCAATAATCAGATGCTGCATATTTGATAATCTTTTTATGCTGCTCAAGGCTTAAATCAACAGCCTTTTTAGGTCTTTCAGCCTGCTTCATTACCTCGTTGTAGACCTTCATCATATCGAATTCAATCTCTGGACCTCCTTCGAATTTCTTAGCTAGATCTTCAGGCATTTGGTATACGAACTCGTTTTCAATCTCCTCATCAGAGTACAGCCCGTCGATAAAGGCTTGTGGAGCTCTAAAGATTTCCTGCCAATTGATATGTGCGTCCCAAAGCCCAAACCTTCTAGCATTATTTCCCAAATCAATCACGTTAAATTCAGGTTTATTATCAAGGAATCTTGACCCACGGCCAATCATTTGATGATAGAGAGTAAGAGATTTAGTAGCTCTGTTTAGTATAATAGTTTGGACTGTTGGCTCGTCAAAACCAGTTGTCAGGATACTAACTGAAGAAAGAATAGCATCAGGCTTTTTGTGAAACCAATCTAAGATCTCAGCTCTTTCTTTTTCACTATGAGTGTTGTCAAGGTGCTTACATTCGTACCCCTCTTCTTCAAACATGGCTTGAACTTGCTTGGAAGTATTAATACCGTTGTTGAAGATTAGGGTTTTTGTTCCTTTTGCCTTTTCCTCGTATGCATAGAGAAGCTTCTCTTGCATTAAGTAATTTCCATAAAGCCTTTCTGAAGAACTAACAGTGTAGTCTCCGTTAATCCCAACTTTAAGGGCTTTTAGGTTTACGTCGTAATTGTAAGTATGAGCCCTTGCTAAGTAATTCTGATCAACAAGAGAAGAGATGCTTTCTCCAACGATAAGTTCATTGTAGTTGTCGTGTAGTGGGAGTTTAATGTTTGAGCTCAATGGTGTTGCTGTAACGCCTAATAGAGCTTGTTCATTAAAGTGCTTAAATAGCTTTCTGAAACTATTGTAGTGTGCCTCATCGACAATTACTAGTCCTAAATCCTCAAACTCCATTGCCTCCTCATTAATACGGTTGTTAAGAGTTTCAACCATAGCAACATAACACCAATGGTCTTCTCCATCGTCAAGGTCTTTAACCTTTGCATTGATCACCTTGTTTGGTACGCCAATTTCAGTGAGCATGCTCGAGGTTTGGCCTAAGAGCTCAATTCTGTGAGTTAGGATTAGAACTTTTTTTCCCTTTGCAAGAATGAATCTCTTTGTCAATTCCGAAAAAATCACAGTCTTACCACCTCCTGTAGGAAGCTGGAACAATAGATTGTAATTGTCTCTATTGTTATTGAAAGTGTCTAGGATTTGATCAATGGCAGTCTTTTGATACCCGTATAACTCCTTGCCTCTACTGCTCTCTAGATTTGATCTGAATTTAGGATCCATGAACGAATTGGTAGTTGTATTCAATTTGTATGGGAAAGCGCAAAAATACCTTGTACTTTGCTTACTAGGAAATTATAGCCCTACGATTATTAAGTTTTAATGAAGACTTTATTTGATAATACAGAATTTTCACCTCCTGAATCACTGAGAATCAAATCCTTAACCTCTCTGTTCGAGAAAATCCAAAAATCTTCAAAATGGATGAAGATCTTGAAGTCGTTTTCTGAAACTGAGGATTTTTCACGACTGGAGGATTTTTTAATTTCAGAATATTCTTTGTATTTCTGCTTTCCCAAACCAGATCAAATATTTAGGTCATTGGAGATAACACCATTTGAAGATGTTAGGGTAGTGATACTAGGTCAAGATCCATATCACGGTATGGGGCAGGCAGATGGTTTGGCCTTTTCAGTCCCAAATGGAGTTAAGATTCCACCTTCATTGAGGAATATTATCGTTGAGATGGGTAATGATATTGGTGGGGAATTAAGATCTACAGATCTCAGCAGTTTGAGTGCACAAGGCGTTTTACTTCTCAACACATGTCTGACAGTGAGAAATTCAGAAGCAGGTTCGCATAGGGAAAAAGGATGGGAAACTTTAATTGATTCAATATTGACAGAGCTAAATAATAGGAATAGTAGAGTATGCTTTGTTTTATGGGGGAAAGATGCAGAGAAGTTAGGAGGTAAGATAGATTCACAAAAGCATAAAGTCTTTAAATCAGCACATCCTAGCCCGCTTTC
This sequence comes from Bacteroidota bacterium, assembly GCA_036152255.1. GTDB lineage: Bacteria > Bacteroidota > Bacteroidia > Flavobacteriales_D > Sanyastnellaceae > UBA974. Next base: position 10,158 of record JAYZNI010000084.1, on the reverse strand, counting down.
TGCTCATAGAGGATTCTTTGGATCCAAGCCATTTTCCAATGTTAATAAGGCGCTAATAGAACTTGGTTTTGATGAAATTAATTGGTTGATGTAGTCTTAACTTTGGGCTCGATGAGCAAACCCTCAATTCCAAAAGGTACTAGAGATTTTGGCCCAAAAGCAATGGCCAGAAGACAATGGATTTTTTCGACCCTTAGAGATGTGTTTGAAAAGCATGGATTCCTTCCAGTAAACACGCCTTCATTTGAAAATCTTCAAACTTTAACTGGAAAGTACGGGGAAGAAGGGGATAAGCTGATTTTTAGGATTCTTAATAACGGCGATTACTTAGCCAAGGCAAATTCAGATGCTCTTGAAGCAAAAGATAGCAAGGCTTTAATTCCGTCGATCAGTAAGAAAGCTCTTAGATACGATCTTACAGTTCCTTTTGCTCGCTTTGTCGTAATGAACAGAAATGATTTGACCTTCCCATTTAGAAGGTATCAAATTCAACCTGTTTGGAGGGGCGATAGACCTGGTAAGGGTAGATATCAAGAATTCACTCAATGTGATGCTGATATTATTGGTTCAACAAGCACACTTTGTGAGTTAGATCTAGTCCAGGTATTTCATGAAGCTCTAACTAATCTCGGTGTTCCAAATTTCACAATTCACATAAACGACAGGAGGATTTTATCTGCATTAGCATCTTCGTTGGGTGTAGATAATTCAATGCTTACAGAGTTTACTGTAGCAATCGACAAGTACGACAAAGTTGGGGTTGAAGGAGTGGTTGAAGAACTAATTACAAGAGGGTTTGACGATAAAGTACATGCCGGTGTAAAAAGGTTATTTGAAGCTAACAAAGCAGGTTCAAATTATAATGTGATTAAGGAGATTAAATCACTTATTGGAGATAGTGAAGAAGGGGCATATGGTTTAAATGATATTGAAACTCTTTTAAAGAGATCAAACACATTAGGTATTAATGAGCCAAACGTAAAGTTTGACGCCATGTTAGCAAGGGGCTTGGATTACTATACTGGTGCAATTTTCGAGGTGAGAGTTGAGGATGCGCCTGTTGGAAGTATTTGTGGCGGAGGCAGATACGATGATTTGACAGGAATTTTTGGATGGAAGGGAATGAGTGGTGTTGGAATTAGTTTTGGGGCAGACAGAATTGAAGATGTGTTAGAGCACTTTGCACTTTTCCCCGAATTCTTAGATAAAAGCACAGATGTGCTAATAGCCAATATGGGAGAAGAAGAATTGGATTTGGAGTTGAAAATTGCTTCACAATTAAGATCTGAAGGCTATTCAGTTGAACTTTATCCTGATTCTACAAAGCTTAAAAAGCAGATGAAATACGCAGATGATAAAAACATTCCATTTGTTGTTATCATTGGAGAAGAGGAGAGGAATAGCAATAAACTCACTCTTAAAAACATGAAAGATGGAGGCCAAAAATTGGTTGACCAATCAGATCTTACTTCACTATTAAACTAGTAGGTCTAATTCGGTACATACCTCTCTTTGATTGTACCTAAGACATGCCTTTAAACTGTAAGTGTCAGAGCTGAATTTCAACTTTATGCTAGTTTCAATCCCATCCTTCATAATTAGATCCCATAGCTGATTAAAAACCCATGTTGTAAGAACTATGGTTTTAACCTTTCGGGTTTTGTCGATGGGAGCAATGCCATCTGTACAAAAATCGCTCATTGCTGACTTTAGTGTTTTTCATTGGCTTTTTTAAATAGTGCTTCGTAAGGTATCTTGCGGCAAAAAAGCCCAAAACACCTGATATTACTAGCCAAGTAGGCGCCATTTCTTTTTAGATTTAGCCCAAGACCAAGCAGCTGAGTATGCGCTAATTTCTCCCCTTTCAACACCATCCTTTAGCTCATCCCAAATCTTTTGCGAACCAGGGGAGTCCATGTGAGTACTCATCAATATTTCCATTGCGTGAACCTTCATCCTCTCAACTTGTTGCGATGCTCTTTGGGTTGAGAAATATCCATTCTCATTCCATAAATCTACAAGGCTCTGAACCTTAGTTCTGAAATCATCATGGCCATCTCCGGTGTAAGAACTGGCAGTCAATACTTCTACAGTGTGTTCGCCTTGGGGCCTTGGGAAGAGGTGTAATGAAGATCTATACGCTGATGCAGTGTCCTTACAAATAGATTCATTTCCGCTATCTGCCTTATGAACTACAACCAAATCAGCCATTTCAACGATTCCGCGCTTTATTCCCTGTACTTCATCACCAGCCCCGCCAATCAATAAAAGAGCAAATACATCTACCATTTCTCTAACAGAAGTTTCGCTTTGGCCTACGCCTACAGTTTCTACAAGAATTCTATCGTATCCAGCGGCCTCGCACAATATGATTGCTTCCATTGTTGCCCTTGCTACACCACCCAAAGCATCTGCGGCAGGAGAAGGGCGAACAAAGGCATTGTCGCTGTTAGCCAACTTTTCCATTCGAGTCTTATCGCCAAGTATACTTCCTCCAGTTCTCCGAGAACTTGGGTCAACTGCCAAAACCGCAACTCGATGTCCTTCATCAACAAGGTCTATACCCAACTTTTCTATGAATGTACTTTTGCCTACTCCAGGAATTCCAGTAATGCCTATTCTCTGACTAGAAGATGGATTGCCAAATTCCCTAATTGCATTTAAAAGCTCGTGAGAAAGCGGTCTATCCTCAGCTTTATTGCTTTCGATAAGCGTTATCCCCCTTGCTAATGCCTCAGTTTTGCCATCGATAATCTCTCTTGCTAAAGCTTCAACATCATCAGTGCATGACTTGTTTGATCTAATCCTCTCTTGAGCAGCTTTGATTGCATTTGACTTAGAAGTATTGTTCGAAGGCATAGCGTGAAGTTAACATTGTTTCATTTTATGTGCCATATCAAACCGTGTAACTTGCGCTCATGATTTTTCCCAAGAGAGTGTATTGCTGGTCGATTTTGGTATTTACTCTTTTGTATTCACCTTCTTTTTTAGCCCAAACCCCCTGCGATTCAGCTTTAGTAGTTAGTGGATGGATATTCCAAGGAGATAACCAAATAGTCCCAGCATCTATGGCTGTAAACAGAAATTCTGGAGGAGGAGTATTTGTTGAACGCGACGGTTCCTTCTTAGTAAGAGCTTGTGCAGGTGATACTTTGGTTTTTGGCGCTCTTGGCTATTACTCTGTTGAGAAAGTTGTTGTAGAATCTATGAGAACAGAATCTGTAAATATTAAACTCAAAAAGCTTGAAGTTGAACTTGGAACAGCTGAAGTTTTTGCTCCTAGAACTCTAAACCAAATCTTAAGAGAAATAGAAACTTTAGGTTATGATGAGAAGGATTATAGAGTAAGTGAAATTGATGCTGTGCAAAGCCCCATTACGTTCTTATACCAAAAGTTCTCAAGAATTGAGAAGTCAAAGAGATTAGTTGCTGAATTAGAAAACACTGACAAGAGGAGGGAACTTCTTCAAGAATTATTCGTGAAATACGTGGATTACGACATTATTCAACTTGACCCAAGTGAATTTGATGACTTTGCTGAATTCTGCGATCCAGGCGATCAGTTATTGAAGGAATGGACTCAATACGAGTTTATCACGTATGTGAAAAGGCAATTCGCCATATATAAAATGATGCCTCGAAAACTTGACGAGTCAGATTATCAGTACAATACGGATTAACTCAAATAAGCTGAGTGAAGGAAAAATACGAAGGCTTTGAAAATAAACCCACAAACACAAATGCCTACACCAATAACGTGAAGGGCTCTAAGCTTTTTGCTGATAAAATCGTATCTCAGAACTAGATCTACAAACAAGGTGCCTATCGCTATAAACTCAACTATTGTAAGTGGAACCCTAATTGACTCTAATCCATTGTCAAGCCAAGTGATAAAATACGCGCCTAAGTTTGGGAAGAATTGACTCCAAATAAAGACTAGATTTAATGTTAGCATAAGCCAAAGTACAAGTGAAATTTGTCTAGAATTATTTGATTTTAGTTCAGCCATGTTGCAAAAGTAGGAGTAGGATGGAGGTTCTTAACTTTTTAATTTGAACAATCTACTCACTATCGATACTATTCTCTAAGACTCTACGTTAATTTAGCGTTATGAAAAGAAACTTCTCGACACTAGCAATTCTTTTGGCCTTATTCTCTCTTTGTCTAGCTTCATGTGCATCTAAGAATAAAACTTGCGATGCATACCAATGTGTTGAGCTAGAAACTGAGAAGTAAAATTAGAATTGGAAGTAGATAAAAGGTTGAGGTGCTGAAGCGCCTACTTTCCAGAGAATTAGGGATAAAACTCCCGTAATTACCCATAAACTTATTGTACGCATAGAGGTGAATTTCTCTACGACCTTATTGCTTAATTTTTCAGGACAAAGGTGAGTTGCAAACCCAAGTGCCATAACTCCCAGTACTATGCTATGTCCTTGAATGACTTCAAGAATAGGAATGTCATTAAAGTGTCTAAAGAGCTGATAGACCAAATCATTAGCTGTAAACCATTCTGTTAGAATGTTGTGATCTCCGGGCACTGTTTCCCACCCAGTCCCTGAACCGGCTCTAAACCAAATCCTTGTAAATGTGATAAAATTGAAGGTGAGAATCACACCAATTCCTCTTGCCCACCACTTTTCAATTTGGCCCCATGGTATATAACTCCTTGAAAATTTAAAAACCATTAAGCCCAAACCATTCAATGCTCCCCACAGTAAAAAATTCCAAGATGCTCCGTGCCAAAGACCTCCTATCACCATAGTGGCGAAAAGGTTCATATAGGTAGCAGCTTTTACACCCCACGCAGGGTACATAACGGATATAGCCCATGCAAGGAGTAGTATGCCAGTCCCGATGAGAAATACTCCCATGTTTTTAAGTGCAAGTGCAGCAAATAAGACTAGAGCAAATGAAAAGATCGAAGTAAAAAGTGATGCGCTTCTATTACCTCCCATTGGTATATACAAATAGTCTCTAAGCCAGGTAGATAAACTAATATGCCATCTCTGCCAAAATTCCCCCACATTCCTTGCCTTGTATGGATAACGGAAATTTATAGGCAATCTAAATCCCATTAGTAGAGCAACTCCAATTGCTATATCGCTATATCCACTGAAGTCAGCAAATACTTGTAAGCTGTATCCGTATAATCCCAAAAGGACTTCAAATCCACTGTGGCTAGTAGGGTTGGCAAAAACTCTGTCTACGAGGTTAGTAGCTATGTAATCTGCAAAGACAATCTTTTTTGTAAGTCCTGCAAGAATCCACCAGATAGCGTGTTTAAATTCTTTGGGCTTGAGGTCGTAGGGTTTGTTTAATTGTGGAATGAATTCAACAGCTCTTACAATGGGTCCAGCTACTAGCTGTGGGAAGAATGTTACATAGCATCCAAAGTCCAAAAGTGACTTTACAGGTGCTATTTTCTTGTTGTATAGATCAATTGTGTAGCTGAGAGTCTGAAATGTGTAGAAAGAAATTCCAACGGGAAGTAATATGTCGTGAACCCTAATTGATGTGCCAAGGTTTTCGTTTAGCCAAGCAGCTCCTGGCACTACAGCTTCCCAAGTTGTTCCAAATAAATCAGCACTTGCATCAGCAAAGAAGTAAGCGTATTTAAAGTAACAAAGAAGTCCTAAATTGATGAATAAGCTTGTGATTAGCAGGGCCTTCCTTTTTACACCATCACTTTTATTCATTAAAAGACCTATTCCCCAATCAGAAACAGTAGAAAAGAGTAATAGACCTACGAACCAAGCGCTAGTGTTCCAGTAGAAAAACATGCTGGCAGCTAAGAGAAATGCATTCCTCAACGCAACTTTCTTTTGTAAGAAGCTAAGTCCTACCATAACAACAAGTAGGAAAGTCCAGAACGCCGGTCGAGTGAACATCAATGTCTCCATTCTACCCAGCTTTTATATTCAGCCCTAATGGACATATCAAATTTTTCGCCTACTATTCTAGCACCTTTTGGTGTGAAGTGAACAAGATCGGGGGAGGCAAGTTTGGGCTCCTCCTCAGACCAAACCATCATAGACCCTTCACCACCCATAGCTCTCCTCAAATCCCAAAACAAACAATCAGTTTCTAGAGCAGCTACCTCAAGGCTCTCCACAACTTCAGCCAACATTGGATAAAATCCTACAGAACCCATGTCAGAAGGCCCAATTACAATGATTGCTGCATCAGGCACTATTGATTTCAAGTATTCTAGTTGCTTAGAAAATCTATGAGCATATCTCTCGGCAGAAGCTTTGTCCTTTATGTAGGGCACTACATTCCCCCCAAATTGCAATATCAACAGCCCAATCTTTCTGCCGTTCATCGATTTTTGAAAATGACCGGCATCGAGTTTTGTGAAAAGCATTCCAGCGCTTCCCCTCATAGGGATGTTGTGAAGTTGAACACCGGCATTGCTTCCAAGTTCAATACCTGTAACTTCTAGGTTATACCCCTCGAAACCTATTGAAATACTGGTTTCACCTTCGTGGAGTTTGGCCTCAATTTCTTGGTGATTACCGCTTTTAGCTGGCCTGATGTTGAATGCTTTGTATGGTGTTTTGTAGCCAGATAACGTTATGTTTCCACCTAATGGAGCACCGCTGACATAGAATTTTACTCTAGGCCAAACCTTATTCAATTTGAAGCCGCTAGGGTGTGTGTTGATTATAGTTTGACCTTCACCCTTCACTGTGCAAAATGTAGCCATCGGACCATATGCGCTGTGAGTTATGCTACTGTCTAATTGGCCAAACCTTGTGTGCCTGGTCATATTGCCAGAATGTTCTTGTCGAACTGATAGAGATGGAATTGGTTGGATTGCTGGGATTAAACCAGGCCCAGTGCCACCCCAACTCTTTTGCCAACTTGATCTAAGTACGCCTGAAATTCGGTCGCCTTCAATTTGAGAATCTCCCCAATGGAATACTTCTAAAGGAACATTATCACTATCGTTAATAGATTCAAGCTTTTCAAAAAATCCATATAACCCCTTAAATGCAATTTCTGAACCTTTGAGTTTAAGTGAATCGGGTAGAGTAGAAGTGTTGTGGGTTGCGTAGCTTGGGCTAAACTTATTGACATCAATGATTAAAGTGTCAATACTATCAATAATAGTGTCAATAGCTAATGGTTCTACAACTTCAACAGAATCTTCTTCCTCCTCTAAAAGCTCAGACCAACTTGGAATTTCTTCCTTCACAACTTCGTCCTCTGATTTAAAATGTTCTTCGACTTTAGGAGTCAAATACATTAAAACTAAAAGAGGCGCTAAAAATAGTATTGTCCGTGATGGCTTGTGATTCATAACCTACGGCTAAGGTATCACCAGAATGCTACCGCTGTTTATTTGAGTGCTATTACCCAGGCCATTTGCTGCCTGTATAGATTCTACACTTACTCCGTAAATAACTGAGAGTCTGTAGAGTGTTTGGCCTTCAAGAACATTGTGAGTTTTTTTTAACCTTTCACAATCAGATGGGAGTTCAAAATTTTCAATCAACCTCATTGATATCCTATATTCATAAAGGAATTCTTCAAAACCCTCGTTTTTACCCCAAATTGATTTGAGAAGCTCAATAAATTTTGAAGGTTCACCATTGAACTCGCTGAGCTTAGAAAATATTGGAGTTGCTTTGTCACAATCAATTTGAATCCCATTGTTCAAGGCAATTGGAAGGTAGAGAGCAGACTCTAGTAAGTCGTATTTATTCAATTGAATGCGCCATTTATCTTCACAAAGACATAGACTACGGTTGTATTTCAATAGACGCGAATACTCATTCAACCTAAAACTATCCATAGTGGTTCGAACAATGGATTCATCTTCTGTAACTGTCTCGAGAATAAGTTCCCATTTATCAGGAACTCTTATATTTTCCCTTAGCTGAGGTTTAAATTTGGCATAGTCTTGCGCATTAATGATGCTTGTAGAAAGCCAAACGATAGCAATAAGTATGTTTGGCCTTATTCCCAAGCTTGATCAATTAAATGTCTAATATGAGATCTGTGCGCTTTAGTCATACTATCTGGTGATCTGCCATCTCTTTGAAGAATATCAATTCTCTTTAATTCGGCTAGAATAACGCCTTTTGAAATGCTGTCGTAGCTATTGCTCTTATAAGCTTTGATAAGAGATTCAGTGTAGTAAACCTGAATCTGCTGACGGAAGGTGTTTACTTTCTTTCTGAAATCTTCAATGAAGATTGCATTTGTTAGGTCAACTAAGTATGAATCTACATCGTATTCATTACCATACTTGGTTGCATCTGTCAATCTCTCAAGAACATTTGGGTGTAGCAGGTGTGAAAGAGCAGATTGTTGCATAGAAAGAACGCTTGCATGGATCTTTGGGTCTTCATTGCCTCCGTAGTGATTCCATCCTCTACGTTGGGCTTGTAGATATGCGTATGCACTAGCTTGATTGTCAAACGCATGTGGATCGAATGCGTACTTTGAAAGTGCATCTAGAGCAGCTTTTTGATCCTCTTTACTCACAGGTGTAAATGGCTTTTCATTTCCAATGTTGTTAGGTCCAGCTCTATTGTATCTAACACCTCCTATTTGTCGAGTCATTACTCTTAGTTGTATAGAATATTCTGAAAGAAGAGTGTAGAATGATCTTCTTAGATCGTGATAGCTATTTCCTTCACTAGCGTATTTATCAACCAACCCTGGGTATAGGTCATTAACCAATTCACACCTTTCAGAAGCATATGCTACTGGGTCATCTGAAAGGTCGTAAATATTTACATCGGGATTAATTCCGCGACCAGAACTTCTCATGTCGTCTGCATCATTACCAAACTTGAGTAATTCAGATGTAGACTTTGAAAGAATAGTCTCGAGCCTATCATCTTCAGCTTCTGGATCTTCGAGACCTTCACTATATGCGTATTCAATTACCCAGTAATCATAAGGACCTGGGTTGTCGTCGTAGAAAAGGGTTTGGTCTTCCTTATTGCGAGCAAAATTTATTGCTGGGTACTCCATAACAGTATTGCACATACCATTTTCTGCAACAACAGAAGGGTTCTTTAACTCTTCTGGAGAAAGCATAGTACTAGCATGCATATTATGACTTAAGCCTAAAGTGTGACCAACTTCATGAAGACATAACCTATGCAGGGTTTGGCGTACAAATTCTTCGTGCTCCTCATCGGTAAAGTCCATAATATTCATCGCAGCTAAACTGAATAGAGTATTGTGAGCCGTTGCCTCACCAACATCACACCTGTGCATCATTTCAGCCGCTCTTTCTCTTGAGCTCATGTTGTCTTCTTCATTAAACACTCCAGATTTCCATAGCCTCCCAGCCATGCCTCCAAATTCAAGCATGATGTCAGCTCCAAGAATTTCTCCTGTTCTAGGATTCACAAAGCTTGGACCATATCCACTAAATGGCGCTGTAGGAGAGGAAGTCCAACGAAGTACGTTATATCGAATATCACCTGCATCCCAATCGGCATCGTCAGGCTGAACTTTCACAACAACTGCATTTTTGAAACCTATTTTTTCAAATGCTAAATTCCACTTTTCAACTCCAGTTTTTATGTAATCCCTAAACTCATATGGAGTTGTGTTTTCAATCCACCAAGTAATTGGCTCAACTGGTTCACTCAAGTCAGCTGTAGGATCCTTTTTTTCTAGTCTCCACCTGTGAATTACATCATTCCAAGGAGTAGAACTAGTGCTTGTCATGTCATTTACTTGAGTCATAAAAAACCCAATCCTAGCATCATCTTTTCTGGGTGTAAATCCATCTTCTGGCATTTGTAAAATGCAATGTCTGTATTCAACAGTAACGTAGCGCGCGTCTGTAATAGCAGTTGTGTAAACAGTTGGGTTTGAACTTTCATATACGTAGTCAACAACAACCTCTAAATTCTCAGGGTAGTTGTTAATATTAGTAATGCTAGTTTTATCCTTGCTTAGCTTTCCAAGAGCACTTTTGCCACCTGGTTGAGTAGGGGGCTTGATGCGATTAATTTTCTCACTCTTAAATAAGTCATCTGATGATACTAGGAACATAGAGTCTTCATCGCTTGCAATAATCTTCATTGAAGCAAGGATGGGAAAATTGATGTTTGCCTTTTCTGTTTTAGATAGGGGGCTTTCTGGATCGTAGTAAAAAGAGGTGTTTTCACCTATCACTTCAAT
>JAYZNI010000083.1:0-13136 GCA_036152255.1 Bacteroidota bacterium | reverse complement strand
GCCATCCTCAGCGCCGAAGCCTCACTCCAAGAAGCAGAAGACAACCTCAGCCGCACACTACTAATCGCACCCCAAGCAGGCATAGTAACGGCCTTAGTAAAAGAGATTGGCGAAAGCGTTCAAGGCAATGGCTTTACTGCTGGAGAGATCATCATGAAGATCTCAAACCTCGACATAATGGAGGTTGATGTAGAAGTAAACGAAAGCGACATAATTAGTGTCGAAATGGGCAATAAAGCTGAAATAGAAGTTGACGCCTACCTAGGTCACACCTTCATTGGAATTGTAACCGAAATTGGCAATACTGCTCTCAACGCTAGCTCAAACGGATTTAACCTAGACCAAGTCACAAACTTCTCTGTAAAAATCAGAATTGATTCTGGCAGCTACTCTAAACTTCTTGATTCAAACGCACCGTTTAGACCAGGAATGAGTGCTACTGTTGATATCAAGACCAAGTCAGTTACTGACGTCCTCAGTTTACCTATTCAATGCGTAACAACCCGAAACGACACAATAGGAGTTTTTGTTTACGATGGTGGAGGTGTGGTTTGGACGCCAATAGAAATTGGAATACAAGATAACGAAAGTATAGAAATCACATCAGGGCTTACCGAATCGACCACAGTTGTCTCAGGGCCATATGATATGGTAGCAAGAAAATTATCTGATGGCGATGTAGTTTCGTCAAGTAGTAGGGTTAACGAAGGTGACTCAAAGAAGTTAGTGGGAATTTCAGTGACAAACAACTAATGGCAAACATTCTTCATCTAGAGACTACAACTCTTAATTGTGGAGTTGCAATTTTTTGCGATGGTAATGTCTTTTCGAGCAAAAGTAATTGCGAGGAAAGATATTCGCACGCTGAAAACATAATGCCTTTTATAGATGAAATATTTTCAGAATGTAGACTTTTAAAATCTGACTTAGACGCCGTTAGTGTCAGTGGTGGACCAGGTTCTTATACAGGACTTCGCATAGGAGTAGCTACTGCCAAAGGCATCTGCCACGCTCTTTCTATCCCACTTATCTCAGTCGACACACTCTGTGTATTAAAACACGAAGCTGTCTCCCTACTACCAGGAAAAGACGCATACGTTAGTATGCTCGACGCGCGCAGAATGGAAGTATATACCAAAACTTTCACGAAGGAATATTCATCAGAAGTTGAAGCCATTGTTGTTGACACAACTACTAAATCTGCATTCGACGAACACAACACAATTTGCTTCATCGGCGATGGAGCAGAAAAATGCAGAGAACTCTTAGCATCCGAAGGCCGAGATTTCATCCAAACATATCCCAAACCAGAATACGCATTAGATCTTGCAATTAGTGCTTTTGAGAAAAAGGACTATGTAGATATAGCCTCTTATGAACCGATATATCTCAAAGCGTTCAAAGCTGGGGTTGCAAAGGATCCATTTAATCTCAGGGATAAAACGAGTAGATTTGCTCAATAATGATGTTAAAAAAAACATACTTGAATTTTGTCTTAGGCTTAGTTATTGTAATGCTTCTAACTCAGGCAAAATGTGACAATAACGTTCAGAACATTCCATATGTTCCAGTAAATATTGACATCAACCTCAATTTACCCGCATATAACGATTTGAATTTTGTGTCAAATCATATTTACGTAAATGGAGGTTCAAAAGGGCTGATTATTTACAGATATACCCAAGACATTTTCGTGATTCTAGATAGACATTCAACATCGGATATTGAGCTTGGCTGTACAGTTTCCGTTGATGATGATGGCCTACTTATAAGCGACCACAGCGATTGCTCTGAATCAAAGTGGTTGATTATTGATGGAACCGTCAATCAAGGGACAGCAATATTGCCCCTTCATAGATATGGTGCAAGCTGGAACCCTCCAGTTCTCAGCATTTTTAATTAATACCTGTATTGATCAGATTTATATGGTCCTTCAATAGGAACACCTATGTAATCCGCTTGGTCTTGTGATAGCATTTCTAGCTCTACGCCAATCTTTTCAAGATGTAGTCTTGCTACCTTTTCGTCAAGGTGCTTGGGCAGAGTGTATACTTTATTCTCATAATGTTCTGCGCGTTCCCAAAGTTCGATTTGGGCTAGTACTTGGTTTGTAAAGGAAGTAGACATAACAAAGCTCGGGTGTCCAGTAGCACAACCAAGATTTACAAGTCGACCCTCAGCAAGAAGAATAATATCCTTACCATTTATAGTGTACTTGTCTACCTGAGGCTTTATTTCTTCTTTAGAAGATCCGTGATTGTTATTGAGCCAAGCAACATCTATTTCGTTGTCGAAGTGGCCTATGTTACAAACGATTGCCTTATCCTTAAGCACCTCAAAGTGAGCTCCAGTTATAATGTCCTTATTACCAGTAGCTGTAACTGCAATATCTGCCTCTTTACAAGCTTCTAGCATTGATTTCACTTCAAAGCCCTCCATGGCAGCTTGTAAAGCACATATTGGATCAATCTCACTAACTATTACACGACATCCTGCATTCCTTAAAGATTCTGCAGATCCTTTTCCTACATCGCCAAATCCTGCAACTGCAGCAACTTTTCCTGCCATCATGACATCAGTTGCGCGTCTAATCGCATCAACTAGTGATTCACGGCATCCGTATTTGTTGTCAAACTTTGACTTTGTTACAGAGTCGTTAATGTTAATTGCTGGCATTGGAAGAGTACCATTCTTTTCTCTATCGTGTAATCTTAGAACGCCTGTAGTTGTTTCTTCAGAAATTCCCTTTACACCGTCAACTAATTCTGGGTACTTGTCCAGTAACATATTAGTCAAATCACCTCCATCGTCAAGAATCATGTTAAGAGGCTTACTTTGATCTCCAAAAAAAAGAGTTTGCTCAATACACCAATCAAATTCTTCTTCAGTCATCCCTCTCCATGCATAAACTGGAATGCCTGCTGCTGCAATAGCTGCTGCTGCATGATCCTGAGTAGAGAAGATATTACACGATGACCATGTAACATCTGCACCAAGCTCAACTAGAGTTTCAATTAAAACGGCTGTTTGGATTGTCATATGTAGACAACCAGCAATTCTAGCACCCTTAAGTGGCTTTGATGTACCAAACTCTTTTCTAATTGACATTAAACCAGGCATTTCTGCCTCAGCTAGCTTAATTTCTTTTCTTCCCCACTCAGCGAGGCTCATGTCCTTAACCTTATATGGTAGAACAGAATTTTCAATTGTTGCATTCATGAGGACAAAAATACAATATCTTAGATATAATGGAAATACTTAACTGCCCGTCACCTCCTGATCCTTATCGTCTGGTAATGACACGTACTCCAGAGTCCAATAACATTCAGTTCCTCCCAAACACTTTATTAAGGCATTTTCCAAATAGAGATGTTACTAGATTGTGTCACAAGAGAGTAATAGAACATCACGCCGTTATAGCTTCAATAAATGAGCAACTAGGTCATGAAAACTGGCATCTTAAACACGAAGTTGGAGGAAGGCCAAAACTTTTTATTCAAGACAAGGAATCGAATTTGAAGATTTCTATTTCTCATATGCAATGTCCCGAAAAAGCGTCATACGCAGCTACAATAATTGCAGATGTGGACTACAATATAGGTTTAGATATAGTTTACACCAATGATAGTAGGATAGAAAGAATAGCAAACCGAACAATGAGTTCAGATGAAGTAGAAAGCGGTTATTTAGCTGAGGTTTGGGCTTTGAAAGAGGCAGTTTATAAAGCATTTGGCCCTGGAGTAGATTTTAAAAACGATATCCAAGTCTGTACACCCATAATGAACGAAGAGGCATTAGTGGACTTTAAGGGGGAAAAGGAAAAGTGGTTAGTCCATGAGGTGAGTTGTGTAACGCTTGCTCTAGGCCCAATCAAATAGCTCCACAGATAATTATTTTAGACGCAACAAGGGAACCCCTAAGGATTCCCTTGTGTGAATAAAGATGATATATAGGATTATCTTGCGATTCCCTTGTGGCGACGCTCAGAGCTAACGCTTAGCTTCTTACGACCCTTACGACGACGAGCGTTTAGTACGTTACGACCATTAGAGCTTGACATACGCTTTCGGAAGCCGTGCTTGTTACGACGCTTGCGTACTGATGGTTGAAATGTCCTTTTCATCTTAAATTGTTATTACCCTTTAGATTAGGGACGGCAAAGATAGTGAATTCTTTTTACTATCCCAACACAAAATTAAGCACTAAATTTGTCCTCCATGAAGAAGAGTAGATTTAAGCTAAGAGATCTTAAAGGATTTAGTCAAATAGCACCTTATTTAAAACCCCATAAGTGGGGGTTTATTTTAGGTATCATTCTACTCAGTTTGAGTGGAGTACTAACGCTATTAGTTACAAGACTTTGGGGGCAATTGGGCGGCGTTGGTGTCCTCGGAGACCCCGGAAAAACTAGTAATTCTAAATCTCAAGGGTTTGAAGCTGAAATTCTACAAAACTGGAACTTAAACGACTTGAGTACCATAGGCATTGTTATTGCAATTGTCCTAATAATACAAGCCTTATTAAGCTTCATAAGGGTTTTCCTTTTTGCAGATATGACAGAAAAAATGATGCTTGCAATGAGAAAGGATGCATTCGAAGCTATCGTCAGCATGCCCATGGATTTCTACCATGACAAGCGTGTAGGTGATTTAAATAGCCGTATTTCTGCTGATATTACTGCAATTCAAGATACTTTTACGACAACACTTGCAGAATTAATAAGGCAATTAATCATTGTAGGTGGAGGAGTAGCAGCTCTAGCATATTTTTCTGTAGAATTAACCCTTCTTATGCTTGGGACACTGCCAGTTGTGATCATTGTAGCAATTTTCTTTGGCAAATTCATTAAGCGCCTTTCTAAAGAAACCCAAGACGAAATTGCAGCTTCCAACGTAATAGTCCAAGAAGTCCTTACAGGCATTGTAAACGTAAAAGCTTTTGCAAATGAATGGTTTGAACGCAAGAGGTACACAGAAAGGGTGAAATCCGTTAGAAGTCTAGCAATGAAAGGCGCTATGGGCAGAGGTGCATTCGCTAGTTTCATCATATTATTCATATTTGGAGCAATTACCCTTGTGATTTTTAAAGGAGCAGCTCTTATGCAACAGGGTGAGCTGGCTTCAGAACACTTTTTCACCTTCCTTTTAATGACAGGACTTGTCGCAGGTAGCATTGGTGGCCTTGCTGCTGAGTTTGGAATGGTGCAAAAAGGACTTGGTGCTGTTGAATCACTAATGGAAATATTAAAGGAGGAAAGAGAAATTAAGGACTTCGAAGCTACTTCAGCGCCATTAGATCTTAATAAAGAAATTGAATTCAAAGGTGTTGATTTTCACTATGAACAAAGACCTGATGTGCCTGTTTTAAAAGGTTTTAACCTTAAGATAAATGAGGGTGAGCAAGTAGCCCTTGTTGGACCATCTGGAGCTGGAAAATCAACTGTAGCCTCTCTTCTACTGCGATTCCAAAATCCTATAAAAGGCCAAATCACAATTGGAGACTTGGATGCATCATCTCTTGATTTAAGAGGGTACAGAAAGAGTTTGGCATATGTTCCTCAAGAGGTGATTTTATTTGGCGAGGACATCAGGACAAACATTGCTTACGGTAATATTGAAGCTACTAATGAGGAAGTGAAAGAGGCAGCAAGAAGAGCATATGCGCTTGAATTTATTGAAGAGTTCCCAGATGGTTTTGAGACACTAGTAGGAGAAAGAGGAATTCAACTTTCTGGAGGCCAAAGGCAACGTATAGCAATTGCAAGAGCAATTTTAAGAGATCCAGACCTTCTTATACTTGATGAAGCAACAAGTGCTTTAGATAGCGTAAGTGAAACTGAAGTCCAAAAGGCTTTAGACGAACTCATGAAAGGAAGATCTACACTAGTTATTGCGCACAGATTGAGTACAATTAAAAAGGCACATAAGATTGCTGTACTAAGAGATGGATCCATAATAGAAGAAGGTTCGCATAATGAGCTCATGGCGAAAAAAGGTTCCTACTACAACCAGGTTAAATCCCAAGAGATCACTGCTTAACTTAGCAAATTGATATGTCTCGTAAAGCTCTTATAACTGGTGTAACAGGACAGGATGGATCCTACCTTGCTGAATTCTTACTAACAAAGGGTTATGAAGTACACGGAATTAAGAGGAGAGCTTCTTCTTTTAATACTTCGAGAATCGACCATTTATACCAGGATCCTCACGAAGAAAACGTAAAGTTTAAACTCCACTACGGAGACATGACAGATGCTACAAATCTGATAAGGATTGTACAGGAAGTAAAGCCAGATGAGATTTATAATCTAGCAGCCCAGAGCCACGTAATGGTGAGTTTTGAAACTCCTGAATACACTGCTAATGCAGATTCTTTGGGAACCTTGAGATTATTAGAAGCAGTCAGGATTCTAGGCTTAGAAAAGACTTGTCGATTTTATCAAGCAAGTACTTCTGAATTGTTTGGGAAGGTGCATGAGTGTCCTCAAACAGAACTTACGCCATTTTACCCCAGGTCGCCTTATGGAGTTTCAAAGCTCTATGCTTTTTGGATTGTAAAAAATTACCGTGAATCATATGGGATTCACGCTAGTAACGGAATTTTATTCAACCACGAAAGCCCCGTAAGGGGTGAAACCTTCGTGACTCGTAAAATCACTAGGGCAGCTGCAAGAATTTCTAAAGGATTAGAAGAAAAACTATTCCTTGGTAATCTTAACGCTCGTCGAGATTGGGGACATGCCAAAGATTTTGTTGAAGGCATGTGGTTGATGTTACAGCAGGAAGAAGCAGATGATTACGTTCTTGCCACAGGCATTCAAGCTTCGGTAAGAGATTTTACTGATCTTGCTTTTGCAGAAGCTGGGGTTAATCTCAGGTGGGAAGGTGAGGGTGAAAATGAAAAGGGCATTTGCGAGACAACAGGCAATATACTTGTCGAAATTGATCCTAGATATTACAGACCAGCAGAAGTTGATGCTCTAGTTGGTGATGCTAGCAAAGCTGAGAGAATCTTAGGATGGAAGCCAAATACTTCTTGGCAAGAGCTATGCAGAGAAATGGTTGAAGCTGATTTAAAAGCTATCAGTTAATCGGGGCTCTTAATGAGCCAACTAATCTTTGGACTTCTACGAAAGATGCACGCCAAGCTTGGAGTGCCTGAAGTTCTTTTACTCTTGCACTTTGAAGAGCTACCTCAAGAGCCCTGTAGTCTAATGAGCCTACTACTCCATCCTTATACCCACTTTCTGAAATTTCAAGGGCAATTCTAGCGTTTTCAGAAGCCTTTGCGCTTAGTTGGTAAACTGCAGCGTTTACATTAAACCGATCGTAGGCATCTGCAACTAATTTTCTCGCTTCAGAGATTTGGTCTACAATAGCTAGTTCAGCAATTTCTCGGTTGATTTTTGCTTGAGAAATTGCTCGCTTCGTAGCGCCACCGTTGAATAGGTTGAAGTTCAAAGTTAGAGTTACTGCATTTGTAGAATTTCCACTTTGGAGCGAGCCCATATCAGTAGAAAACAAATTATCTGATTCCATTCTAGAATCTCTTAGGCTGATTACAGGATACAGTTTTGATTTGGCCATATTGACATTTTCAATACTTATGTCCTTTGTCAAATTTGCATTGATTACAATACTGTTGTCGCTAATTACTCTATCCTGAAGAGATGCCAAGTTTTCAATCCCTGGAGGAGTTGCGAGTTTCGTAACAAGGTTCCATTTAATTCCCTCGTCTTCTCCCATCAATCTGTTTAGGTTTCGAATTGAAGTGTTAACAGCTACCTCTTGCATTAAGTACGCGGTGCTATCTGTTATTATGGCATTTTCAAATTGAAGCTTGTCAAATGTTCCAGCAACTCCGTATTTCTCAGACCAAATAATCTCTTGCAAACGAGTTTTACTCAAAGCCATTGATTCTTCAAGAACTTCAAGGAGTTCGATTTGGACTAATGCATTGTGGTAGGCAAAATCTACAGCTTCAACAGTCTGCTCAATTATTATTTCTACCTGATTGTTTGATTGAGCGGCTAAAAGTTCAAGGCTGTGCTTTGCTGCGAACATACCCATACCGTCAAAAAGAGTCCAGTTAATATTTAACCCTGTATTAATGCCCTTAGAATTAAAATTCGTCCTCATTTGCTCGACTACTGTGAAGTCTTCAGACATATCAATTGTGGATTGGGATGCATCGACTCCAATTCCAATTTGTGGCATCGCTCCGGTATTAGCCCAATGGTCATTTAAATGAGCTATATCAGAGTTGAGCTTTGCCACCTTTATACCATAGTTGTTCTGAAGAGCTTTACCTATTGCATTCTCTAAACTCAAATCTTGAGTTTGGGCTAACACAGTCGCTGAACTAAAAATTAAAACAGCAATAACTGCAATTGTTTTTTTAGCAATTGAACCTTCCTTTGAATTCTCCATCTCCTCTCTCATTTTTGAAATAGTTCTAATCTCTCTTACTGCTGGTTCTGCACCGTAATCATCGAGCCAAACTCCTTTTGAAATAAAAATCCATGACCTATGAAGTGGGGATATGAATTTCAGATAAATAGGAAGAAGAATTAGGATAATTACTGTTACGAAAAGAAGTCCAAACGCAACCGAAATTGCCATGGGGATTAAAAATTGTGCCTGGAAACTCTTGTTGAGCATTAGAGGGGCTAATCCTGCAACTGTTGTTACAGAAGTCAAAATAATAGGCCTGAAACGATTCATTCCAGCACGCCAAATACTTTCGTCAACACTGAATCCATTTTTCAAATAGGCGTTGTATGCCGCAACAAATACTAATGCGTCATTTACTAAAATTCCTATAAGAGCAATCATTCCTAAAACAGAGAACAAACTGATTTGAGCATCGAGCAACCAATGTCCAATGCTTATACCTACAAGGCCAAATGGAAATAACCCAAACACAGCCGTAGCTTGCAATGGTGATCTGAAAGTCAGAACTATCACTAAGAACATAAGAGAGAAAATCAAAGGCATAACTTTGGCTATGCTGTTTTGGGATTTTGCCACCTCTCTGTTTTGGCCTTCAAAACTTGCTGAAATGCTGGGGTATTTTGCTAGGATGGGAGGAAGAATCTCAGTTTTAATCGCTTGATCAATGTCTGTCGCACTTGCTTGAGGTCCGCTTAAATCAGCACTTACCTCAACTTGCCTCTTTCCATATATTCTCTTTATAGCCGTTAGGCCTCGCTCGATTTCTATTTCACAAATCTCAGTAAATGGAATCTCGAGTCCCTGCATAGTCCTGAGCTTGAAATTCTCTATTGAACCCATTGAAGCTCTATCTCTTTCGTCAAGTCTAACCCAAACCCTAACCTCATCTCGTCCTCTCTGAAGTCTCTGAACTTCTACACCATAAAAAGCTTGACGAATTTGAGAAATTAATTCTCCCTTAGTAAATCCAAGTTGATATGCTCTTGGCTTGAGCTTTATGCTAATTTCCTTCACTCCTTCCTGGTTACTATCAGTAACATCCATCACATCCTCTCTCAGACTTAATTCTGTTTTCAATTCTTCAGTTGCAAGACGCATCGTTTCAATATCATTCCCTAAAAGAGAAACTGAAATGGGTCTGCCAAATGGAGAGAATGCACCAAAAGTGATGTTATCAGCACCGTATACTACACCTACTTTCTCTCTTATTCTAGAACTTATTTCTGTACTTTGAAGAAGTCTGTTTTCTCCGTCGAGTAACTGAATGTTTAAAACTGCAATATGTGACGCTGGACCTACACTTTTGTCTATTGCAACTATCGTTTGAAGTGTGTCATCTCTTTGTGCTGTGAATTCTTCATTCACTTCCCAAACCACTTCCTCTATTCTATCGATTTGGGCTTTAGTAATCTCAGCCTTAGTTCCTGCTTGCATTGCAAGATTTACAGCAATAACATCACCTTCAATAAAGGGGAAGAATGTGGTTCTCACGAATCCTCCTCCAATCAAACCTGGAACAGTGATTAAGAATATCGCTACAATTACACAAAACGAAACCCAAGGTTGTTTAATAGCGTATTTAAGTGCCGGCTTGTAGAATCTATCCCTAATTCCATTCAAGAAATTGGTCATTTTGATCTCTAAAATATTTGGGTCTACCTCCTTTTTTAGAGCGCCAGAATTTCCAACGTGAGCTGGAAGGATGAATGCACCTTCAACTAAAGAAAATACTAGTGTAAGGATAATTACTGTGGCCATGTCACGGAAGAAATCCCCAAGTGTTCCTTCTATGAAATAAAACGATGAAAATGCAATAACAGTTGTAATAATTGCCGAGAATACTGCTGGCAATACTTCAAGAGTTCCGTCAATAGTTGCCTCTAACCTAGAGCTGCCATTTTCGTATTTGCCGTATATGTTTTCGGCTATGACTATACCGTCATCTACTAAAATACCAATCACTAATATCATTCCGAAAAGAGAAATGACATTTATGGTTACTCCAATCATTCCTGCAAAAATGAACATCCCTGCAAATGAGACTGGAATAGCAAGTGCAACCCAAAAAGCAAGCCTAACGTTTAAGAACAAGGCAAGGAAAATCAGTACTAAAATGAATCCTATAACACCATTGTTTACGAGTAAGTCTATCCTTTGGTTTAGTACGATTGACATATCTACAACGACATCCATCTTTAGGTTAGAGCCTTTTTCGTTGAATGCGTCCATGTATGCATAAACCTTCTCAACTACGTCTAATATCGATTCTGAAGGAAGGTTGTTTATGGTAATTGCAACTGCTTGCTTTCCATTAAACCAATTTCTTGATGGGTCAGTTTCAACCCACTTCTCTTGCACATTAGCAATATCTCCCAATCTGATAATTCTACCGTCAGGGTCAGCTACTACAATTATATCTCTAAGCTCAGCTGCAGTGTATTCTTTGTATCTGCCTCTAATGATAAACTCCTCGTTTGGGGTTAGAATCTTTCCGCCTGTTGCCTCCATATTTGAAGCCCTTACTACAGATGCAATTTTGTCCAAAGTCAAACCCATCTCACTGAGTTTGTCCTCTCTTATTGCAATCTCAATTTCTTCTTCTGGAAATCCTGAAAGACTAACCTGACTTACACCTTCTAATTGCCTTAAGTCTGATTCAATTATTCTGGCCGCCCGTTTTAATTCCCTTAAATCTTCTACTCCTGTTAGGGCCAAAATGAGCGCAGTATTATCCATCCCGTCCTCAAACTCTTTCTTGAATATTATTGGGGGTTCCATTCCTACTGGGAATGATGGGATTTTATCTACAGCGTTCTTTACATTCTGAAGTACTTCGTCAGTTTTATTGAAGTTCTTGACATTGATTTTTATTGACGCTGCGTTTTCAGTACTTGTAGAAGTAACTAGATCTATATCTGCAATACCCTGAAGATTTTCCTCAATTTTTGCAACAACTCCTGTTTCAATTTCCTCAGGAGAAGCCCCAGGGTAAACAACTTGGATATTGATGTATTTGGACTTAACTACAGGGAAGAAGTTTGACTTCATATTCGTCATACCCACCATACCAGCAACTAGGAGACCTATCATTAGTAGGTCGCCAACAATATGGTGTTGCACAAAGAATTTTATAACACTTCTCATCTAGTTCAGTTTGATGGATTGACCTTCATCCCCTCAAATGAATTTGAGATTTGGTCTTTAACTAATACCGTCCCATCAGGTAATCCTCTTACTAGAGCACTCTTAAAAGACTCGAAAACAGTCTCTACATTTAAGCTTTTTAATGTGTTGTTTTCGACTGCATAAACTTGGCCTTCTTCAATTAATGCAACTTTGATTTCAAAGCAATTATCAATTCCTTTAGCTATCAATGTTCCAGGCAAATACATTCCATCTCTAAGCACAAAATCTTTGGTGCTAGCAGCAAGCTTAAAGTAAACAGTAGCTGATTGAGTGGTTGGATTTACACTTGATGAAATCCTGTCTAGAGAGCCTGTTGCTATGGTTTGGCCTTCGAATTGGAATTCTACATTGTCGCCTATTTTGATAAATTCCAAGTACTCAGAATTTAGAGAAGACTTGATTTCAAATTTATTTGTGCCCACAAATACTCCAATAGGCTGCCCACCAATAACTAGAGTTCCAGGCTTAACTAAAGCAGTTGACACAAATCCGTCGAATGGAGCCGTAATTGAAAATTTACTAAGCCTTTCTTCAGAAGCCTTTATGCTGTGATAGCTCGCATCTATTCCTCTGTTAATGATATAAAACCTTTCTCTATCTGAAGAAGTTTCGGGTAAAACTGGAAGCGGCTCATCAATTTCAATACTATTTACATAAGCTTCCCAAACTTCAATTTTTTCTGGAAAATCAATTTTTATCGTTGAAAGCGTGCTGCTCGTTAGTTGCAAAAATTGTGCTCTCGCGCTTCTGAGTGAAGACCTTGCTTCACTGTCATCAAGTCCAAGTATTACTTCGCCTTTTTTATATCTGACCCCCTCTCTAAACTCTTTTCCACCTAAGCTTAAAACTCCATTGACTTCAGCAACTAAATCAACTCGTTGCCAAGCTTCTACTTTTCCTTCTACTGGAATTTGGGGTTGGATGGTTTGGTTTTTTACAATTATAGTTTGAACTGGCCAAGGGTTAGATTGAGGGAGGACAATACTTGGTGGTTCCTTCATCCCAATCAATCCATTCATAATAATAAATGCAACAAAGATTATACCTAATCCCGCTCCTACTCTAATCGCTTTTTTAACTACAGGGTTCATTTTAGAATGTATCCAAATCAATAGGTCTCATAACTCCGAACCACTTAAGGATTTTCTCTCCTACCTCTGGCACGTCTACGTGGATGATGTATACACCACCAGCGATAGGTACGTTATTGTGATTCTTTAGATCCCAGTCTAGAGATGTAGATGGATCATTTGACCTTACATACTGTCTAACTAGAACGCCGTTCAAGCTATAAATGCTAACAGTACACTCCATTGGAAGGTTAGTGATTTTAATCCTATTATCTAGTTTGTTTGCTTCGTATTTGCTGTATGCGTAGTACGGGTTTGGCACTACGTTAATCATATCAAGGACACTAACTAATGTTGTGTCGTCGTATGTTCTTGTAGCCACATCCTCTGTAGAGAAGTTGTAAAGAGGATTCCAGTTGTTTTGGGC
>JAYZNI010000082.1:0-5191 GCA_036152255.1 Bacteroidota bacterium | reverse complement strand
CAAGCTTTGGCCGAGCTAACTACGAAAAATCGTACAATGGAGGAATGGGGTCTAATGGACTAACATCTGCGAGACACGATGTGTTTAATAAGAGTTTGGCCTCTAAATATCCCGAAAGTTATGACCCAGGAACCGATGAGGCATTTATCTATACGGGCAATCACAACTTGACGGATAAAGTAGATGGAACTCCTCTAGATGCAGGCCAACTTTTACTGAGCCCAACTCGTACTTATGCGCCTATCATATTGGAATTTTTAAAAGAATGGAAGTCTTCGGTTAACGGTATGATTCATTGTTCAGGTGGAGCTCAAACAAAAGTTCTACATTTTGTAAATGATGTCCACGTTATAAAGGATAATTTATTCTCGACACCACCATTATTTATGGCTATCCAAGAGGCTTCAGGTACATCTTGGGAAGAGATGTACAAGGTGTTTAATATGGGGCATAGACTGGAGGTGTATACAAATGAGGCAGCTGCAGAAGCACTTATTGAGCTTTCTAAAACATTTGGTGTAGAAGCCCAAATCATTGGCAGGTGCGAATCTTCGACTTCAGGTGAAGTGACAATAAAATCTGAGCACGGAGAATTTTATTACTCAAACTCGTAATCTCTACAACGTGGAGGAACTACTAACAAAACTTGAAGCAATAGGCCTGAGGTTTATTGAGGTAGAGAAATCAATTGGTGATCCAGATCTCATCGCTGACCAAAAGGAGTATAGAGATGCCATGCGTGAATATAGGAGGCTAGAACCAATAGCTGAACACGCCAAAATATTTAGGGGAGCTTGGGATGATTTAAAGCAAGCAAGAGATTGGGCTTCTTCAGAAGATGAGGAATACCGACAAATGGGAAGAGAGGAGGTGCCTGTACTTCAAGAGAAACTTGAAGAATTAGCACAAGCCTCGAGAGAAATGCTTATCCCTCGCGACGAAGCAGACGATAGGGACGTTGTTCTTGAAGTCCGTGCGGGTACAGGAGGTGACGAAGCGGCAATTTTTGCAGGTGAATTGCTGAGAATGTATTTAAGACATGTCGAGTCAAAAGGCTGGAAACACGAACTTGTTTCATCTTCTGAAGGAACTGTTGGAGGATATAAAGAGGCTGTAGTCCGACTTAGTGGTGAAGGTGTATACGGTTGGCTCAAATTTGAAAGTGGTGTTCACAGAGTACAAAGAGTCCCAGCAACAGAATCCCAAGGTAGAGTTCACACATCTGCAGCAACAGTTGCAATACTTCCAGTAGCAGAGGAAGTAGATGTTGAACTAAAAGCATCAGATTTAAGGCGAGATACATTCCGCGCTTCTGGTGCTGGAGGTCAGCACGTAAACAAAACTGAATCTGCTGTTAGATTGACACATCTCCCAACGGGAATTGTAGTTGAATGCCAAGACGGAAGATCACAGCACGCCAATCTTGATCACGCAATGGAAGTGATGAGGACAAAACTTTTCGAAATGGAACGAAACAAGCAAGAGGAAGAAAGGTCTGAAAACAGAAAACAACTAGTATCCACGGGTGATAGATCGGCAAAAATTAGAACTTACAACTTTCCTCAAGGAAGGGTTACAGACCATAGAATTGGATTTACTTCACACGCTTTGCCAGCTATTATTGGTGGAGATTTGACAGAAGTAATAGAAGCGTTGCATCTTGCAGAAAAAACAGAGCTGCTAAAGAATTTATAAAATGTCTAGACAAGCTGAACTTACATCTTCTTCTAAGCTTTACGAGGCAATTCTCGAAAAACAGTCATATCTATGCGTAGGACTTGATCCCGATGAAGGTAAAATACCAACTTGTTTTGGTTTTGGTATTGAGGCTGTAAAGAGATTTTGTTCTTCAATAATAGATGTAACAAAGCATGTGACAGTCGCTTATAAGCCTAACCTAGCATTCTTCGAAACATATGGAGCTCCAGGATGGACAGCATTGGAAAACGTCATAGCCCAAGTCCCATCAAACTGCTTAGTTATTGCTGACGCAAAGAGAGGTGATATTGGCAACACAGCTTCTAAATATGCCCAAGCAATCCTTAATAATCTTGGGGCAGATGCTATTACAGTTTCCCCTTACATGGGATCAGATTCTGTGACACCATTTACTGACAGAAAGGATAAATGGACCATTTTACTTGCGCTGACTTCTAATCCAGGAGCCGACGATTTTGAATTCCACGGAAGTACTCCTCTTTACGAATCAGTCCTTACTAAAGCCCAAACTTGGGGCACACCAGATAACCTAATGTTCGTAGTAGGGGCTACTAGACCTGAAATGCTGTCAAGAGTAAGAGAAATTGCTCCTGATTCATTCCTCTTAGTTCCTGGAGTTGGAGCCCAAGGTGGAACAATCGAATCTGTTGCTGAGTATGGCCTTAATTCAAAATGTGGTCTCTTGGTTAATTCATCAAGGGGAATAATTTATGCAGGTTCGGGAGAGGAAAGTATTGAGAGTGCTATGGATGCAACTCGAAAAGCGGCTGAGGAATTAGCTTCGAAAATGGCAAAAACGCTACAGTAGTAAAATAGTAGCCCAGGATTGTGAATCCCTTCTTTTTTATTTAGGTCACTTGTGTGAGTTGTGCGTATTTTAGAGCGTGCTATATAAGTTTAAAGCCTTTACTAGATTTTTTCTTTCCCTTGTTTTCGTTACATCGGTTGTAATAATTGGAAGCATAGGGTATGTGATTATTGAAGGGTATTCTTGGATTCAGGCATTTTACATGACCGTAATAACTGTTTCTACAGTTGGGTTTAGGGAAGTGCAGCCATTATCTGAAACAGGAATGATCTTCACATCAGTATTGATCATTTCTAGTATAGGTGCTTTTGCATATTCAATATCAGCTCTCACGACGTATTTTGTCGATGGTGAGTATCGTAACACCTTTAAAGCAGCTCGTTTGAAAAAGGAAATAGACAAATTAAATAACCACGTGATCGTTTGTGGATACGGACGTGTCGGTGAGATGGCTGTGTCTGAGCTCAAGGATCACGACACAACAGTAGTAATTATTGAAAGTGACGAAAAGAGGTCTGAGCTACTTAGGCAGGAAGGGTTCCTAGTGATTTCAGGTGATGCAACAAAAGATGAAAATCTTGAAAAAGCTGGTGTGATGTCAGCTAAAGCTCTTATTTCAACTATGCCAGTTGATTCGGAAAACTTATATGTAATCCTTAGTGCGAGAGAGAAAAACTCAGGAATTTTATTGATTAGCAGAGCATCTCAAATGAATTCAGTTCACAAGCTAAGAGTAGCTGGAGCAGATAATGTAATTATGCCAGACAAGGTAGGAGGAGCTCATATGGCATCTCTAGTTGCTATGCCTGATGTAGTTGAGTTTTTAGACCATATTAGTATTCAAGGTTCTGACTCAATAAACCTTGAAGAAATTTGTATGGAACAGTTGCCCAATGCTATGAGAAAATCAAAGCTGGAGGATGTAATTGAACACAATAGAGTTGGGGTAAACGTGGTTGGATTAAAGCGATCTAACGGAGAGTATGAAATAAACCCTGGCCCAAAAACAGAAATAGATGGAGCATGTAAATTGTTCGTTTTAGGAACATCCGAACAAATAAGAGCTCTAAACCGCATGATAAAGCATGCACAACCCAAATCTTAAGAAAACCTGTTATGATAAAGTTTACAATAAAGTATGCTGCAGCACTCTTATGTGCAATTTTGCCATCAATTACTTTTGGACAAGAAGTAGTTGTAGAAACTATTCAGCAAGATCAAGCTATTGAGGTGGTGGATTCAACAACAGTTGAAGTAGTGTTGGAAGCAGACCATTCTAATGAAGTTACAGAACTTACTCTCGACGATAAGATTAACGAGGTTATGGGTCCAGTAACTGATTCTATAGTTTCAGTAATTTTCTTTGAAGTAAATTTCCTTGGATTCAGAGTTCCATTTGTACTTATCTGGTTAAGCCTGGGAGCACTATTATTTACATTTTACTTCAGGTTTATAAATATTACAGGATTTAAACATGCAGTTGATGTAGTTAGAGGGAAATTCGATGACCCCAATTCTAAGGAAGCTGGTGAAGTAAGTCACTTCCAAGCTCTAACAGCAGCATTGTCAGGTACGGTAGGAGTGGGAAATATTGCTGGTGTAGCAATTGCTATTTCACTCGGTGGTCCTGGTGCAACATTTTGGATGATAGTTGCAGGCTTATTAGGAATGAGTGCAAAGTTTGTCGAGTGTACACTAGGTACTAAGTATCGAAGACAAAACGCAGATGGCTCTGTTTCTGGGGGACCAATGTACTATTTGAGTAATGGATTAGCTAAAAAAGGTGATACAATTGGAGCAATTGGTAAAGTCTTGGCCGTTCTATTTGCGATAGCTTGTATTGGAGGTTCATTTGGTGGAGGATGCATGGTTCAAATAAACCAAGCTACAAAACAGTTGATTTCAGTTACAGGCGGTGAATCTTCGTTCCTGTTTGGCCAATCTTGGATGTTTGGTGCAGCTATGGCAGTTCTTGTTGGAATGATAATCATTGGTGGTATTAAGAGCATTGCAAATGTTACTGATAAGGTTGTCCCATTTATGGTAGGAATATATGTTTTTGGAGCTTTGTTTGTTCTTGGCGGAAATCTTGGATCTATCCCAACAGCATTTGGCCAAATCTTTAGTGGAGCTTTTGCAGCTGACGCTATGTACGGTGGCCTTATTGGTGTTATGATTCAAGGGTTTAGAAGGGCAGCTTTTTCTAACGAAGCTGGTATTGGTTCAGCTTCAATTGCGCACTCTGCTGCAAAGACTGATGAGCCAGTTAGTGAGGGTATGGTTAGTTTACTTGAGCCATTCATCGATACAGTTGTTATTTGTACGATGACTGCATTAGTAATTGTAATTTCTGGTTACGGTGATTACACTGCAGAATCTGCTCTTGCTTTAGCCCAAAACAACGACCTGCAGG
This sequence comes from Bacteroidota bacterium, assembly GCA_036152255.1. Classification (GTDB taxonomy): domain Bacteria; phylum Bacteroidota; class Bacteroidia; order Flavobacteriales_D; family Sanyastnellaceae; genus UBA974. The sequence goes on along the minus strand of JAYZNI010000082.1, from coordinate 251 downwards.
CTATTGAACTTACTTCTTCAGCATTTAGTCAAACCATACCTTGGTTCCCAGTAGTATTATCTGTAGCAGTGATTTTATTTGCACTTTCTACAATGATTAGCTGGAGTTACTACGGTCTAAAAGCATGGACGTACTTATTCGGGGAATCAAAAACATCAGACCTGTCTTACAAGGCAGTATTCTGTATGATGGTAATTATTGGCTCAGCGATTTCAGCAAAAAGTGTATTCGACTTTGGAGATGCAATGATT
>JAYZNI010000081.1:0-11800 GCA_036152255.1 Bacteroidota bacterium | reverse complement strand
GAGAGAATTTCTGATGATGTAATCGCAAATTGCCATCAATGTGGTGAGCCTTGTGATGAGCATGTAAACTGCAAGAATAAAACGTGTAACCTGCTGTTTATACAGTGTCCAAAGTGCCAAGAAGCACATGGAGGGTGTTGCACTCCTGAGTGTTTGGACTTCTCTAAATTGCCAGAAGAAGAACAGATAAAAAGACGCAAGGGAATGAAAAACGATTCGCGTTTCCACAATCATCAGAAGAGAGACCTTAGCAAAGGGTTTAAATAACTGTGGTAAATTCCTTATTTTGCGGAATCAAACAAATTTGCTCACAAAGAAGCCCTATGCAAGCAATTCGTACGGTTCTATTTTTTGGGATTTCCATGCTCTTTTTCACTTTTCAGGTAGCATGGTCATCTGAGGGGAGCACTAATGTTCTTCCATCATTTGTTGTTGATGCAACCGAAGGATTACAAGGATCTGGATTTATTGTTCATTTTACAAACACTTCTATTGGTATAGACGAATCTTGTGGAATTCCTGTATCATACGGCTGGACTATAGACAATGGCGTTGAAGGAGTAGACTGGAATTATGTCGAGGGTACGAATGCGACAACTGTAGATTTAGCGATTGAATTCTTTATAGAGGGATGTTACAATGTCATTTTAACTGGAACTGATTGTGCAGGAGTTAACTTTTCACAGCCTGAGGAAATTACAGTTGCAGGTGATCCCGAGTTGTTTTATACTAATTACTCTTCTGATGGAACTTGCACCAATGGAGAAGCTCAAATTGCATTTGAGATAGCTCCTCATAATAATAACAATTTGAACTTATCAGTTTATGTTGATGGTGCACCTTATGGTGAAATATACTCTTATCAAACATTCTTATTCTGTATTGATCCTGAAAACTTTTTATTTTCTAACACAATAATAATTCAAGGGTTAACGCCGGGACAACATCAAATTATCTTATTCCTCGAAGGGGATGTATCACCTAACCCTGTTACTGTTCTTGAAAATATTGATGTTTACGAAGCTCCAGAATTAACTCTTTCGTCAAGCAATTTTTCATTTTGCTCTGATGAAGAAGCTTTCGTAAATGCTACAATAGAAAATGGGCTTGGACCTTATCTGGCAGAGTGGTATATCAATGGTATACTACAATATTCTGAAGCTGTAAATGGAAATTCATCTAGCTACACATACGATTTAGACTCTTTCGATGGAGCTGCAAATATTTCAGTTACAATTTCTGATTCTAACGGTTGTACAACTAGTGAAGGGATTAACATTGAAGTTTATCCAGACGTAGTTATCGATGTTACAACAACTGCTACTTGTAGTGACGATGTTGCTGTGTTTACAGCTAGCGGAAATGCTACTCAATATGTTTGGCCTACTACAATATTCAACGTTAACAATCCAGTATTTGCGGTTGGAGGAATAGATACTCAATCTGCAATGATGGCTAACACAACTTCAGTAGATGTACTAGGCCAAGCAGTATACACTGGTACTTTAGACGGAGTTCTTGTTTGTAGTTCTCAAGCATCTGCAAATGCCATTGTATTCCCAAGTCCAGTTCTTAGCGTTAGCCCACCTAGTGGAACTACATTCTGTGAAGATGACGAGCCAGAAATAACGGCAACTGGAGCAAATATTTACTCTTGGGATCCAACGCCAATTAGTGATGTAAATGGGGTTGCAACATTCCAAAGCAATTTAGCATCTCTCACGGGTAGTGTAGATGGAACTATAGATTATGGGATCCATTCTTGTACGAGTACAGCATTGTTTAATTACGAAATTTTAGACATTCCGAATGTGTCACTAGCTGTAGACAGAACAGTACTATGTGGACCAGAAGAAACCGTAACTGCAACAACTGGTATGGACCCTGCAGATTATTCTTTTGAATGGTTTGTGAATAGCTTCCCAGTTGATGATGGAAGTTCTATTTGTGAGGATATAAGTGGGTATAATTTCTTGGGCGAAATAGATGATTGTTGTTACTACGAATATGAAACGACTACAACTTGGACTGACGCTGCAAACCTTGCAGCTTCAATTGGTGGTCAATTGGTAGATATTACATCTCAAACTGAAGCTGATGATTTAAATACCTTGCTAGGAAATAACAATACTGGTGGAAACCAACATTGGATTGGCCTAATAGATGGGAATAGTGTTTGGGAAAGTGGTGAACCAGTTGTGTTTACAAACTACGATGGTTCATACATTCCTGGTGAGCATCCTTATATGTTTTTACAGAATAATGGGTTTTGGGATAATTCAGATAATATTGGATCTCAATCAAATGATTTGATTTACCCACTAATTGAAATTTGTGGTAGCTCAAACAACAGCTTAACTACAACATTCACATATCCTGATAATGCTGGTTTGAATGATATCTTCTGCCTTGTCACTAGTGATAATGGTTGTGATAATGGTTCAGTAATAGTTGTTGAAATGTTAGAAGGTGCTGAATTAAGTCTTGATGCACCAGCTATATGCGAAGGCGAGCCATTCTACATTGAAACAACTACTAATGGTAGTATAACATGGAGTGCAAACGGCGCAACACCATATTCTGACGGATATTACTACGACCCTGCTACTGATGGAACAATTTATACAGCAACTGCAGTAGTTACTTCAGCTTCTGTGATTCTAGCAGAACAATACGATTGTGAGGCAGAAGCTTCTGTAGTTGTAGATACAAGGCCTTCTCCAGATTTAGATTTTGTTTTCTCAGGAGTACCGTGTACTGGAGAAAATGTTCAGGTAGACGTGATTGGGGCTGAAAATTATTCTTGGGTTTCAAATCCAAACGAAATAGGATCATCAGTAAATCCAGACGGTTCTAACCCAGTATTTAATATTCTATCTCTAGGATATACAGATATTATTCCAGGAGATCTAACAGTAGACGCTACGGGTAGCATTGAATACACAGATGGAACAGGTCTTACTTGTTCTACAACCGAAACATTCACAAATACCATAAATGCAAACACTTCATTCCAAATAATTGGTGATACAGAAATTTGTGAAGGTGAATGCATTAATCTATCGGTTCAATTTGACGATAATCCAAACGGAGCAGTCTTCACATACAACTGGCTTCTTGATGGCAACCCTCATTCAAACTTGGACACCTTTACAGAATGTCCTACATATCAATCTGGTGTAGCTGAAATTACATTAATAGTTGAAGCTGGCAGTTCATCATGCCAATCAAGCCAAACAATTTTTGTAAACACATCTCAAATTCCAATTGTTACTGCTACTGCTAATGTTAACGAAGGTTGTACCCCATTGACAGTAAACTTTACAGCAACTAATCAATTTGCTGGTATTACTGCGTGGAACTTCGACAATGGATTGGCAGACACAGGAGTTGATGTAGCCCAAATGACTTTCGATTGCCTTGATTACAACACTGGCGATTGCACATACGACGTAAGCTATACGGCCATCTCCCTAACTAACCCCAATTGTACTTCAACTGAGATTGTACCTATCAAAGTGCACCCAATTCCAGTTAGTGCTTTCTACTTACAAGACACAATTGTGTGTTATGAAGAAGGTATAGATGCTGTGATAAATGCTGTAAATAGTTCGTCTGAGATTATAGGACAAACTTGTACAGCAGGCATTCCACCTTACAACTGGACTCTATTCCCTTCGGGATCTGGTACATGTACTGAAACAGTCGACGAAGCACCATTACTAACTACTCCTAATACTGGAAACTTTACTGTAGGACTTGAGTTAACTGATCAATATGGTTGTACAAGTCAATCATTCGAAGACTTCCTTGTTGCAGAGGCACCAACTCCTGAGTTAGCATTCTTCCAAACTTCTGTTTGTCTTCCTACACAAGTAGAAATTTTAAATACTACTACGGGTGCTGCTAGTTTTGATCTTGAAATTCCTGGTTTCGTAATTCCTACAAACTTTAACTCTCCATTCATTCTGGATGTTGAGTACCCTGGTTATTACGAAGCAGAATATACTGTTACATCTCCAGAAGGATGTTCAGTAGAATTAGATATTGACCCCGCATTTGAAGCATGGAATCCGCCGGTTGCAGACTTCACCACTGATCCAGAATATATCGATATACTTGAGCCAATTGTAAACTTTGTGAACCTAACAGATGGTGGAACAGAATTTATTTGGTCCTTTGGAGATGGAGATGGATCGTCTGAGATGAATCCTTCTCATGAATACTACGCTGCCGACAATTATCAAGTACAATTATATGTAACTAACCAATACGGCTGTACTGATGTAAGCACTCAGACCATAAGCGTAAATAACCTTCTACAGATATTTGTACCAAATTCGTTTACTCCAAATAACGACGGCAACAACGACGCATGGTGGCCAGTTATTAGTGGCAAGGAATTAATCGCACAATATGAGCTTTGGGTTTACAACAGATGGGGAAATCTAGTATTCTTCTCAAATACACCTGAAGAACCGTGGGTTGGAGAAAACACAATAAGTGGAGCTGGCGAGCACTACGCTACTGGAACAGAAGCATTCACTTGGATAATTGAAATCAAAATGGTCGACGGACTTGGAGCTCGTAAAGAATCAGGTCACGTTTACTTAGTTCGATAAACTACTTTTTTATGAAAGCATTTGTATTCCCTGGACAAGGGGCACAATACCCTGGCATGGGTAAAGATCTTTATGACGCATCGTCAATTGCTAAGCAACGATTTGAAGAAGCTAACGACGTTCTTGGCTTTAATATCTCAGATATTATGTTCAATGGAATGCCTGAGGATTTAAAGCAAACTAAGGTTACTCAACCTGCAATTTTCCTGAACTCAACAATTCTTGCTGAAGTTTTAGGAGACCAAATCAATCCAGATATGGTTGCTGGACACAGTCTAGGCGAGTTTAGTGCAATGGTTGTTGCTGGAGGATTTTCATTTGCAGATGGGTTAAAGCTTGTTTCTGCAAGGGCAAATGCCATGCAAGAAGCTTGTGAAGCAACACCTTCGACAATGGCTGCTGTTTTGGGTCTAGAAAATAGCATAGTTGAAGATGTGTGTGCAAATACTGACGGAGTAGTAGTTGCAGCCAATTACAATTGCCCAGGCCAATTAGTAATCTCTGGAGAAATTCCAGCAGTTGAAGCAGCTTGTGCAGCATTAACTGAAGCAGGAGCAAGAAGAGCTCTAATGCTTCCTGTAGGTGGTGCTTTTCATTCACCTTTAATGGAACCAGCGAGAGAAAAGCTTGCATCTGCTATTGAAGCTACTAACATCAGTGAACTTCGTTGCCCTATATTCCAAAATGTGAGCGCACAGGCAGAAACTGACCTTGATACAATTAGAAAAAATTTAGTTGCTCAACTAACTGCTCCAGTTAGATGGACGCAAAGTATGGAGGCGATGATTGCTTTTGGCGCAACTTCAGCTACTGAAGTTGGACCAGGAAAGGTCCTTCAGGGATTATTTAAAAAGGTAGACAGAGCATTCCAAACGGAATCTGCAGCTTTAAGCTGATATATCTCCTTTAATTTCCTGAGTAATTAGTCCATCTTTAATTCGTTGTTCGCGAAGCATTTGAGCCTTCTTGCTTAAGAAAGTTCCTAAGCTTTCCTTGCGCTCATTTTGCTTTGCCATCAAACGATCCATTATGATGTTATCCATAGATGAAAAATACGGACAACAAAAGGACTAAGGGTTTGGGCTAAATAATAGTTATTCAACCCCCATTGGTGATTTTTTCAAGTTTAAGTTTCTCTTGTAAAAAATCCAAAGCAAGCATGCAGACACCCCCGCAAATACTGCGCAGAACAAGTAGATATTGGGCAATAGTTCGTGGTTTGCTGCAAAGAGAGTCCCAGAAATAAAGGCACCACCTCCAATTCCTATTTCTAGGGCCATTAGCATTGTACTCAAACCTAAAGCTACTCTATTCTTTGGGGCCAAATCTGCAGTCCAAGCAAAGATGGTTGGCATATTCACACCTATAGAAAGTCCATAAATTACTCCACCCAAAGCAGCAATTTCCTTGGTTGTTGCAATGCTCATTATACCCATTCCTATAAGGAGTAAAAACCCACCTAATACAAGAAGTGGTTCTCTTCCATACTTATCCGAAGCCTTTCCTGCAATAAACCTCATCAAAATTGAGGACACTACAATTATGGTATTAAAAAGACCTTTGTACTTATAACCTAGAGCATCAACAAAGTCAGGTGTTATGGTAAGGAAAACACCAAACGCGGCTGATACTGGAATCAAATACAATGCTGCAGGCCAAGCTGATTTTTCGAAAATTCCTCCCTTGAATATATTCAGGTCATCGAGAATGACTTTTCTGGGGTTTGGGAGTGATTCAGGAAGCTTCAAGGTGAATAATAAAGCAATTATCCCAAGCACTGAAGACGTAATAAACATAGCATTATATCCGTGTTCTACTGCGAGATAGCTTCCTAGTGCCGGTCCTCCAGCCATGCCGGCATTTCCTGCTACTCCAAGGTATCCTAGAGCTTCCCCCCTTCTTTCTTTGGGAATGATGTCAGTTAAGAATGCACTTGTTCCAGTTGGCCTAAATCCTGTGCTCAAGCCGTGAAGCATTCTAAGAGCTAGGAAGCACCAAACACCCCACATTGCGGTTTCGGGATTTGTAGACCAAGTGTCGTGCATCATCCCAACTAACACATAGACAAATCCTGCAATGGCAGCTACTGTGGTTCCAAAAACCATAACTACCCTCCTTCCAGCTCTATCAGCAATTCTACCTGAGAAAAATCTTGAGATAAAGGCCCCTAAAGTGAATAGGCCAATGATATAGCCAAGTAGATGTCCAGAACCCATTTCAGACAGATACTGTGGAAGCTCGGGCATGATCATCCCAAAGCTTGCCATAAATAAAATCGTGCTACAACACAGTAACCCAAAAGTGGGTGTAAATAATTTCATTGGCCACAAAGGTAGTCTCGTACCTTTATGCATTAGTGAAACAATATCCACCTAAAATTATAGTCGCTTGGGGAGAGGCAATTAGCGGAAACGAAAAGATCCGTGATTGGTTGATGCATCATGGGTATGCTGAATTAGCTGCTTTTTCTTCTGCCTTGAATCTAAATGACGACGCTAGGGTTTGGCTTATGAAGAATGGCTACCCTGAGCTTTTGGCCTTAGCAATGGGAGCTGAGGGTGATGAAAAGGCTTGTGAATGGCTAAGATCTAATGGATTTTCTAAACTTGCTTTAATGGCAGAGGGGGCAGATAACGATGACGAGGCTATAGAGACTTTATTGAAACAAGGCTTAAAGGAAAGTGTAATGCTAAGTATGAAGATGCGTGGCGTAAAAAACGCAATCCAAAGAGACCAAGACGATTGGCACACATACTCAACTAGGTAAGTACACTAAGTGGCTTTGGGTTTTGGGGTGAATGAATTCATTGCTTACCCTCAATATATCCTCGGCAGTTATTTCTTCAATTGCTTTGAAGAATTCTGAAAGCGGCTCAACTCTGTTGTAAAGCAGATAACTCTTTGCTAGTCCCGACATCATGGCTGTACCTGAATCCTGACTTAGCGCGATTTGGCCTATGATCTGCTTTTTGAGATCGTGAAGTTGTCGAGTGCTCATTTTCTTAGTGCACATAATTCTGAGTTCCTTGTTTACTAGCCTTTCAACTTTACGGTGGAATTTTGAATCAGTGCCAAAATAGATAGAGAATACACCGCTATCAGCGTACGGTGTATATCCGGCTTCAATGTGGTATGCCATTCCGTACTTTTCGCGAATATTCATGCTTAAACGACTATTCATGGCAGGCCCTCCGAGATAGTTTGCGAGCAGAGTAAGCGGGAGCTTGTCTTTGTGATCAGCACCAACAGTCATAGAACCCATAAGGTGGTGAACCTGATAAGTGTCTTGAACTATTCTATTATCAAATACTTCTACCGGACGTGGCTTCTTTCTCTTGACTCCTTCTCCTTTGCCTTTGAAATCGCTTAGGTATTTCTGACAAATGCTTTTGAGCTTCTTGATGGGTGTTGAACCAACCGATGCGAAGACCATTTGGCCTGGGGAATAATTCCTCTTAACAAAAGCCTGAATGTCAGATTTTCTAAGAGACTTAACAGATTCCGGCGTACCTAAAATGGTTCGGCCTAGGGGATGCTTCCCAAACAACCTCTCCTCAAATTCATCGAAGATAACGTCGCTAGGATTGTCCATCACAGAAGCAATTTCATCCAAAATCACATCCCTCTCCTTTGCAATCTCTTTAGCTGGGAAAGTTGAATTGAAAGCAATGTCTGAGATAAGTTCAACAGCTCTGTCTAAGTCGCGCTCCAAAAACGAAGCGCTAATCCAAGTCTCTTCCTTAGTGGTGTAAGCGTTTAGCTCGCCACCTACCCTTTCCAAACGATTTAAAATGTGATAGGTCTTACGCTTCTTTGTTCCTTTAAATAGACAATGTTCAATAAAATGAGCAACTCCACCCTCACCCTTTATTTCATCTCTACTTCCAGCATTAATCACCAAGCTAACATGACTCGCAGCACGAGGCACTTCCTTGTGAATCACTCTGATTCCATTGTCCAATGTAAAGGTGTGAAATTCAGCTTCCATTACTTAGACAATTAAAGCCAAACCCACCATAAATATCACACCTGAAACAAGCAATGCCGCCATCGTATAAGGCAGAATGTCTTTTGCCTTAAGTCCAGTTATTCCTAACAATGGCAAAGCCCAAAAAGGTTGTAACATGTTTGTCCATTGATCTCCGTAAGCCATGGCCATCACTCCTTTTTCAATAGACATCCCTATGCTATTGCATGCTTCTAAAACTAATGGACCTTGTACAGCCCATTGACCACCTCCACTTGGCACGAAAACGTTTAGGATTCCAGACGAAGTAAAAATTGCAAGTGGAAGTGTCTCTGATGATGTTGCAGAAACTAAGGTCGCGGATAAAACATCAACTAACCCAGTGCCAGTAACAACTCCCATTATCCCAAAGTAGATAGGGAATTGGAGCAATATTCCTGCAGCACCACCAATTGCTTTGTTTAGTGCACCAACTAAGGCGCTAATGTTTTTGTGAGCTAAAAGCGCAAGCCCCAATAAAACTAGATTAATCCAATCTGGTGTTACAAAATTTAACCATGTCGCTCCTGATCCACCAACAGCTATCCAACCTGCAGTTCCCAACGCCAATAGTCCAAATCCAATAGCCAATACATACCCATAGTCTAGAAAACTGGCGACAGAATCAATGGTTTTAGATTCTGGTTCAAAATCCATGTCGTTTTCTGCAACGTCTACATGAGTGTTTGGGATAATTCTACCTAGGTAGAGGAAGAGACCCACAATTGCCGTCATTACAACTAGTGTCAAACCTAAATTCCAAGATGTAAATACAGTTTCAGAAATTGAAATTGAATTGGGAATGGGCGTAGCCCACTCTAATCCTTTAGGGAATAATTCTGGTAGATGACCTGGCTCAGCGGCTTTCAACGGCGCACTTCCGCTCAATCCACTATGCCAAACAAGCAAGCCAGTATAACCTGCTGCTCCAACAACTCCAGCATGTGCTACTTTCTTATCTATTACAACTTTAGCAATCAGTGCGCCAGCAACAAGACCTAAGCCCCAATTAACCCAACCAAGTATCATAGCTACTAATGCAACGTATGCTGCAGCATTTGAAGGTTGTTTAACAGCAAAATTTGCTAAACTATCTGAGGCTTTTCGGACTAATTTAGATAAGGCTAGAACATGTCCTAGCACTAACATATACATTGCCTGAAACCCAAAACGCATCAATCCTGGGTTCCACAAACCATCAGACCAAGCCTTTACTACTTTGATAGGCTCGCTAACGAAAAGTGCAGATACAAGGGCAACTAATGTTAGGGTCAATGCTATTGCCATTGGTGATGGCAACAAGCGTTGAAAACCCCTAGAATAAGAATTTAGCCACCCTGACATATGAGGTTTTAGAATGGTAGGTCGTCCTCACCTGCTGGCTCGACATCCATAGGCTCGACATCAGGTAGTGGAGCCGAATCAACTGGTGAAGTTTCTTGAGATGACTGATCACTTGAAGACCCAGCACCATCACGCTCAATTCTCCACGCATTCAAATCAACGTAGTAGTTTCCGTTGTATTCCCTACCCCTTAAGTCGAATTTCACAAGAATATTATCGCCTTCACCAAGGCCATTTAGCTGTTCAACTCTCTCTTTAAGAGCGCTTAGTTTAATATCCTGTGGGTACTGTTCGTTTGTAGTAATAACGAAGTCGCGCTTGTAAAAACCGCTTGGGAAGTCCTGTTGTTCAAAGAGGACTTTGATCTTTCCTTTTAACTCAAATGCCATGGTATAAAAGTAAACTGCCCAAAAGGAATTTGGACATTATCCCAGGTTAAAACTGAGAAGTGTTTTCCACGCTCCATCAACATCCCCATTGTCGAGAAGATTAACAGCGTGTTTATGAAGTTCCAATTCCAATGCTGAACCATCATCCTGAAGTTCCAAAAAGATTTCACTTAGCTCCGTAAGCTTGTAATCGTTCACATCAGTCTCATCAGGAAGAACTTCAATGTTTCCTAACATTGCAAGATGACGTCCTGTCAAAACAGAACTCAATCGTATATCATCTGGAATACTGTCTACACCAATCCCAAGATTTGCTAATGGCTTTGGAACTTCAAAAAGAGCATCACCTAAAGCTCTTACGTAGAAGTTTCCACCGCATCTTCCAACAAGATCAATTTTCTGAGGATCAGGAACTCCATCATCATTCAAAATATCGTTCCTGAAATGCATTTTAAGTATATCACACACAACTAGCTGACCTGCTCCAGGATTGTCTCCAAAAGAATCTACTCTCAGGACTTTACATTCAAAAGACACAGGCGCTTCTAGCACTCTAGGTGGTTTAACCACATCAGAAGCCACTTCAGTAAGACCTGCCTTTTCAAACTCATTTACACTCTTTTCGTACTCAGTACTTGCTAATGAACATGCGTGTACAGTATTGTAATCAACCATATTCACTACAACTTCGGGCACTTCTATTACGTTTTCGTAAGTGTGTTTTGTTGTATTGTCTCGACCTCTTCTAGCTGGCGAGAAAATTAGAACAGGTGGATTTGCTGAAAACACATTGAAATAGCTGAATGGAGCAAGGTTTACTCTACCTTTAGAATCAATAGTACTTGCAAATGCAATTGGTCTTGGCGCAACACCACTTAACAAGCAAGCGTGAAGCTTGACTGGATTTAATTCACTTGGATTAAATGAGGTGTGAGACATTGAAAGTATTATTTGGGCTTGTGGTTTTCTACAATAGAGGCGGCATCTAAGACTTTTGCCTTTAATTCTTCTTTAAACTGGGCAATATTATTGAGAAGGTTTGAATCTGCAACTGCTAGGGTTTGGGCTGCTAGAATTCCTGCATTCCTTCCTCCGTCAAGAGCAACAGTAGCTACTGGTACACCAGCAGGCATTTGCAATATGCTCAAAACGCTATCCCAACCATCAATAGAATTACTCGATTTAACTGGAACGCCTATAACAGGCAGCGGAGTGTAAGATGCAACCATTCCTGGAAGGTGAGCTGCACCACCGGCACCAGCAATGATAACTTTAATATTTTTACCTACTGCGTTTTTTGCGTATTCGGCAAGTCTGTCTGGCGTTCTGTGAGCGCTAACAACAGTTGCCTCGTACTCAACGCCTAATTCCTCAAGAACCCCCATCGACTTTTCCATAACACCTAGGTCTGAATTTGAGCCCATTATGATTCCTACTTT
>JAYZNI010000080.1:0-9858 GCA_036152255.1 Bacteroidota bacterium | reverse complement strand
GAGTTGATTAAGAGAATTTCTGACGAGAAACTCCTCGCCCATGAGAATTCTAGGTTAGAGGAAAAGCACAATGATTTCAGATTATTGATTAACGAATACCACGATGGAATTTTGTTATTCGAATTGACTGATGAAATGGTTTGGAGTAAAGCTGTGAAGGATACTTTGGGGATAGTGGAATACCATGCTTCTAATACAGACCTGTTCATGTGGGATGAAAGAGCAGATATAAGTGCTTACATATGTGAGAATAACGATGTTGCAAAGAAGGTAGAGAAAACAATTCTTGATGGCGGAAACGTTTTAGACTTGAGGAAATCTATGCTCGCTGAAAGCCCTCTTGCTATCAAAGTTGAAGAGGGACTTTTTCCTCGAGAAGTGAATACATGGGGTGATTATGTGTTTGGGCTAAGAGATAGTAACTCTTTAGAAATCAAGGAGCGTATGCCAAATGTTATTACGTATGCTATTGAAAGCGATTCTTTTGTTGTGATTGATGTACGAGGGTTTGTACCTCCTACTGCTAAGTCGCTCGAAGAAGCAAGAGGTCAAGTTATAGCAAGCTATCAGGATTACCTTGAGAAGCAATGGGTGGAAGAGCTCAGAAGCAAATACACAGTTGAGATAAATGAAGAAGTTCTATACGAGCTTATCAATTAAAGGGGTTTTTGGGCTTCTAATTATTTCGTGTTTTTGGGCTTTCGGGTCTTGTAATTCTACAATCCCAAACTCAGATAGCATCATCATTGTCGAAGCGTTTGGCAAAAGTTTATCTCTCGACTCAATCTCTGCTAGAATTCCAGATAATCTTGACTATGATGACAGCACAATGCTTGCAGACAGAATTGTAAATAGTTGGATTAGGGAACAAGTACTTCTCGCTCAAGCGGAAGAATCTCTTATTGAAGAGAACGAAAAGTTAGAAAGCCAAATCCAAACTTACAGGAACGCGCTCTTAATAAACGAGTACGAAAAACGATTTGTGAACTCAAGACTTAATAGAACGGTAACTGAATTTGAAGTAGACGAGTTTCACAAAACTCATCCCGAGCTTTTCAAACTTTCTGAGCATATTGTAAGAGCCGTTTTCTTTCATATTTCAGAAGAAGAGTTGGAACTGGATTCTGCTAAGTTTTGGCTTAACAAGGCCGATTCACTTACTATGCCCAAACTAGAAAAATGGTGTATAGAGCACAATGCAACCTATGCAATTGAAACAGAAGATTGGTGGTACCTGAGTGACCTGCTAAACCAAGTGCCAATGCAGATTTACAGGCTTGAAGACCAGCTTACAAGTAGAAAGCTCACAGAGTTTAGTTCTGAAGGCAGGACTTATGTGATTAAGTTTTTAGATCATCAATTGAAGGATCTTCCCTCACCTTTAGCAATTGCTAAAGAGAGAATTGAAGAAATTATTATCCAAGAACGTAGAAGTGAACTTTTGGACAACCTGAGAGATGAACTTGTAAAAGATGCTTGGTCTTTAGGACTTATTAGCAGAGATAGTATTCCACTTTAGAAGTACATTAGCATCCATGCAAAAATTAAAAGATATTTTAGCTGTTTTCGCTTTTTACACTGTTTCATTTTTAGGGTTTGCCCAGCCTGAATCATACCAGCACATTGATGGAATAATTGGTGTAGTTGGAAATGAAATCATTCTATTTAGTGAACTAGATGAAATGATCTTGCAAGAGAGGATGCAGGGAAAAGGAATAGGACCAAACCAGAAATGCCGACTTTTCGAAGACATGCTTTTCGAAAAGCTCCTACTACATCACGCTAGAATAGATAGTTTAGAAGTAACTGATGCCGAAGTAATGGATGAGATTGACCGGAGGTTAGCTTATTACATTAATATGCTTGGCTCGATTGAAGCATTTGAGGCAGAGTATGGCAAAAGCGTCACACAGTGGAAGGATGATTTTGGAAAGCCTATAAAGGATCAACTTTTAGCCCAAAGAATGCAGCAAGAAGTCAACCAAAAAGTTAGGTCAACACCAGCTGAAGTTCTTGAATTCTTCGAAGCAACTCCAAAAGACAGCCTCCCTCTTATTCCAGAGGAAATCAGTTATAGCGAAATTGTGATACAACCTCAAATTCTTGAATCTCAAAAGCAGGAACTCAGATTCCACCTAGATTCTATCAGAAGATTAGTTGTAGACGGAAAAATGTCAATGACTCTAGCTGCAACTAGATACTCTGAGGATCCTGGGTCAAAGTACAAGGGCGGGTGTTATACAGACATTCGCAGAGGCCAATTTGTGCCAGAATTTGAAGAAGCCGTATTTGACACTCCTATCGGCGGATATTCAGGGGTGTTTGAAACTGATTTTGGCTTTCACTTTTTAAGAGTAACGGACAGAAGAGGTGAACAGTTTAGCGCTTGTCACGTTTTAATGAAACCCAAAATCGACATCAACGAACTCGAAAAAAACGGGCTGACCATAGACAGTGTTTACACTTCATTGAAAGCCGAAACAAAAACATTTGATCAAGCGGTTTTAAAATATTCAACAAAGGAAAGCTCTGCTAATCAAAGAGGTCAGGTAGTAAATCCCCGTGATGGTGGAATCAAATTTGGCGTGGACGAACTCGACCCAAATATTTACTTCGTTCTCTCTTCCTTGAGTGAAGGTGAAATTAGCGAACCAATGCAATTAATAGATGGGGATGGTAATGGATATTGGACTATTCTCAAACTTGATGCTCGTCACGATGCTCACAGAGCAAATCCATACGATGATTACGCTCTGTTTCAATCTCAAGTAGAAAATGAAATGAGACTTGAAGCAATGGATAAATGGGTAAGGAAATATATAGCCCAAACTTTTGTCAGAATTGACCCTTCTTTCGATAGTTGTGATTTCAACATGGATTGGTATGAGTATATTTGGTCCTCACAAAAAGAAAAATGAGCGATAAAGAAGCATTAGATAGACTGAGGGGGAAACACGAACTACTTCTAAAAGAAGTTGGGAAAGTTATCGTTGGCCAAGAATCTGTTGTAAAAGAAGTTACAATGGCTATTATTGCTGGAGGTCACTGTCTATTAGTTGGTGTACCTGGTTTAGCTAAGACTCTTCTAGTGAATACTGTCGCTAAAGCTTTGGGCTTATCATTCAATAGAATTCAATTCACTCCTGATTTAATGCCATCAGACATTACAGGGTCAGAGGTGCTGAATAAGGAGCGCAAATTTGAATTCGTGAAGGGCCCTCTTTTCGCAAACATTGTCCTAGCAGATGAGATAAATCGCACTCCTCCTAAGACTCAAGCAGCTCTTTTGGAAGCTATGCAGGAAAGAAACGTGACTGTAAATGGACAGGCATATGATTTACCTTCTCCTTTCTTTGTCCTTGCAACCCAAAACCCAATTGAACAAGAAGGAACTTACCCTTTGCCTGAAGCACAGCTCGATAGGTTTATGTTCAACACTTGGGTTCATTACCCAAGTTTTGCTGAAGAGCTAAGTGTTGTTAAGCAAACAACAGGAGCGTCTGTAACTGATGTTCGACCTGTACTTAGTGGACAAGATATACTCGATGCTCAAGCATTAATTCGTAAGATGCCAGTAACCGACAATGTCCTCGAATATTCAGTTCACCTCAGTAGTAAAACTCGCCCTGGCAGAGAGCACGCAACTGAGGATGTAAACAAATACTTGAGCTGGGGTGCAGGGCCAAGAGCGTCACAATTCTTAGTTATTGGTGCTAAAGTGCACGCAGCATTAAACGGAAAATACAGCCCAGACATTGAAGATGTGAAAGCACTAGCGATACCTATTCTTCGCCACAGAATTGTTCGAAATTACAAAGCAGAAGCTGATGGCATGACGGTAGAGAAGATTATCTCTGGACTGCTTTAAATTAATCAACTTTTAATTTATCTTGATTTAAGATACTTAATCACTGTGCTATACTACTGAAACAAACAACTTCAGGTTAAAATAAATCAAGGACTAACAACTCCTCTAAATGAAATTAGAGGATAAATAGACAGTGAACTTTCTAAAGCAGAAATCTAAGCAGGCTTTAGCTCTCCACTTACTTCTCCAAATCCTATCAATCCTTTTGACGCACGCATTACAACAGTGTCACCGTCTTGGATGAATTTGCGCTCAGTTCCGTCAGGCATTGCAACTGGCTTTGTTCCCTTCCAAGAAATTTCCAGCATCGAACCAAACGAACCTTCATCTGGTCCAGATATAGTTCCAGAAGCAATTATATCTCCACCTCGGATATTACATCCGTTTACTGTGTGGTGAGCAAGTTGTTGTCGCATATTCCAATACATATACTTGAAGTTTGAACGGCAAACAACTTTTCCTTGGCCATTTGGAGGAACAATCTCTACCTCAAGATCTAAGTCGTAATGCGAATCACCTTCGTATTCTAAATACGGGAGAACTTCTGGATCTTGAATAGGACCAGCTACTCTATATGGTTCAAGTGCATCAAGTGTCACAACCCAAGGAGATATGCTTGACGCAAAGTTTTTGCCTAAAAATGGTCCAAGAGGAACGTACTCCCACTTTTGTATATCTCTAGCTGACCAATCGTTGAAAATCACCATACCAAATATGTAGTCCTCTGCCTCACCTGTTGTGATTGGCACGCCCAAACCCTTCCCAGGATGTGTAATGAAAGCCATCTCTAATTCGAAGTCTAATAATCTAGATGGACCATAAACTGGTGGCTGATCATCTGCAAGTTTTAGCTGACCATGTGGACGCTTAATAGGTGTACCACTTACAACTATGGAGCTCGCTCTACCGTGATAAGCAACTGGCATGTGCTTCCAGTTTGGCAATAGTGCATTTTTTGGATCGCGGAACATCTTTCCAACATTGCGGGCGTGATCTTCAGAAGAGTAGCAATCTGTGTAATCTCCAACTTCTAGTGGCATATGCATTGTTGCATCAGACATCGAAACAAGAGCTAAATCTGTATCATCAATATCATCACATCCCTCTCTCAATAGTTGGCTAACTCTGTTTCTCAATGCTGTTGTTGCTGACTTACCTCTGTTTATGATTTGGTTTAGCACACAAGAATTAAAGTCTGAATTTTCAAAGCCCAAACCATCCAACAGCCCTTTCGCACTCAAATACTGTAGATCTAAAATTTGTTCTCCTATGGCAACTCCAGGTCTTGCAGAACTCGAAGAAGTAGAGAAAATTCCAAAAGGGAGATTTTGAATTGGGAAGACGTTACCTTCGGGTACATCGACCCAAGATTTAATGTTTGGATTATTTGCTTCAATCATGTTGCGAAATTACCTCATCAGAGGGTAGCTTTACAAGTAGATGGAATTTGATGTAGAAGAAGAGAAGAAAGAGATCCTTAGAAGATATAGAGGATTACTGCGCGCGGCAAAAAATAGCAAGTCTCGCGAGGACAGGAAAGCTATACGAAAAGCCTTTGATTTGGCCTTGGAAAAACATTCTGAACAAAGGCGGAAAAGTGGCGAACCATATATCTATCATCCAATAAGCGTTGCGAGAGTTGTTGCGGGAGAATTAGGCTTGGATACAACTTCGATAGTTTGCGCATTACTTCACGACACAGTTGAGGATACTTCATTGACCTTAGATGATGTAGAGAAATTATTTGGGGAAAAAGAAAGAAATATTGTCGATGGTCTAACAAAGATGAGTGGGGTTTTTGAACCTGGAACTAGTGCTCAGGCAGAGAACTTCAGAAAGATGCTTCTTACTTTAAGTAACGACGTTAGAGTGATTCTTATAAAACTTGCCGATAGGTTAGATAATATGAGGACTCTAGATTTCATGAGGCCTGATAAGCAGCAGAAAATTGCATCTGAGACTTTGTACATGTATGCGCCTTTGGCGCACCGTTTGGGCTTGTACGCAATAAAGACAGAGCTTGAAGATCTTAGTTTAAAGTATAAGGAAGCCGAAGAATATGAATTAATTAATTCACGCTTGAGAAAGACAAAGGATGTTAGAGCTAGGTTTATTAGAAGTTTTTGTGCTCCCATCAAAAGATCTCTTGACGAAGCAGGCATAAAGTACTCAATCAAGGGTAGACCTAAATCTATCTTTAGTATTTGGAGAAAGATGCAGAATCAACAAGTGAGCTTCGAAGAAGTGTACGATGTTTTTGCAGTCCGAATAGTATTGGAAACTGACAGAGATAAGGAGAAGAGCGAGATTTGGCGTACGTATTCCATTGTTACGGATTTCTATCAACCAAACCCAGATAGGTTGAGAGATTGGATTAGTTTGCCCAAGGCAAATGGATACGAAAGCTTGCATACTACTGTAATGTCTCCATCAGGAAAATGGGTGGAAATTCAAATTCGCTCAGAAAGAATGGACCATGTTGCCGAGAAGGGTTTCGCAGCACATTGGCGTTACAAAGAAGGAGGAAAAAGTACAGTTGGAGGAAACCAAATTGACAAGTGGCTTACCCAAATTCGCGATGTACTAGAAAATGAAAATGACGATGCAATTGAGTTTATAGATGAACTTGCAATGGATCTTCAGTCGAGTGATATCTTTGTTTTCACGCCAAATGGAGATATGATAACTCTCCCGAAAGGAGCGACTACTTTAGACTTTGCATTTAAAGTTCACTCTAAAATTGGAGAAACTTGCATAGGTGGAAAGGTAAACCACAAGTTAGCACCTCTAAGTCACCAGCTTTCTAGCGGAGACCAAATCGAAATTCTTACGAATAAGCGACAAAGGCCCAAGGAGGATTGGCTTAAATTCGTTGCTACATCACATGCTAGACAAAAAATTCGACACGCACTCAAAGAGGTTAAAAGAGAAAGAGCTTCTGAGGGTAAGGATAGACTAGAAAAGTGGATGAAGAAAATTGGGGCGCATTCAACTCTAGAAAATTTAGAATCACTTTGCAGAAGATTAAAACTTACTTCGGCCCAAGACTTATATCATGAAGTTGCCATTGGGATCATCAAACTAGATGATTTAACTAATTACAATTTGAAGCAAGGTAAGTTTGTTTGGCCCAAAGGGCCCAAACCTGGCACTTCACCTAAGACAACTGTTGCTAGCAAATTCGTAAAGCAAAAGAAAGAGGACACTATACTTATTGGAGAGAATATGCAGAAGATTGATTACACTTTGGCTCAGTGTTGTAATCCAATCCCAGGGGACAATGTGTTTGGATTTATTACAGTAAGTGGTGGAATAAAGATTCACAGGCAAAATTGCTCGAATGCTACAAATATGCTTTCCAAGTATGCCTACAGAATGATGAAGGCTAGATGGTCGTCAAAAGCCGAGCAACAATTTGAGGTAAAGCTGGCGTTTACTGGTATTGATGATTTAGGCTTAGTTAATCAAATAACCCAAATTATTTCAGAAGATATGGAGGTGAATATGCGCGCAATTAGTATGGAAACTCACGATGGAATTTTCAGGGGATTTGTCAGCGTATTAATCATGAACAAAAATCACCTAGAAGATTTGATAACTAAACTAAAAAATGTCACAGGAGTTCACACTGTAGAACGTGTTAAAGCCGAGTCATAACCTATCTTTGTATCATTGTATTAGACCATGATTAAAGACGAGACATTTAGTCAAGCTAGAGACATGTTTGAGATTTACCTCGAACAAAACTCACATCGAAAAACACCAGAACGTTTTGCTATACTGCAGGAGATATACGAATACTCTGGACACTTTGATGTTGACCAATTATATTCTCAAATGAAAGAGGGTGAATTCAGGGTATCAAAGGCGACACTTTATAACACACTTGAATTATTACTTGATTGCAATTTAGTTCGCAAGCATCAGTTTGACAACAAAAATGCTCAATACGAGAAGAGCTTTAGAGTAGCTCAGCACGACCACGTAATAATTGCAGATACAGGTGAGGTTCTAGAATTTTGTGATCCTAGGATTCAACAAATAAAGGCAACATTAGAGGAGATATTCGATATTGAAGTTCTCCATCACTCATTAAACATTTACGCAAAAAAGCGTACCAAATAGAACTGCATGAAAGCTGATGTATTGCTGGGACTCCAATGGGGAGACGAGGGAAAGGGAAAAATCGTAGACGTACTTACACCCAAATACAATGTGATTGCAAGATTCCAGGGAGGACCAAACGCTGGGCACACTTTAATATTTGACGGGAAAAAGCACGTTCTCCACACAATTCCCTCTGGGATTTTCCGAGAGGATACTTTAAACGTTGTAGGTAATGGAGTTGTAATTGATCCCGTAATTTTCAAAAGAGAGATTGACGCTTTAGTTGAGCGAGGGGTTGACCCTACAAAGTCACTTGTTATTTCTAGAAAGGCGCATCTTATCATGCCAACTCATGGGCTTCTTGATGCAGCTTCAGAGCAAGCAAAAGGAAAAGCGAAAATCGGTTCTACACTTAAAGGAATTGGGCCAACCTACATGGATAAGACTGGAAGAAATGGTTTACGTGTTGGTGATTTAGAATCTCTTCATTTCAAAGAGAGATACGAAGCGCTTAAGACGAAGCACATTAGAATGCTAAATCAATATCCAGAGTATTCTTATGACTTAAATCAATACGAAGGTGCTTGGCTAGATGCAGTTGAAAATATGAAAAAATTCAAACTAATAGATTCCGAGCACGTTCTAAATGATGCTTTACATGAAGGCCAAGCCATCTTAGCAGAAGGTGCGCAAGGAACGATGTTAGATATCGATTTTGGCACTTATCCATACGTTACATCATCAAACACAATAACTGCTGGAGCTTGTACTGGAATGGGCGTTCCTCCAAATAAAATTGGAGAGGTGTTCGGAATATTTAAAGCTTATTGTACCAGAGTTGGTTCTGGACCTTTCCCGACGGAGTTAGAGGACGAAACTGGAGAGAAACTTAGATCAGCAGGAATGGAGTTTGGCGCAACAACTGGTCGTCCAAGACGTTGTGGGTGGTTAGATCTACCACAACTTAAGTACGCCGTTATGGTAAATGGTGTTACACAACTTTGCATGATGAAGGCCGACGTTCTCGGAGAATTTGACGAAGTGAAAGTTTGTACTCATTACATGCACAATGGCGAAAAAATAGACTATCTGCCTTATGGAATAAATCCTGATGAAGTGCAGCCAGTTTATAAATCGTTTGAAGGATGGCCAGGAGATCTAACAGGATTGAGAAAAAAGGGAAACATTCCTGCTTCACTTGAAGCATATATGAAAATGGTTGAAGATGAGGTTGGTGTTAAGGTTAGTATTTTAAGTGTTGGTCCTGATAGAGAGCAAACCCTCTTATTAAATACAGATCTTGAATGATCTATTGGTTTACAGGTCAACCAGGCCATGGTAAAACAACCTTAGCGAAAGCATTAATTGCTCAGCTAAGAAGGCTTGGTTATGCTCCTCATCACATTGATGGAGACGACCTGAGGGACATAACTGGAAATAAAGATTATACTGAGGAGGGAAGAATTTCAAATGTTCAAAATGCCCAAAGCATTGTTAGATATCTCCATCACAAAAACGAAGTCGTAGTTGTGAGTTTAGTTGCTCCCTTCAAAAACATGAGGGAGAAACTAAAATCGTCAGTAGATGTGTGTGAAATTTATGTCCACACAAATGAAATTAGAGGACGTGAGGAGAATCACGTATTGAATTACGAGGCTCCAACCGAGAATTTCATTGACATCGACACTGGCTTGTTTACTGTGAACGAATGCGTAGTAAAGATTTTAGAGATAAGGCCTGTGCCGTCGAAAGAGCTAAAAACTCTTGACAAAAGAAAAACATTAGCGGTCGATTTTGATGGTGTGATTCACAAGTACAGTAAAGGGTTTCAAGGATTAGATAACGCTTATGACCCTCCTATGGATGGTGCAAGAGAAGTATTG
>JAYZNI010000079.1:0-5250 GCA_036152255.1 Bacteroidota bacterium | reverse complement strand
AAAGGCCTCTAGTGAAAAAAAAATCCAAAGTATGCCTGATGGGAAGTTGTTTTGCTGATGAAGTGGGATGGTGTTTAAAAGGACATGGTATCAATATTGGAGAGGTTAGTGAGGTTAAGGAACTCAAACAAGTTCTTTATCAATGGGGAACATTCTTTAATCCTCAAAATTTATTCGATTGTTTAGATCGTGCCATTAATAATTCATGGGAGGTTAAAGATCAGCATTTTGCTTATATGGAATCAGAAAAAGTATACTGGTATCTTTTTATGAAGATTCGAGCTAGGAGTAGTGATATAGATTTTGTGAAACGTCGTTTGCATGAGGTTGAGGAGTATTGGAAGCATTGGTTATCTGAGTCAGATGTTGTCGTCATCACTTTAGGTTTAATTGAAGCTTGGATAGACCTCGAGAATGGGCGGTCTTGGCAAGAATTTGTCGGACAGGTTTTAACTGGAAAGTCACATGAAAATCGGGCTTATTTCAAAGTTTTATCTTATGAAGAATGTCTTGAATATGTTGGTAAATGTGTTCGCCTAATTAACGAATTAGGTAAAAAGAAGAGCATTATTATAACTGTTTCACCTATACCGTTGGCATATACATTCAGAGATAAGGACATAATTATTGCAAATCGTTATAGCAAATCAGTTCTACGAGTTGTTGCCGAGAATATTGAGGAATCATATGATAATGTATACTATTTCCCTTCGTTTGAAATTGTAACAGATTGTGTTGGCTGGCCGCAGGCATATAAGGAAGAAGACAGACGTCATGTGAATTTTGATGTTTTTCCTGAAAAGATTGCTCCTTTGTTTATAGAACATTTTTGCGATTTTTAAATTTCAGCATTTTAGGATTGATTCCATTTCGAGGGGAATTGAGATTAATAAAAGTACTGATATTCCGTTTCAGCATTGGTGTTTAGTTCCAAATAGTTTGATGACTATTAGAAGAAGTTAGGTATATTGCAAGGTGTGGAGTTTTTGAGTTTATCAATGTAAAGTATCTCACTCAGGACTGGATTTTTTACCATGCCATAGCATATTGCGCACACTTGGTTCAATCTCCTTCCTTAGGCACCCTGATAACCAGAAGCCAAAGCCAAAGAAACCTTCAGAAAGTATAGGCTCTGGTTAACATGTATACTGAAAAGATGCTTATACTGTCTTATGTTACAAGTAGCCAAAGAGCTTGGTTGCCAACTACCATGTGTTGTTTTTGAGAGTTTGGCAGCTGGAGGTTAACAATCGTCTGTGTTACCAGAGCCAGCAGAATTCATGTAGGGGGAGCGAAATTTGAATCATGAAATTAACCCTATTGTTTATATATTAATTGAACGTACCGAAAGGGAATTAGATTCTAAGTTGCTGGTAGCGCTTTTTTTGTTGAAAAAAGGATTTCACGTTGTTCTGGGCCACCAATGGGCTCTTGCTGCAAATAGGGATTGTTGGCCAGCAGGAGTCTTCTTTTTTAAAAGTATGAACAAGATTCATACCCAATGGATGGCTAAGGTCCGCCAATTTGGACATATAGCTGTCGCGTTAGAAGAAGAGTTGCTTGATGAATGCATAAGTTCCCCAAATGTCCATGGCTTTTTTGACGATGTATATAGTAATGACGCATCGTGTTATTGTCAGTTGCTACTTGCTAAACATGAGTTTGAAGTTAGAATGATTAAGCAGATAATGCCTGAATTAACTGTGCGTTTGACAGGTAATCCGAGAACGGATTTTCTTCGGCAAGAACTTGTGGCATCATATGATCTTGAAAGAGAAGGTATCTCTAAGGCAATATCTTCAAGGTTCGTTTTGATAAATACAAACACAGCACATATCAATTCTAATCTCTCTGCTGATCAAATTCTTGAGTTGTATAAAAAAGCGACTCTAGGGGGGAGTTCTATAGGAGAAAGGGAGTGGATTAAACGCCACAACGAACGAATGGATGTTCTGCTCAAATGGGAAAAATATAATTTGAAGTCTATTTGCCGGTTGGTTGAGCTTTTTGGGCGAAATGGTTTCAACCAGAAGGTGATTATCAGACCCCACCCATCTGAGAGTCTGGACATTTATACGAGGTTGTCTAATAAGTACAGGTATGTTGAGGTTGCTAATAACCAAGAATCGGCACGCCCCTGGATACTCGCTTCTGATATCCTTATTCACACAGGTTGTACTACGGGTTCTGAAGCAGTAGCGATGGGACATCCTACCATTTCAATCCAGGAAAAAGGTAGCGAACACATTCAGTTTCAAGCTTCAAACAATGTCTCTTACCTAACACATGACGCGGAAGAAGCATATCAAGCGGTACAGGATTTCTATGCAGGTAAGCTTAAGCTCGGAGATAATGCAAAGTTAAAAAAACTCTGGCCGGCTCAAGACGGAAAGTTTGCAGCTGAGAGGATAGCCGATGAAATCCACAACTCCTATCTCAATCTTGGGGGGGAGGTTAATGATTTTGAGTTGGTTTTGTCAGGTAAATTTAAACAGGTACGTCTAACTGACTTTTACAAAACAAAGATGTTTGTAGAACTCTCACAGGTTGAACAAATATTGAGGCAAATATACCAACAGTTGCCTGATATGCTGCAAATAAAGTTGTATGAAATTAGCAGAAATGTATTTTACATGCGTCCTTCCTAGAGCCTGTTCGAAGGAGGTTTCACTTCAACATCAATTGAATCGTAATAATATAGATTATGTTCTCCAAGTGCTGACTTTTGCATTCATAATCTAGATTAAAGTGTCGATACTAACCCAACTCAACCAAGAAAAGATGCTCTTTACTGTCCATCGTTTGGGCAGGATTTGAAAGCTTGTTCCCTTTAAATAGGCTGCTGTTTTTGACTGACATTGAAATTGATTCCACAGCCATGGCTCCAGGTCTTCCCGGTAGGCACCGTCGGCCCACAACCGTTGAATGGAGTCAGACCAAGGCTAGGAGGTCGTAAACACATTGGTTATCTGAAGTGTTAGCATCGGCCACTTCACCTGTGGTAAAATTCCCAGGTATTGGGCACTATATGTTTTTTTATGTCCTTTAATTCTTTATATTCGTTGAAGCTATGACTGTTGGCCATGGAGTGGATTGACCCATTAATTATCGATGATGGCTGCACTAGGCTGTGGGGCCATACCTGCTTGAACTCGAGTGTTGCGGCGTAAAGAACGATGAGTCAAAAACCACCTTTTCTCTAAACACCATTTGCGATAATGGTAATAGACGCTTTACTAGGGGAAAAGTCTTTGATCGACATTGGCCGTTAACAACCAGTATTGACCAGATAGGTGATGGCATTGAGAATAGGCTGAAGGTTCCATTGGCGTAGGTGAGCCCCACGAATAGAGAGGTGGAGGAGATAGGGTTGCAGGCGCTGCCATTGTTGATCCATTTAGATCGGTGTTATATAAGTAACGAGACACAATTATTTCCAATATTTTCTGTAGCAAATTCAAGTCGAAATTGATATCAGCTATTTTGTTATACTTTATGGCCTTAGTTCTGTAAAAGAATAGGGAACTAAATTAGTGAAAGAAGTGCAAAAGGCTAAAATCGGTAAGTGAGGGTATATTGCGTCACGTTAGCGGATTAGGACCGTTCGACAGTATAGACATACACCCTAAATCATGTTTCTAAAGGAAAGTTGGTTTTAAGTCGTTGAGTTGGTGATCCAAATAATTTCCGTTAGTGAAGGTAACTGTGTTTGAAAAACTTAGACAAATATGCATAATTAGGTGGTGGATTTCAGATTATATCTTTGTTGGTAAAGTGGGTTCCGATACTATTTTGCTGATGTCTTCATCAGTTACCTGTAGCATCACTTCTCTATTTGCAGACAAGCTCTATATTCCTTATGGGAATTTCACCAACCGAAATGAGGGCTAAGTGGTTCGAGTATTTATCCAGGCTCGTATGAGTTCCAAAAGATTTCCGGGTAAGGTGCTTGCTCCCTTCAATGGAATTCCTCTTCTTACCTGCGTAATAGAGCGAGTGAACAGAGTAATTCCATCTCTGATTCAAGCATTGCAGAATGATTACAATGTAAGTGTTCGTCGTCGTGCAGCATGGGCATTAGGGAAGATAGGAACCCCAGAAGCAATTAAAGCTGCAGAAGGTGAAGTGCCTGATGAAATCGATTATAAGGATGTTTGTTATTTTGGGTATTTTATTACGTAACAAGATTTTGGTTGATGCGAATGGTTCAAAATCGAAACGAAGTCAAACGTTTCTTAAAGAGTAGGCCTAACAGCTTTCAACAATATACAGCCTAATTACTAACATGGATTTCTTTGTATGTATGATTTAGGAGTATTTCCATTTAGGATAGAATTGGTTGGAGCGTGGGTCGACCATCCTTTCATTTCGAGTATTCTGCCTGGTTCTGTTGTTACAATAAATGTTGTTAATAATTTTAAGTCGAGATCTGGGCTGGCATCCAGTAGTAGAGATGTTGCAAAAAAACTTTGGCCGACAGGTACACCTCTAGTAAATTTAGAGGAAAATGCTAAATTGTTATTTGATGCAGAGAATACGCCAGAAAAAGAATATATATCTGGCTCTGAGGACCATATTGGAATAATATATCCAGGAATTACTTGTACTAAATATAATGGCTCTTATTGGCCAGAAGAAATAGAGAATACGCAAGATCTTGCTCTGATTACTTGGCTAGAAAGCGTTATTAAGTTGGTTCCAGTTTCATCAAGAAAAGATAATTTTGACCCTCGTGCAATAGAAAATTTGGATAGATCTTTAATTAAACTTTTGTGCGAAAGTGGAGAGTTGTGTTGGGAATCTATGCATAAGAGAGATCTTTTTGGTTTTGGTGAGGCAATTAATAATTCATTTGAGGGAAAGACTAAAATTTTACCGCTAACATTGACTGAAGAAGTAGAAACAATTAGAAATATTCATTTAGGCAGTTCCTATGGAGTCGGCATTTCAGGTGCTGGAGGAGGAGGATACCTAACAGTGATTACTGAAGCAGAGATAGAGAATGCAATTAGACCTGAAATTAGGATTTTATATCATGAGTAACGCATTGAGAATACGATTTTAGTTGTAATGGAAACCTTTTACTTGCAAGAGCTACTTGGGAGAACCTTCAAGTGCCGTTAATTGAAGCTCGTATTGGTGGGAGAAACGATGCGGAAGGGGCGTTTAAATTCCTGTTCTCCAAAATCGGTAGAGCGATCTCCCCATGGCCCGATACATCAGTACCACGTGATGAGAAGGGATGCTATG
>JAYZNI010000078.1:0-7756 GCA_036152255.1 Bacteroidota bacterium | reverse complement strand
TAAGGGGAGCATGGCTAGCACCTTTTACGTGTTCTGCATTATACTCACCTGCTCGTCTAACATCCACAATTTTTATAGAAGAATCATTAATCACTTTTTGAGCAAGAGTCGAAGCGTCAACCGCATTAATAGTGTCAATATTTCTTCCTGAATTTTTCCAACTTTCAAACCCACCATCAAGTATGCCAATAACATTATCGAAGCCAACTCTAGAAAGTCTAGTAATTGCTTCTACCTCAGTCCCCGGTTCTGCAACGATTAATAGCGGCATTTTTACATCTACTAATAGCGCACCAACCCAAGGAGCAAATGTCCCCGAAAGTCCAATGAATATTGAGCCAGGGATAAAGCCACGAATAAATTCACTTTGGTGTCTTACGTCTAAAACTAATGCTTCAGTCACTTCTGATGCTGTAATAAATTGCTCAACGTTAAGCATGTTTTGGCCATTAGCTATTACCTCGTCTATAGACTTGTAACCATGCTTATTCATTGCAACATTAAACCCAAAATAATCAGGAGGTTTAGGTAGCCCTTCGCAAAGCTCTTTTACAAACTCCTCCTTGGTCATATCAGACCTTAAAGCATAGTTGTTTTCTTTTTCATGTCCTAATGTCCCAATTGTTTCCTTGCTCATATTCTTTCCACAAGCTGAACCTGCACCATGGCCAGGATAAATGATAACGTCATCTGGAAGTGGAAGTATCTTGTTTCTAATGCTATCGAATAACATTCCAGCAAGATCTTCTTGAGTCATATTTGTTGCTTTTTGGGCTAAGTCAGGTCGCCCTACATCTCCAAGGAAAACAGTATCTCCTGAGAAGATGGCATGTGGTTGCTCTTGCTTGTCGTAAACCAAATACGTTGTGCTCTCCATTGTGTGACCTGGAGTATGCATAGCTTCTATCTCTACTTTCCCAATTTTAAATCTTTGGCCGTCTTCAGCAATCAATGACTCAAATTCAGTTTTTGCAGTGGGGCCAAATACGATTTTTGCTCCAGTTTTCTCTGCTAGAGTCAAGTGTCCAGAAACGAAATCAGCGTGGAAATGAGTTTCAAAGATGTATTTGATCTTAACTCCATCTCGTTCAGCCATATCTATATACGGTTGAACCTCTCTCAGTGGATCTACAATTGCAGCCTCATCACAGCATTTTATGTAATACGACCCTTGGGCTAAACAACCTGTGTATATCTGTTTAATTTCCATATTCGGATTAATTATGATGCAAAATTAGCTCTTTCTCTTATAGATAATATGCACAATTGAAAGAAGTATTCCAAGTGAAATTCCCTCAACCATCCCCACGAATAATGTTGCACAAAATGTTGCAATAAGTAATAGAGATTCTATCCTGTTGTTTTTCCACAAATCAAAAGCAAGTTTTCCGTCAAATAAGCTCAAAACTGCAGTTATAATTATTGCAGCAAGTACTGCAAGTGGTAAGTAGTAAAAAAGTGGAGTGAAGAATAAAAGAGTCAATGCAATTAGAGATGCTGCAAATAGCGACGAAAGGGGAGTGGATGCTCCAGCTTGATCATTTACAGCAGTCCTTGAAAACCCACCTGTTGTTGGATAAGACTGAAAAAACGAACCAATTACATTTGCAATCCCTAATGCTCTTAATTCTTGATTTGGATCAATCTCATATCCGTGTTTTTCAGATAGTGCTTTCGAAACAGAATAAGCCTCCATAAATGCTACTAAAGCCAAAGTAAGAGCGATAGGTAACAATTTTAGTATATTTTCAAAATTTGGAATCCCAAATGAAGGAAGACCTGACGGTATTTTACCTACAATTTTTACTCCTTCTAAATTTAGATTAAACCATTTTACGCAAATAATACCAAGCACTACTGTAATTAATGCAGAAGGAATCTTAATCTTAGTTTTAACCTTAGACAGCAATGCAATAATTACAACTGTTAGGAGTCCAATTAAAATAGTTGGTTGATTAAATTGGTTAATTGAGTTTAACCCTTCAACTGCAATATTTTGAATTTGTGTATTCCTCTCAATTGGAATTCCACTGAGATTAGATATTTGATTGGCTGCAATTATTAAAGCGGCAGCAGATGTAAATCCACTTATAACAGATTTCGTAAGGAATTTCACAATGAAACCTGCACGCATTATTCCTAAGAATAACAAAATACATCCCATCATAAACGCTAGTAGGATTGCCAAGCTAATGTAACTTGAAGAACCAATAGTTGCAATGACTGATAACCCTGCTGCTACTAATAAAGAATCCATTGCAACCGGCCCAACCGCAAGTTGTCTAGATGTTCCAGTTACAGTGTAAATTATCTGTGGTAAAAGTGCTGCGTAAAGTCCATACTCAACTGGAAGTCCTGCTATCATAGCGTATGCCATACCCTGTGGTATCAACATTACTCCTACAGTTAACCCAGCTTGTAAATCAGACCAAAAATTAGCCGTTTTATATTCTGGCAGCCACGATATTATAGGTAGGAGCTTTTTTAGCACGGGACAAAAGTAAGTTAACGGTAGGGAGTACCTCTCTTATTTCATTTGCTCTGTGATCCCTCCTTCGTCTCAACAAAGCACGTTTTTTTGCTTAAACTTTGTTTTCGTGCCCAGAGCGGGAGTCGAACCCGCACGCCCTAACGGACACATGGCCCTCAACCATGCCTGTCTACCAATTTCAGCACCTGGGCAGTGCAGGATACCTTGTGATGAAGGCTATGTGACCCGGCTGGGACTCGAACCCAGGACCCTCTCATTAAAAGTGAGATGCTCTAACCAACTGAGCTACCGGGTCAATGACCCTTGTTTGGGGGGTGCAAAGATAGTTAGAAACTCTATTTTACAAACTGTAACAGTGAAAATTTTGCTCTATTTTAATCACAATAAATAGTTCGTTATCTTGCGAGTCAATTACTAGAATTATGAAATATATCTTAACTCTTTTGTTTTTAATGATTGCGAGTGCATCTATGTGCTTGAGTCAGTCTATAGTACCAGGTCAAAATGCATTTGAAAATGCTTTTGGTTCTTCTGTTGAATTGGATTATGAACTATGTTGTTTTGCAGAATACGGTTGGCATAATGCGTTAGAGATTAAGTTTGAAGGCATTAAACCTGTTGCTCTTAAGAGCGATGATGTAGCTGTTGAGCTTTTAAAGTTGGGAATTGAGCCTCTGCCTTCGGAGCAGTATTTCACTACTCCAAATGGAAAGGTTGTGGTAGTTGCTAGAGATGATGTATTTGAAAAAATCCTTTCTAGATATTTAATCAACTTAAAATCATCTAATTAAGATTTATGAAAAAGTTAATTGGATTAATTGCTTTTGGGGTTATTACCTCAATAGCTTCGTCTCAAGAAGTTAGCATTGCATCAACAAACAACTATACTGCATGTGTAGGCGCACTAGTAGATTCAGGTATGAGTGCCAGCGATTATGGAGCAAACGAGAACCATACAATTACATGGTGTCCTGAAGCTCCTGAAACAATCTTGAATTTATATTGGGTTGTTTTCAATCTTGATGCTAACTCTACAATTTCAATTTATGATGGAAATAGTAATGCTGAGCCATTAATCGGCACATATACAGGGACAGAACTGCAATCATTAGATATAACTTCTACAAATATTACTGGTTGTTTAACCGTTGAATTCGTTTCTGGTGCTGGTAGTGTAGGAAACTTTGGAGCTGTAGCATCTTGTGGCGAACCGTGTGAAAAGCCAATAGCAATTATAAACTGGATAGACGATGTACAACCAGTAAAAGCTTGTATAGGAGAGGAGCTTACTTTTAACTCTACATACTCAACAGCTGCTGAAGGCCAAGAAATTGTAAGTTGGGATTGGAACCTTGGCGATGGTACAACAACAAGTGGTGAACCTATTATAACACATACATACAGCCAACCAGGTTTATACATTCTTGATTTGGACATTGTTGATAGCAATGATTGCCCAAACCAAAACACGATTGATTACCAAATACTAGTTTCTACTGAGCCTGTATTTGACGGAACAACTACTGATTTTTCAATGTGTGTAAATGAAGTTGAAGATCTTGTAGGAATGGTAGAAGGTGTTCAATACATCGCTGAACCAAGTGTGGATTTTGGAGACGGACTATATATTCCAGATGACCAAACTCAGTGCTTTTATAGCGAACTTACTTTTACAAGCTTTTCTCCAGGGTCAGAAGTAATTGATGCAAATGCTGATATTTTAAATCTTTTCATCAATTTTGAGCATAGTTACATGGGTGATTTGACAATCACTTTTGTTTGTCCGAATGGCCAAAGCCTACAGGTCCACTCTCAAGGAGGAGCCGGAACGTACTTAGGTCAGCCAATCGATAATGACGCAGGTGAAAACCCTGGAATAGGTTGGGATTACTACTGGGAGCCTACGGCCACAAATGGCACATGGGAAGCAAATGCTGGAGGTACATTGCCGGCTGGAGCATATGAGTCAGTACAACCATTTTCAAACCTAAACGGATGTCCACTTAACGGAACATGGGAAATTGAGGTGTGTGATTTATGGTCTATTGATAACGGTTTCATTTTTGATTGGTCAATTCAATTTGCACCTTATTTATATCCTGAAGCTGTTTCTTTCATACCAACATTTGGCCCTGAGTGTGATTCAACATATTGGACTACTGATGACATGAGTGATATATTATTTGTCAATGATCTTGATTATGATGGGGATTGTTCTTCAGTTGAAATAAATCCAGACACAGTTGGCACATATGAATTCGTATTCAATGCAATTAACGATTTTGGTTGCCATTACAAAGTTCCAGTAGATGTAGAGGTTTACGGAGTAATGGCATCATTAACTGCTGGCTCACAACAATTCTGTGGAGAGCCGCTTACAATTGAAGCAACACTTACTGTTGACGGTACTGAATTAAATGAAGCTGACTGCGATTTTA
Organism: Bacteroidota bacterium; assembly: GCA_036152255.1. Lineage (GTDB taxonomy): Bacteria > Bacteroidota > Bacteroidia > Flavobacteriales_D > Sanyastnellaceae > UBA974. The sequence goes on along the minus strand of JAYZNI010000078.1, from coordinate 2,827 downwards.
GTTGGTCTTGGGATACTCTTTTAAATAGTGTAACTCTTGAAGATGATGATACTCTTGAGCCTACGCTAACACAAATGGATGACATTACAGAGTTTACCTTAGATGTAGATTATACTATCCCAGGTACATCAAATGTATGTTCAAACAGTTTCAATATTCCAATTACAACATGTGGGATAACAATACCAAATGTATTCTCACCTAATGGAGATGCTGTGAATAACAGTTGGACTGTTAATGGTTTAGCTGCATTTGCTGGAAGTGAAGTTTATGTATACGACAGGTGGGGTGTTGAGATGTTTAAAGATATAATTGATTTAAATGACGGAGATCCATCTTGGGATGGAAAAATTCAAAGCCCAGCTTTTGGTGAGATCGTAGCATCTCCAGGTACATATTACTACGTAATTAGAGTAAAGTACCCTGAAGATGAAGATTTAATTACAGTTGACCAATACTGCGATTGTGGTGATGGTACTCATGATATCGAGTGTTGCTGTCCTTGTAATGACGGTGAATTTTCACCTGATTGTTGCCCAAATGATTTTTCATCAATATCAAATGGTTTTATAACAACTTCTTATACAGGAACAATAACTCTAGTGAGAGATTAATCTTTTTGCACTGGATTCCATTCCTCTATAGGGAATACTTCAGAAATCTTTTGATATACAACAGAAGGAATTAGATAACCCACGTGAACTGCATTCATGTGGGTTTTCACTTTTTCAAAAGCATCCTTTACGTCTTTTGCAGAAATAAGAAGGAACTGATTTGCTTCTTTTTCTGTCCCCTTACTTTCATCAACTGTAGTAAGTGCTACTTTAACTTTAAACCATTTGTCACAATCTGTAAACCTGATAACTTCAACGAGATTTGTTTTTGTAATTTGGGTTATCTCAAAGGGTTTTATTCCTTTAATTTCAATAAGTTCAACCATTCTGGTTTCGGCTTCAGTATATGTGTAAGCATCTAGCACAAACTGCTCTGTTTTCCTTACTTCAGAACCCTCAGAATCGGATTTCATATAACTAACCTTACAGTTGAACCAATGCTTTTTCATGGCCTCGAAGGTAGGTGGCTTATTCACACTTTAGGTGGGAAGAAATGATATAAATTCTTCACATTTTATTCAAATTAGATATATATCTTTCAGATGTGAATAGAGTAGATGAATATCGCCACAAAGGCATGAGGCGCAAGCTCTCTGAGGAGCTGAAGAAAATAGGAATTTCAAATGAAGATGTTCTCGATGCAATAAAGAAAATTCCTAGACATTTTTTTATAGACTCTACATTTGAAAAGCACGCATACACTAATAAGGCTTTCCCAATTGCATCAGGCCAAACTATTTCGCAACCACACACTGTTGCAAACCAAACTGAGCTATTAGAATGTAAAGCTGGAGATTTGGTCTTGGAAATAGGAACTGGATCAGGCTATCAGTGTGCTGTGCTATGTGAAATGGGAATGAAGGTTCACTCTATTGAAAGGCAAAAAGAACTATTTGATTCTGCTGGACCATTGTTGAGGTACCTCGGGTACAAACCATTTCTCTATTACGGAGATGGATACAAGGGGAAGGAGCCCTATGCTCCATTTGATGGAATCATTGTTACTTGCGGAGCTCCATTTGTTCCAGATGCATTAATTAATCAGCTCAAAGAGGGTGGAAGGCTTGTAATTCCAGTTGGTCCTAACGGAAATCAAAGAATGCTCACAATTGATAAATTAGCAAATGGGGAGTTAGTTGAGAAAGATCACGGTGATGCAGCATTTGTTCCAATGCTTGAATCAAGAGCCAGAGATTAGAGTATAGAATCTATATCGCCTCTTCCTTCTCTTATAATTTCTGGGATACCTGAAGAACAATCTATAATTGTCGATGCGTACAGCTCCCCAAACCCTCCATGGACTACAGCATCAACGGCATGTCCATGTCTTTCTTCAATCAATTCTGGATCAGTAGTGTATTCTAGAATTTCATCATCATCATGAACTGAAGAAACAACAAGAGGTTTTTCTATTTCTTTAAGTATTGCTTGGACAACTGGGTTGTCAGGAATCCTAATTCCTATAGTTTTTTTCTTACTCCTAAATAGCTTTGGAACATTGCCGCCTGAAGGAAGTATGAACGTAAATGGACCAGGTAAAGCTCTTTTCATGAGTTTGAAGATCTCGTTTGGCACTGGGCGCGAGTACTTACTGAGGTCACTTAGATCTGAACAAAGAATGGAAAAGTGAGCTTTGTTTGGCCTTAGGCCTTTTACTCTAGCTATCCTTTCAAATCCCTTGCTGCTACCTAATTGACAAGCAAAACTGTAAACAGTGTCAGTAGGACAAACTACTACACCGTCCTTTTTAAGAATGGATACTACCTCTCTAACTCTATCAGAGTCTGGTCCGTCTTGGTGTATCCTAATTAGCAAATTCTTAAATTTTATCCTTGAGCTTTAGCGTGATCTGCTAAGAATTTATCAAGGCCAATGTCAGTTAGTGGGTGTTTGAGCAAGCCCAAAATAGCACTTAATGGTCCAGTCATTACATCTGCTCCGATTCTAGCACAATCAATAATGTGCATTGTGTGGCGAACGCTGGCAGCAAGAATCTCTGTGCTGAACTCATAGTTGTCGTATATCTCGCGGATAGACTCAATTAACTCTAATCCATCAGAACTAATGTCGTCTAATCGACCAATAAAAGGACTTACATATGTTGCACCAGCTTTAGCTGCAAGTAAAGCTTGGCCAGGAGAGAATACAAGTGTGCAGTTAGTTCTAATTCCTTTTGAAGTAAAGTAGCTAATTGCTCTAATTCCATCTTGAAT
>JAYZNI010000077.1:0-10437 GCA_036152255.1 Bacteroidota bacterium | reverse complement strand
CCGTCGAAAGAGCTAAAAACTCTTGACAAAAGAAAAACATTAGCGGTCGATTTTGATGGTGTGATTCACAAGTACAGTAAAGGGTTTCAAGGATTAGATAACGCTTATGACCCTCCTATGGATGGTGCAAGAGAAGTATTGCAAAGACTTAAGGAAAAAGGCTACGTACTTAAGATTATGAGTTCTCGACCTGCTCTTGTTATTGAAGAGTGGTTAGAGAAATACGAAATGTCAGATTTGTTTGATAAAGTAAGTAACTCGAAATTTGCTGCTACGGTATATCTAGACGATAGAGGATTCCACTTTACAAATTGGGAAAATGTTGAGGAAAGACTAGCAAAACACCCTAAACTCGAACAATAATAGTAGGATTTAAAAAACGGCGTAAAGCACGGGCTAGTGGACAATAAAAAATCTAGAATTAGACACCTCGCAAAGACCTTTACTTGGAGGGTTATTGCATCAGCAACAACATTTACTTTATTCTATATTTTCACTGAAGATGTGAAAAGAGCTGGAGTAGTAACAACTATTGAATTTTTTCTAAAAATGTTGTTCTATTACATGCACGAAAGAGCTTGGTTTAAATACGGTAGATTAGGGCGAAATGACTAATATCGACACGTACAATCTCGATCACCTTAGTGAACTTGAAGCTGAGGCTATCTACGTAATTAGAGAGGTTGCAGCACAATTCGACCGACCTGCTATTTTATTCAGCGGAGGTAAAGACAGTATCGTTGTTACTCACTTGGCAGCTAGAGCATTTGCTCCGGCTAATATCCCCATGCCCTTAGTGCATATTGATACAGGTCACAATTTCCCCGAAACATTAGAATTCAGAGATAATTTAGTTGAAAGACTTGGAGCGAACCTCATAGTTGGGTCTGTCCAAAAAACTATCGACGACGGAAAAGTAAGGGAGGAAACTGGGCACAATGCCAGCCGAAATAAACTTCAGACAACTACACTTATCGACACCATTGAAGAAAACAAATTCGACGCTTGTATAGGTGGTGCCAGAAGGGATGAAGAGAAAGCAAGAGCAAAGGAGAGGTTCTTTTCTCACAGAGATGATTTCAGCCAATGGGATCCAAAAAACCAAAGGCCAGAACTGTGGAATCTATTTAATGGAATGCACGCTCCTGATGAACACTTCAGAGTGTTCCCTTTGAACAACTGGACTGAGCTAGACGTTTGGAATTACATCCTCAAAGAAGGCATAGAGCTTCCGAGTCTCTACTATTCTCATCAAAGGGAGTGTGTGAGACGCGACGGTCAGATTTTGGCCTACTCTGAATATTTAAATCTAAAAGAAGGAGAAGTGGCAGAGTCTCTAAAAGTCAGATTCAGAACCCTTGGAGATTTAACAATTACTGGTGCATTTGAAAGCGACGCAGATTCGGTAGAAAAAATCATTGACGAGGTTGCTGCGACTAGAATTACAGAAAGAGGCGGAAGAATGGACGATAAGAGAAGTTCTAGCGCAATGGAGGATAGAAAAAAAGAAGGATATTTCTAATGAGTTCATCGACACACACAAACGGATTATTGCGCTTCACAACTGCGGGAAGTGTAGATGACGGTAAGAGCACCCTCATTGGAAGACTTCTTTACGATTCAAAAAGCATATTCCAAGATCAACTAGAAGCTGTAGAGCAAGAGTCGAAGCAAAAAGGTCTTGAAGGCGCAGACTTGAGCCTACTCACAGATGGCTTAAGAGCAGAAAGAGAACAGGGAATTACAATTGATGTTGCATTTAGATACTTCGCAACACCTAAACGTAAATTCATTATAGCAGATACCCCAGGTCATATTCAATACACAAGAAATATGGTTACTGGGGCTTCGACAGCTGACCTTGCAATTATTTTGATTGACGCAAGAAATGGTTTAGTTGAGCAGACTCATAGACATAGTTTTATCGCTTCACTTTTGGGCTTGCAGCATTTAGTTGTCTGTGTAAACAAAATGGATTTGGTCGATTATGATGAGGCCAAATACAACGACATCGTCCAATCCTACAAGAGCTTCAGTTCTCGTCTCGACATCAAGGATATCACCTTTATTCCGATTAGCGCACTTAAAGGAGACAATGTTGTAGACACATCTAAAAACATGTCTTGGTATGGGGGCTCTAATCTACTCCACCACCTCGAAAACGTTCACGTTGGAGCTGATAGAAATCTTCAGGATTGCAGGTTCCCAGTACAATATGTAATCAGACCCCAAACCGACGAACACAGAGATTTTAGGGGTTACGCAGGAAGAATTGCCTCAGGAGTTTTTAAAAAAGGCGATGAAGTTGTAGCTCTACCTAGTGGCCGATCAACTACAATTGAAAAAATCACTGTTGGTGAGGATGAGCTAGATCTTGCCTTTCCCCCACTTAGCGTTGTGATGACTTTGAAAGATGATATTGACCTTAGCAGAGGCGAAATGTTGGTGAGAAAAAACAACCAACCCCAAATGCTTAGCGAAGTCGATGCAAAGATTTGTTGGCTAGATTCAAGACCACTAAATCCTTCGGCTAGACTCATCATCAGGCATATGTCTCACGAGGTGAGGGCTAAAATTTCCGAAGTGCTTTACCGAATCGACATCAACACACTCCACAGAGATGAGGAGAATAGAGATATAGCGATGAATGATATTGCAAGAGTGAGAATTAAGACAGCTTCTCCAATACTTGCTGACCCATATCGCACTAATCGTACTACTGGTGCGTTTATCTTAGTGGATCCGAGCACGCATGCTACCGTTGCTGCCGGAGTTATTGGATGATCAAAAGACTAAGAAAAATACTTATAATTTTAAGTCTGTTTGGATTCGCACTTTCAGGGCAAGCCCAAACCGAAGAAGCCACACCCAAGGAACAAGTAAAAATCCTTGGCGCCAATACCATTGAACGAGATCCTCTAATTTCTGAAGCTAGCAGGTTGCTCGGTAATGTAAAGTTGGGATTCGGTGAAGCCGTACTCAATTGTGATAGTGCATATAGATTCGATGACGGAAGGTTCGAAGTGTTCAGCAACATTAAAGTTGTAAACGAACCCAGCACTACTCTTTACGCTCAGTACGCCATCCTCAATCCAGAAACCCAAACCATTACTGTTCGTGAAGACGTCCAATTCCTTCATGAGGATATGAGTATTACGTGCCCTGAACTCATCTACGATATTGAGCGCAAACTAGTGAAATACTACCAACGAGCTAAATTTATTAATGGGCCCAAAACTCTTGAAAGCAATCTTGGCACATACAGTTCTAGGTCTGGAAAACTATATGCAGGCGGGAATGTAATTGTAGAAGAAGGGACAGACTTTATAGCATCTGATTCTATAGCTATTGACAAAGAGGATAAGTACCTAAGCATCTATCAAAGAACCCATATGGACATTGGTGGGGCACTCATAAATTGTGAAAGAGGTGAATTTGACGGTGACACTGAAGCGGGTTGGTTTGCTGGCAACGCCAGCATTTTTGACCAAAAGGGATTCCTCGCAGGAGATAGTATTGTTGTAGCCCAAAAAGAAGGAGAAGGTTCGGCCTGGGGTAATGTCGTCGTAAGGGACTCGACGAAAACTCTAACTGTCACCGGCACTTATGCAAACAGAACTGAAGAAATTGAGATTATTTACGGCGATACACTCAGGCCTGCAATAGCTACGAATATAGAAGAAGGCGACACCTTGATTTTGGAAGCAAGGAGGTTACGCAAGAGTGAGGATTGGCTTTTCGCAATAGAATATGTTGAGTTCGAGCAGGGAGCATTTTCTGGAAATGGTGATTCGTTGAGTTGGAATCTTGATGCTGACGAGGTTTGGCTTTTAGGAAACCCTACCGTTAGATCTGAAGAAGAAGAATTAACTGGAGATAGTGTTAAGATGACAGTGATCGACAATAAGCCTTCGATCTTATCTCTTATTGGTAATGCAAAAGTGTTGAGCTACACAAACGACACATTGCAAAACCAAATGATGGGCAAGACTCTTGATGCCAAATTCACAGGCGGGGATATTGACCACGTAGACATTAATGGAAATGGAAATATCCTTTACTACACCATAGATGATGCTGGCAGTGTGAGCATAAATGAAGCAACGTGCTCACATATAAAGATGCACTTCCGAAATAGAGAAGTGGAATCGATCATCCTCCTAAATTTTCCGGAGGGAAGCGTAAAAAAACTGAATTAAGCGTGTAGTGGGAACTTATTCATATGTTCCATCACTGCTCCACCTATCCTCTCTAATGCAGCGTCGTCATTTTGATTGCGAATTGCCTCATCCATCCATTCTACAAGCTGAACCATATCGCTTTCTACAAGCCCTCTAGTCGTTACTGCTGGTGTGCCAACCCTCATGCCTGAAGTGACAAATGGAGAACGCGTATCAAAAGGAACCATGTTTTTGTTGACAGTAATTTCTGCCTTTCCAAGAGCAAGCTCAGCGTCCTTTCCTGTGATGTCCTTATTGCGTAAGTCAATTAGCATTAGGTGATTATCTGTTCCACCACTGATAAGGTTGTATCCTTTATCTACAAACGCCTCAGCCATAGCTTGGGCATTGCTAATAATCTGCTTGCAGTAATCTTTATATGCTGGCTGAAGAGCTTCACCAAATGCTACAGCTTTTCCCGCTATTACGTGCTCTAGTGGACCTCCTTGCATACCAGGGAATACACCTGAATCGAGAATAGAAGTAAATGATCTGACAACTCCCTTAATTGTGGTTTTACCCCAAGGATTTGGGAAGTCCTTACCCACCATAATTACTCCTCCTCTTGGACCCCTCAAAGTTTTGTGAGTTGTAGTGGTTACTACGTGGCAATGAGGTAGTGGATCGCGCAATAGTTTTGCAGCAATTAATCCAGAAGGGTGGCTTACATCGGCAAGCAGTATCGCGCCAACGCTATCTGCAATTTCCCTGAAGCGAGCGTAATCCCAATCTCGAGCATAAGCAGAGGCTCCGCAGATGATCATTTGGGGTTTTTCTCTCTCTGCAATCTCCGCAACCTTATCCATATCAACTCGCCCAGTCTCCTCTTCAACACCGTAAAAAACTGGGTTGTACAATTTGCCCGAGTAATTTACTGGAGAACCATGAGTAAGGTGCCCTCCATGACTTAGGTCAAAGCCCAAAATCTTATCACCAGGATTCAAACAAGCCAACATTACTGCTGAATTTGCCGAAGCCCCTGAGTGAGGCTGAACATTCGCCCACTCTGCTCCAAACAATTCGCAAAGTCTGTCAATCGCAAGCTGCTCCACCTCGTCTACGAACTTACATCCGCCGTAATATCTCTTGCGAGGAAGACCCTCAGCATACTTATTTGTAAGTATTGAACCCTGAGCATCCATTACAGATTGAGAAGTGAAATTCTCCGATGCGATGAGCTCTGCTCCTTCTAATTGACGCTTGTGCTCACGCTCTATTAGAGCTGCGATTTGAGAGTCAGATTTGCTTAGTGACATTGCTTGAAAATTGTTGTCATCAAAGGTACATTATCACCACTTACTTTTAACTTTATTAAGAATAAATTTGGGCTTAATCTAGATGCCAAACTCATCTCACAAATACACCAACAGATTAGCAGATTCTTCTAGTCCTTATCTTATCCAGCATGCTCATAATCCAGTTGATTGGATGCCTTGGTGCGACGAAGCTTTTGACCTAGCTCGCGAGCAGGGCAAGTTGGTATTTGTAAGTATTGGATACAGCGCATGCCATTGGTGCCACGTTATGGAGCACCAAACTTTTGAGGACGAGGAGGCAGCAGAATTTATTAATGAGCATTTTATCTCAATAAAAGTTGATAGAGAGGAGCGTCCTGATGTTGATGCAGTCTATATGCACGCAGTCCAAATCATGACAGGAAGAGGTGGTTGGCCTTTAAACTGCATCGCACTACCTGATGGGAGACCCATCTTTGGAGGAACTTATTTTCCAAAGGATACCTTCTTAGAAAGGCTCGAACAATTGGTGCTACTAAAAAACACAAAGCCCCAAAAAATCGAAGAATACGCTTCTAGACTTCAACAAAGTGTTGCCTCTTCCGATCTTATTTCTGCGCCAAGAGAATTCACCTACAAAGACGCTGCTGGCGGCCCTTGGCCCGATGAACTTTGCGAAAAATATTTGAGCTCAATCAAAGAGCAGGTAGATGGTTGGCGAGAGAGTTGGGATAAGGAGTTTGGTCTAAGTAATGGTGCGCCCAAATTCCCACTGCCGACGAACTTAGATTTTCTTCTGCATTATGGCTCTGTTGTAGGAGATAAAGATGCTTTAGCCCAAACCAAACTAACCCTAGACGCAATGTCTCGCGGTGGTATTTACGATCAAATAGGCGGTGGATTTGCCAGATACAGCGTAGACTCAGAATGGAAGATTCCGCATTTTGAAAAGATGCTCTACGACAACGCACTACTTATCTCAACATACTCTAATGCGTTTCGGGTTTGGAAAAGCCCTCGCTTTAAGAACTTGGTTTTCGAAACAATTGATTTCCTCGTAAGGGAATTGAGAGATTCAGGTGGAGGATTCTATTCAGCTCTCGATGCAGACTCAGAAGGCGTTGAGGGTAAGTACTATGTTTGGTCTAGTTCCGAGTTGAGGCAAATTCTTTCAGCGGAGGATTTTGAATTCGTTTCCCACGTGTTTGAAATTGATAAAAAATCATATTGGGAGGAGGGCAACAATGTATTGATGAAGTGGCAGAGTGATGAAGATTTGGCAGAGGGTTTGGGTTTAAGCCAAAATGAATTCAATGCAAGGCTTCAAAGGGTAAAGTCACAACTTTTGAAATTTAGAGAGGGCCGTATAAAGCCTGGCCTTGACGAAAAAATTCTAACATCTTGGAATGCGTTAACAGTGTCTGGACTTTGTGACGCATACAGAGTTTTCAACGAGCCCAAACACCTCGAACAAGCCATCAAAGCCCAGAACTTCATACTTGAAAATGCTGTTACTGAAGATGGTGGTTTATACCACAGTTACCACTCTAAAACTGGCCATACAATAACAGGATTTCTAGAGGACTACGCGTTTATAACAAAGGCTTGCATTGATCTCTATGAAGCAACATTTGATTCGGGCTGGTTGTACAAAGCACAAGACCTACTCAACTATAGTTTTGACAAATTCTACGATGTTGACTTGGGCACATTTTGGTTTACATCTTTTAATTCCTCAGAGCTTTTTGCTAGGAAACAAGAGAATGATGATGGCGTTATTCCTTCATCAAATTCAACCATGGCAATGAACATGTTCAAACTTGGGAGGTACTTCTCTAGATTTGATTGGGTTAGTAGGTCGGATCGAATGTTAGTTGCTACTTGGGATGAAAGTCTAAATATTAGACGAGCTACAAATTGGGGCCAAATTCTACTCCTGAGATCCTGCCAGTTTTATGAAATTGCAATTACAGCAAATGATGAAAATGATTTGGGCTCAATTCGTCAAAATTTTGATGAAATATTTTTGCCTCAAGTGCTTGTTTCTGCAGGTGGTTTCGAATCATCATTCCCAAAAATTTTAAAAGGAAAATATGGCGGAAATTACCAAGAAAAAAGTGTGCAAATTTTTGTCTGTAAAGAAGGCTTGTGTTCGACGCCTTTTGACACAACAATTGAGGCAGTAAAAGAGCTAAATTTGAAGAAGTGAATTTTATAAAGTACATAATATTCTTGGGTACTTTGGGTTTGGGGGTACCCTCACAAGCCCAAATCGATGAAAAGCCATCTTTGATTGAAAGATTTAAGGAAAAGAGGGCAAAGAGAAAGGCCAAAAAGCGAGCAAAAGCTGCCTATAAAGAGTTGGAGAAAAATTACAAGCAAAGGCAGCGAGATCACTATGAGATGCAAGACGATAAAACCAAGAAAATGATGCTCGATGGGCAAAAACAAGCACGACGTCAGGTAGGTGGGAGAAACCACTCGTGGTGGAGACGCATGAGAAACCGCTTATAATCTGCTATTTACGGGAATTTTCACAATCTTTCACAAAGGGTGAAAATGGGTTATATTTACGCCTTCTATAGAAACGCCTGAAAAACACCTGTTAATGAAAGGTTTTATATCATTTTTTGCAGCAGTACTTTTAATATCAAGTGCTGGATTGGCCCAAGTAGGGTCTGGAACGCTAAAAGGAACTGTCACTGATGGAGATTTGGGAGATCCACTTCCATTTGCCAGCGTTGTTGTTTTCCTAAACGGTAACCAAGTTTCTGGTACCAATACCGATTTTGATGGAAAGTTTACAATCAAGCCAATTGCACCTGGCACATATGACGTCCTAATATCATTCGTTGGATATCAGCCAAAAAAAATTACTGGAGTAAAGATTAATGCTAACAAAATTCAAATCTTACCCGATAAACAAACAGTTCTTAGCGCCGGTGTAATGGTTGCTGAAGCAGAAGTTGTTGAATACGAAGTACCTCTTATTGACAAAGATGGTGGTGCGTCAGGTGGAACCGTTAGTCGTGAAGACATAGACAAATTACCAGGTCGTTCTGCAACATCTATCGCAACAACAGTAGCTGGCGCAAGTACTGCAGGTACTGGTGGAGGAATCTCTATACGTGGTGCTCGTACATCATCAACATGGGTATATATAGATGGTATTAAAGTTCGTGGATCACAAGCTCTTCCAAAGTCTGCAATTGAGGAAGTACAGGTTGTAACAGGTGGTATCCCGGCAAACATTGGTGATGCTACAGGTGGTGTAATTAACATCTCACTAAGAAATTCAAGTCGTAAGTGGTTTGGGGGTGGTGAGGTGATTTCTTCAGGATTTCCACAGGGCGAATCAGTTATAGGTTTAGATAAATTTGGTTACAACCTAGCTGAGATGGTTGCATCTGGTCCAATCCTTTTCCGCAAAAACGATAAAGGTGAAAAAACAGATCCGCTTCTAGGACTTTTCCTCTCTGGAAACTATACGTTCCAAAAGGACCCTAGACCAACATTCGGAGGTGTTTACAGAATTACTGATGAAGCTCGCCAATCAATCATTGATGCACCTCTTCGTCAGAACATCAGTTCAACTGGTGAAGTGAACGGTGCGCTATACAATTCAGATTTTCTACTTCCAGAGTACGATGCTGATGGTAACGCAATACCTGGAACTGGAGCATTCACAGTTGTACCAACTAGATTGAACGCATCAAGCCAAAACGCAAACCTTGTAGCTAAGATTGACGTTAACACAAACGAAACTACAAGCCTAACATTTGGAGCTACTGCAGCTGGTGGAAGGTCATACTCTGCTACTTATGCTAACTCATTAATGAATTGGGAAAACAACAACTTAGTTACAAACCTTGACTGGAGAGCATATGCAAAATTCAGCCAGAGATTTGTAAATGAAGAGGATGATCCTAGCACTCTAAAAAATGTATTCTACCAAATTATGGTTGATTATAGTGAAACAAACTACTCTATACAAGACGCACAACACAGAGATAACTATTTCCGCTACGGTCACGTTGGAACATTCAATGTGCTCAACAGAAACTCATACGATTACAACTACAACACCGGAAGATTTGTACACAATGGTTGGGAGGATACTTTAGTTCAATTCCAAGAGTCGCAATACAATGAAGAACTTGCTGCAATTAACGAACAGTATTTCAACTTATTTGAGCAAGAGAATTATGACCCAGAAATTGATGGCCCATATGAAAGCATCTTAGCTGTTCAAAATGGAAATGCAATTCTAAATGGTCAAAACCCATCGTCTGTATACGGACTTTGGACTTACCCTGGACAACAAGGTGGTACTTATTATATTTCCAACAACACACAATTCCGTGTGAGTGCAGCTGGTTCTGCAGATATTGGTGACCATGCTTTCCAACTTGGATTTGAATATGAGCAAAGAAGAGACGCAGCATTCTCACTTGCACCTATTGGTCTTTGGACTCTAGCAAGACTTTACACAAACTCTCACATTAAAGAACTTGACTTTACTGATTCAACTGTAACAAATATTGGTACAGAGTACTATGTAACTTATGATAGATTAGAAGGTGAGAATCAATATTTAATTGATGAAAATCTTAGGGAGATTCTAGGATATGGAGCAACTGATTTAATACAAGTTGACGCAATTCATCCTGACTCTTTGCAGCTTGATTACTTTTCTGCAGATGAGTTATTAAATCAGGGAAGTAGTGCTGTTTCTTATTATGGATATGATGCATGGGGTAATAAAGACAACAGTACATATACTATTGAAGAGTTTTTTAATAACACCGACCCAAATACTGGACGCAAAACAAGACCTATATCTCCTTATGAACCAATCTACATCTCAGGGTATGTAATGGATAAGTTTACTTTTGACGACATTATCTTCAACGTAGGTGTTCGTGTAGATAGATTCGATGCAAACCAAAGCGTTCTCAAGGATCCTTATGTAATTGGAAACT
>JAYZNI010000076.1:0-24813 GCA_036152255.1 Bacteroidota bacterium | reverse complement strand
GCCATCACTTCTGAACCAATAATTCCATTACCATCTGCGTCCAAGGCCAAATGATTTGAAAGCGATGTCCAGGTACCTAAATCAGACCACCCAAAATCTGCAGGTATTACTACGATGTTTGATGCTCTTTCCATCACACCGCAGTCTATGCTAATATTTTCACACCCATCGTAAATATCAGCCACTTTATCTCCAGAATTAAAAGAAGCATACATATTTGGAAGATGTTCTTCAAAAGCAGAGTTTATGGTTGCTAAAGACCAAACAAACATTCCGCTGTTCCAACAATAATCACCAGATTCTAAATATGCTAAAGCTCTTTCTTTGTTTGGCTTTTCAGCAAACTCAACAACATCGGCTATAGCTTCGCTCCCAGAGTATTTGATATATCCATATCCAGTATCTGGCCTCGAAGGTTTGATTCCTAGGGTTATGATTTTAGAATTACTTAAGCATTTGTTAAATGCTAAATCTAGGACTCTGTTAAACTCATCCGTATTTGTAATCAAATGATCTGAAGGAGCAACCACAATTGCAACATTTTCCGCATTACTAACTCGCGAGGAAATGATTGAATTTGCATAAGCTATACAAGGAGCCGTATTTCTCATACATGGTTCCAACAACACATTTTCTTCTGGTAATGAGGGAAGGTGTTCACGAACATCTTCACGGTAAATGTCATTTGTAACGACTAAGATGTTTTCGCTTGAGATTGTAGCATTCAATCTAGCAAATGTCATTTGGATTAATGACTGGCCAGTTCCTAGGATGTCTAGAAATTGTTTGGGCTTAGATGTCCTAGACATAGGCCAAAACCTAGTCCCAACACCTCCCGCCATAATCACAGCAAAAACCTCTCTTTTATTACTCATTGACACAAATATCAACTTTGTTATAGGCGTCGCAAGTAGCACATTTCCCACTCGAACAGCTGTTCAAAAGGGCGCCAAAAAAAATGGATAACAATAGTACGGTGACAAAACGTTGTTTCATGGGGTGAAGTTAGGGATAGTTAGCTTGTACCTTAGCAATTATGAGGGCGATCTTCCACATTGGTAGATATACGAGATTTTTAAGGTCTGTATTGCGCAGGCCAGATAAATGGTCAATGTTCCGCAAACTGCTAGTTCAAGAGATGAGCATTATTGGGATTGATAGCATTGGCATTGTTGTTCTTCTTGCATCCTTTATGGGAGCTGTTATGTGCTTGCAAACAGCTCACCAAGTTGGGGGATGGATTCCAGTTTATACAATTGGATTTACTGTAAGACAGACAACAATACTAGAATTCTCACCAACTCTAATTCCTATCATTTTAGCTGGAAAGGTTGGGTCTAATATCGCTTCTCAACTAGGCACAATGCGAGTGACAGAGCAAATAGATGCTTTAGAAATTATGGGTGTCAATAGCGCTGGCCACCTAGTCCTACCAAAGATTATTGCTGGATTTATCTGCATACCTATACTTGTAATTATCAGTATGTTTTTAGGTATTGCTGCTGGAGCTTTGATTGCATTTCTAACAGGAGTAAGTAGCATGGCTGACTATCAATACGGAGTCCAAGTTGATTTCAAAACCTATGATGTCATCTACGCTTTGATTAAGACAAGTGTGTTTGCTTTAATCATGACTTCTGTATCATCTTACCATGGTTATTATGTCGAAGGTGGCGCTTTAGATGTAGCTCGTTCTAGCACTAAAGCTGTTGTATATTCAGCTGTAATCATTATGATTTCTAATCTTGTCCTAACCCAAATCCTACTTTGATAGAACTAAACGACATATCAAAATCATTTGGGGAACAAGAAGTCCTGAATAGAGTTAATGCCAAATTCCATCAAGGCAAAGTCAACTTTGTTATTGGACGGTCTGGCTCGGGTAAGAGTGTGATGACAAAATGTACGGTTGGGCTACTAGAGCCAGATTCAGGTCATGTATTATTCGATGGTAGAAACTTCACAGCAAT
This sequence comes from Bacteroidota bacterium, assembly GCA_036152255.1. GTDB lineage: Bacteria > Bacteroidota > Bacteroidia > Flavobacteriales_D > Sanyastnellaceae > UBA974. The sequence goes on along the minus strand of JAYZNI010000076.1, from coordinate 22,843 downwards.
GTCACTCAACGAAAGAACCCAAATCAGAAAGGAAATAGGCATGCTTTTCCAAGGTTCAGCGCTTTTCGATTCAATGACAGTTGCAGAAAACGTGATGTTCCCCTTAAAGATGTTTAGCCAAATGTCAGAAGCAGATATGCTTGATAGGGTTAAATACTGTCTGCGAAGAGTTGAACTTGAAGGATCTGACAATAAACTACCATCAGAACTCAGTGGTGGTATGCAGAAAAGAGTGGGAATAGCAAGAGCAATCTCTATGAATCCCAAATACCTCTTCTGTGATGAACCAAACTCTGGACTAGACCCGCAAACAGCAATTGTAATAGACAATCTCATCGTGGACATTACAAAGGAGTACAACATGACTACCGTTGTAATCTCTCACGATATGAATAGTGTAATTGAAGCTTCTGATACTATCCATTTCTTACACCAGGGTAAAGTTGCTTGGGCTGGAGATAATTATGAAATGATGACGACTTCTTCTGACACTTTGAACGACTTTGTATACGCGTCTAAACTAATGCAGAAAATGAGACCTTAAATGGATTTCATCCCTATGATCTTGATAGATTTTATTGAGGTCAAACGCGAACGCGCATTGTGGACATGATCGAAAAAAATGCAGTATCAATGTAGTGTTCGAGAGTTTTCATCTGAGCCAGTTCCACTAGATGTGGTAAAAGTTTATTGAGATAGCAGGAACTGCTCCATCAGGTGCTCACAAACAACCCTGGACATTTTGTTTAGTTACAGACCCAGAAATAAGAAGGGAAATAAGAAAAGCTGCAGAGGAAAAAGTGGACAAAAATTATCACTGAAGGATGAGTGATGAGTGGCTTGATGATTTTATGAAATTCAAAACGAATTAAGTAAATCAATTAATTGAAAATGCTCCTGATAATCATGTTCAAGCATTCATATGAAAAAGTATAAAACGGGAAAAGACAAATTATTGTGTAAACAAAAGTGTAGGAATTTTAGTAAGCATGCCTTTAACCGCAATTCACTGAGTAGTGATTAGGTGCTATAATTCACATAATATAACTTATAAATTTTTTGTAACAAAAAATTTTGGAAAGGCCTAATAATATGAGAGCTTATTTAAAAATACCGTTTGGCTTTACCTCTTCAGATTGTGATGTCCCAAATATCAACAGGTAGCCACATGATGAAATACTGAAGAAATATTAGAAAAGTATTTTATACGTAACTTGCTGTAATTCTGAAATTTACAAAACGCAAAGATCCTTTTGGTTAAAACTTTCTACTTAAAAAGGTTGGAACCTTTAAGATTGACCTAATTTTGCACCAAATTGAATACTAAGACCATGTCTAATATCAGTGAAAAAGTAACAGCTATCATCGTAGATAAGCTAGGAGTAGATGCAAGCGAAGTAACGCCTGAGGCAAGCTTCACAAACGATCTTGGTGCCGATTCTCTCGACACAGTAGAATTAATTATGGAATTCGAAAAGGAATTCAATATCGCTATTCCAGACGACCAGGCTGAAAACATCAGCACTGTTGGTGAGGCTATTAAGCACATCGAAGACTCGACTAATTAATAGACGATTAGTAACTAACTGACTCTTGTATGGAGTTAAAAAGAGTAGTTGTAACCGGACTTGGGGCAGTAACACCCCTAGGAAATGATCCAAAAACGTACTGGGATAATTTAATCCAGGGTGTTAGTGGGGCAGCTCCGATTACTCGATTCGACACAACCAATTTCAAGACCAAATTTGCATGTGAAGTCAAAGACTTTGACGTGCAAGAGTACATCCACCGCAAGGATGCTCGTAAAATGGACTTGTTCACGCAATACGCAGTGGTAAGTTCAATGCAAGCCATACAAGATGCAGGGATTATAGCTGAGGGAATTGAAGTTAAAGACGAATCGGGACTTACTCGTATTGACCCAGACAGAGCGGGAGTTATTTGGGGTTCAGGTGTTGGTGGCTTCCAAAGTTTTATGGATGAGGCAAAAAACTTCTACCTTGGTGATGGAATACCTCGTTTTTCGCCCTTCTTTATACCAATGATGATTCCGGACATTGCTGCCGGACATATAAGCATTCGCAACGGATTTAGAGGACCTAACTACGCTACTGTTAGTGCTTGCGCAAGTTCTACCCACGCAATTATTGACGCTTTCAATCTAATACGATTAGGAAAGGCAGATGTAATCGTAAGCGGTGGATCTGAAGCTGCTGTTACTGAAGGTGGTATAGGAGGATTCAACGCACTGAAAGCACTATCTACTAGAAACGACGAACCTACTAGAGCATCAAGACCATTTGATAAAACTAGAGAAGGCTTTGTTCTTGGAGAAGGAGCTGGTGCAATTATTCTTGAATCTCTTGAACATGCACTTGCAAGAGGTGCAAACATTTACTGTGAAATGGTTGGTGGAGGCATGAGTGCTGATGCTCACCACATCACTGCTCCACACCCTGAGGGTCTAGGGGCTAAAAATGTTATGCTATCAACTCTAGAAGACGCAGGCATGAAGCCAGAGGAGGTAGATTACGTAAATGTTCACGGAACTTCGACTCCTTTAGGGGATGTTGCTGAAGCCCAAGCAATCCAAAAAGTATTTGGTGACAATGCTTACAATTTGAGTATTTCGTCTACCAAGTCTATGACAGGTCACCTCTTAGGTGCAGCTGGAGCAATCGAAGCGATGGCAAGTATACTTGCTGTTAAGCACAACATTGTTCCACCTACAATCAACTTTGAACATACAGATGAAGCATTAGATCCTAATCTAGACTTCACATTTAATAAGGCACGCGAAAGAGAAGTTGGGGCGGCGCTTTCTAACACTTTTGGGTTTGGTGGACACAACGCATCAGTGTTATTCAAGAAATTCTCTTAATTAATGGGATTACTTAATCAATTATTCAGGCGAGATGATCGCTCTGACGAAATTGATGCACTTTTAAAAACCCATTTTAATCTTAAGGTTAAAAACCGCCATTACTACAAGGAAGCATTAAGGCATAGCTCAGCTATTGATGGTGATGTAAATGGCAGGAAAAGCAATGAGAGGTTAGAATACTTGGGAGACGCAGTTCTAGACTTATGCGTAGCTCATTATCTCTATAAATCAGACAAAAAGGCACAGGAAGGATTACTAACCCAACGCAAATCAAGGGTAGTAAATAGGAAAAACTTAAATCGAATTGGCAAAGCCATTGGCATGGAAGACCTTCTCGACGTAAGAATGCGAAGAGATGATATCAGAAGTAATATGGTTGGGAATGCTCTTGAGGCATTAGTTGGTGCAATCTATAAGGACCACGGTTACGAGAAGACATATAAAGCTGTTGTAATGCTTTTAAAGGCTCATGGGATAGACCAAAGAATCCATGAAACCACTGACTTCAAAAGCAAGCTTCATCATTGGGCTCAAGTAAATAAAGTAGAGCTAAAATTCGAAGTCGTTAGAGAATATCACGAATCAGGCGAGGGTAAATACGAAGTTGAAGTAATTGCTGATGGCGAAAGCATTGGCTCAGGTACTGGTAGATCAAAGAAAATTGCAGAACACGATTCAGCTAGAAGAGGTTGGAGAACCATTTTCGAAAGAGAAGAAAGTTCGAAATAGGTTATATTCGTGTAATGCCTAAATTTCAGCTAGACTGGGAAATAGAGTGTGATTTTGCCCTTTTTGGAATAGGTTCACATGTGGGGAGTCACCGACTTTGCTTTGATCTAAATAGATTGTTCGGTTGGCAACTTTCCTATGACCGAATGCTTGAAAACCTGAGTAAATCGGGGGCAACTGAGCATATTGTGCATAGATATATGGATGAAGATTTGGGCTTGGATATAGCATTAGTTCTCAATAGAGTTCCTGAAGGCATTCTTGCTAGTGGAGCGTCTTCATTTGATTATTTATTGAGAGTTAGGCAAGGAGTGGAAGAGGAGCTGGATATTATTAGTACAATTAGAAAATCAAACCTCGTTACGTTAGTAACTTCTGTGGATCCTGAAAATTCAGGCGCTTTAGATGCGATGTTTGAATTAGATAAGTTATGAGTATTACAAAACCATCATTGTTTCCTACGAAGCAAACAAAGATTATAGCGACAATAGGTCCTGTGACGTCATCATCTGAAATGTTGGAGCAACTATTGCTTGCAGGTATGAACGTTGTTAGAATCAACGCATCTCATGGAGATCACGAAACACACAAACAAACTATAGCAAAAATTAGAAAGCTAGATGAAGAGCTAGGGTCTAATACTGCAATCTTAGTTGACTTACAAGGGCCCAAACTGAGAATAGGAGAGCTTGAAGGAGACGAAATAAATCTTGAAGAGGGTGCCGAACTAAGGATAAAGGTAGGAGATGAAACAGGATCTAATGGAGTTATTTACACAAACTACAAGAATTTTGCTAAGGACGTAAAGCCAGGTGAATCAGTTCTGTTGGATGATGGAAAATTGAAGGTTAAAGTGGTTTCTACTGATTCTGATTCTGAAGTTGTTTGTAAGGTGATTTATGGAGGCGTACTTAAGCCTAGAAAGGGCATAAATCTTCCTGATACTGAAATTTCTCTTCCTTGTATTACAGAAAAGGATGAAAGAGATTTGGCCTTTGCTTTAGAGCATAATGTGGACTGGATTGGTCTGTCTTTTGTGAGAAATCCAAACGACATTGAGCAGCTTAGAAAGCGAATAGATGCTGAGGAAAAGCACGCTAGAATCATTGCTAAGATTGAAAAGCCCGAGGCCGTTGAAATGTTGGATGAAATCATCGAAATAACTGATGCGGTGATGATTGCAAGGGGCGATTTAGGCGTTGAGATTCCAATGGAAGAAGTTCCTCTGTTGCAAAGAGAGATTATTGATAAGTGTAGATCTGCGTCGCGCCCTGTGATTGTTGCTACCCAAATGATGGAGTCAATGATTGAGAGTTCTACCCCAACTAGAGCAGAGGTGAACGATGTTGCAACAGCAGTACTTGATGGGACAGATGCAGTAATGCTTTCAGCAGAGACAAGTGTGGGGAAGTACCCAATTCACGCTGTAAAAGCGATGTGTCAGATCATCAAAAACATGGAAGCGAATAATGACAGAGCTTTCAACGAACGCCCTCCTTACAATCCTGACGACGATAGATTTATCACAGATTCTATATGTTACAATGCTTGTAGACTTGCAAGAAGAACAAAGGCTGCAGCTATCGTTACGATGACTTATTCAGGTTACACTGCAATGCAGGTTAGTTCGCAAAGACCTAAGGCGCACATTTTTATGTTTACCTCAAATAAGCAGGTATTAAGCCAAATGAGTTTGGTCTGGGGTGTAGAAGCAATCTACTATTCAAAGATGGTAAGCACCGATCACACTATAGCAGACATTAAATATATCTTATTCAAGGATGGCAAAGTGAAGGATAAGGATTTTGTTGTTCACATGGCATCTATGCCAATTAAGGATGCTGGCATGACAAATATGCTTAAACTCAGTAGGGTATAATTATCTTCGCGGCATGGTAAAAGGATTTCCTGAAAGAGGATCGTTAAACCTATCCAGTTTAGCGAGTGACATGTTGGATGTCTGGGAGAAGGAAAACACGTTTAAAGCTAGTGTTGATCTTCGCCAAGATAACAACCCATACGTGTTTTACGAGGGCCCACCATCGGCTAATGGCATGCCCGGTATTCACCACGTTATGAGCCGTGCTATCAAGGATATTTTTTGCCGCTTCGCTACGCTCAATGGCAATCGAGTTGAAAGAAAGGCGGGTTGGGATACTCACGGACTTCCAGTAGAACTTGGAGTTGAAAAGGAGCTTGGGATAACAAAGGAAGATATTGGCTCGAAAATTACTATTGAGGAATACAACCAAGCTTGTAGGAAGGCAGTGATGAAGTACACTGGTGTTTGGAATGATTTAACGCGCCAAATGGGATATTGGGTTGATATGGAAAATCCATATGTAACCTATGAAAACAAATACATTGAGTCTGTATGGTGGCTTCTTTCGCAACTATACAATAAAGACTTAATCTACAAGGGATATACAATTCAACCATATAGCCCTATGGCAGGAACTGGTCTAAGTTCTCACGAGCTAAACCAACCTGGCACATACAGGGATGTTAAGGACACAACTATTGTTGCACAATTCAGAGCTACCCCAGAAGGAGCTGCTCAAATCCGTGCGTTTACCTCGGACCAAAGCGATCTTCCTATTGATCTATTAGCTTGGACTACTACACCTTGGACTCTTCCATCGAACACGGCTTTAACTGTTGGCCCGAGGATTGACTATGCAATCGTTAAAACGACTAATCGTTACACTGAAGAACCTTGTATTGTTGTTCTTGCAGAGGCGCTAATTGCTAAACAGTTCGATAAAAAGGCGCCAAAACACGAAATCATTGGAAGGTGTAAGGGGTCAGAATTAGTTGGCGTTAAGTACAATCAACTTATTGATTGGGCTCAGCCAATGGATAACCCAGAGGAGGCTTTCAGAGTAATTCCTGGAGATTTCGTTACTACTGAGGATGGTACAGGTATCGTTCATACAGCGCCAACATTTGGTGCCGATGATGCAATGGTAGCAAAAGCTGCTGGAGTACCTCCAATGCTTGTTGACGATGGAACAGGTCATGGAGTCCCACTTGTTGACCTTCAAGGCCGACTTCGAGCAGGTTTTGGTCCGTTTGCGGGAAGATTTGTAAAGAATGAATACTATTCTGATGGAGAAGCTCCAGAAAAATCTGTTGATGTAGAGATTGCAATTGACCTTAAGACTAGAGGTCAGGCGTTTAAGGTTGAGAAATACGAACACAGCTATCCTCATTGCTGGAGGACGGATAAGCCCATCCTTTATTACCCACTAGATTCTTGGTTTGTAAAGGCAACTGCAAAGAAGGACAGGATGGCCGAACTCAATAAAACTATTAACTGGAAACCAGTAAGTACTGGTACTGGTAGATTTGGTAAGTGGCTTGAAAATCTAAACGATTGGAACCTTAGTCGTTCTAGATTTTGGGGCATACCTATCCCTATTTGGCGTACTGAAGATGGCTCGGAAGAAAGATGCATTGGGTCTGTTGAAGAACTAGCAAAAGCATGTGCTGAATCTGTTGAAGCTGGCCTAATGAATGAGAACCCTCTTGCAGATTTCAAAGCAGGAGATATGTCAAAGGATAATTATAACACCTTTGACCTACACAAGCACATAGTAGATAAGATTGTATTAAAATCGAGCTCTGGTGAGCCGATGAAACGTGAATCAGATCTAATAGATGTTTGGTTTGACTCAGGGTCTATGCCATACGCACAGTGGCATTACCCATTTGAAAACAAGGAAAAAGTTGATGCTGGAGGTGCTTACCCAGCTGATTTTATTGCTGAGGGCGTAGACCAAACCAGAGGCTGGTTCTATACTCTTCACGCCATCTCTACAATGGTGTTTGATAATGTTGCATACAAAAGCGTTGTATCCAATGGACTTGTCCTAGACAAGCACGGAGTGAAGATGTCGAAGCGTTTGAAAAACGCAATTGACCCATTCACAACTTTGGATACTTATGGAGCAGATGCTACTCGTTGGTATATGATCAGTAACGCCCAGCCTTGGGATAATCTGAAGTTTGATTTGGATGGAGTTGGAGAGGTAACAAGGAAATTCTTTGGCACCCTTCACAACACGTATAATTTCTTTGCCCTTTACGCAAATATCGATGCCTACAAAGGCACAGAAGCTGAAGTAGCACACTCTGTTAGGCCTGAGATTGATAGATGGATTCTTTCTAGAATGCACACAATTGCTTCTGAAATGCACTCGGCATTTGAGGATCTTGAGCCTACAAAAGCGGCAAGACTACTTCAAAATTTTGTGACTGACGAGCTGAGTAATTGGTACGTTAGATTAAACAGACAGAGGTTCTGGAAGGGCGATTTGAATGACGATAAATTAAGCGCATACCAAACCCTAGCAACATGTTTAAAGACTTGTGCTATTCTTGGTTCGCCTATTGCTCCATTCTATATGGACAGACTTTACAGAGATGTGAATGAGGGACTTGGGGTATCGAGAGATGGTGCAGAGAATTCTGTTCACTTAGCAGATTTCCCTAAAGCAGACGCAAGCATCATTGATAAGGAACTTGAAATTAGAATGGAGCTTGCTAGAAAGTTGAGTTCACAAGTTCTAAGTCTTAGGAAGCGTGAAATGATAAGAGTTCGTCAACCGCTGAGAAGAATCATGGTGCCAGTTCTTGACGATCAAAGCGCACAGAGACTTGCTTCAATTGAGGATCTAGTCAGAACAGAGGTAAACGTTAAGGAAGTTGAAGCAATTAGAGATGGTGGAGGTATCGTTAAATCTATAAAGCCAGACTTCAAGGCATTGGGCCCTAGATATGGTAAGAGAATGAAGGCAATAGCAGTGGCTGTCAACCGTTTGGGCTCGCATGAAGCAGAAAAACTAGAGTCTCAGGGAAATCTTATGATTATACCTGATGACGGCCAAGGTGAGATTGAACTTCTTCTTTCAGATGTACAAATTGCTACAGAGGATATTCCTGGTTGGCTCGTTTCAAGTGAAGGAGGATTGACTGTTGCGCTGGATATTACAATTGACGACGAACTCAAATCTGAGGGTCTTTCTAGGGAACTGGTTAACAGAGTTCAAAACCTTAGAAAGCACACTGGCCTCGAGGTAGTTGATAGAATTACACTGTTTATTGATGCAAATGATGAAGTAAAGGGTAGGTTGGTAGAAAATTTGGACTATATTCGAACACAGACCCTAGCTGAAGAAGTTATTTGGCAGGATGAAGCAGGGGCTGTACAAATTGAACTAGACGAAACAACTTCGGTTAAAGTTCAGGTTGTTAAACGATAAAACGCCTTAACCATGGCAGAAATTAGATACTCAGCATCAGACCTTGATGAATTCAAGGAGTTAATTGAACAAAAGCTAGAACTAGCTAGAGAAGACTTGAGGCAATTGCGCTCTTCTATGTCGCACAAGGACGATAACTCAACAGAGGATACTGCTCCAACGTTTAAGATGATGGAAGATGGTTCTGAGACTATGAGTAGAGAGGAGACTGCTGCACTAGCTGCACGCCAAGAGAAATTTATCGTAAATCTTGAGAATGCTCTTCTGAGAATTAAAAACAAGACATACGGTATTTGCAGGGTTACGGGAAAGCTCATCCCTAAGGAAAGATTGAGGTTAGTTCCTCACGCGACTCTTTCAATTGAGGCCAAGCAAAGACAATAATACCAATTTCATAGCGCTACATAGAAGATGCGTAGACTGATTCTAGGATGGTTATTGCCGCTGTTACTAGCAGACCAGGCGCTTAAGTTTTACATAAAGCTCAATTTCACTCTAGGCGAGAAAGCGGACTTTATTCCTGGAATTCTCGAACTCCAATTTTTGGAGAACGAGGGAATGGCCTTTGGTTGGGCTTTGCCCGGATCTGTAGGAAAATTGCTCTTAACCTCTTTCAGGATTTTAGCATCTGTTGCAATTGGATTCTACCTCTCAAAGTTGGTTAAGGAGGGCGCGCACAAAGGAATGTTGCGCTGCGTGACTTTGATTTGGGCTGGAGCAATAGGCAACATAATTGATGGCGCTTTCTACGGTCTCATATTCACTCATTCAAGTTGGGCAACGGTTGCTCTTTTCACAACTGAGGGATATGCGCCGCTATTTATGGCAAATGTTGTCGACATGTTCCATTTTGTGGTTTGTTGGCCACAGTGGATGCCTTTTGGACTGGGAGGAGCAGAAATTTTCCCGCCAATTTGGAATATTGCAGACGCAGCAATTTCTATAGGAGTAATATGGATTTTGCTCCGTCAGAGGACGTTTTTTGATACCCTAGGTGAGGGAGGCGAGGGCCCAAAGCCCCCAGCCCAAACCAAAAAAGTTCATGTTGGCTCAACATCTATAGGTGGAGATTCCCCACTTCGCATACAATCGATGACAACAACAGATACTTGTGATATTCAAGCAAGTATAGCACAATCGATTAGCCTCATAAAAGCAGGATCTGAATTAGTTAGACTTACCGCCCCAAGTATCAAAGATGCTGATGCCCTTGAAGCGATTGTGAAAGGAGTAAGAGATGCAGGTTACGACACTCCCATAGTAGCAGACATCCACTTCACACCCAATGCTGCATTTAGGGCAGCTGATTTCGTAGAGAAAATCAGAATAAATCCAGGAAATTTCGCCGACAAAAAGAAATTCATCAATCACGAATACACCGATGAAAGCTATGCAGAAGAACTAGTCAGAATTCGTGAAAAGTTCACTCCCCTTGTTCTCAAGTGTAAAGATTTAGGACGTGCGATGCGTATAGGCACCAACCACGGCTCACTTTCTGACCGCATCACAAGCAGATTTGGGGACACCCCCCTAGGAATGGTAGAAAGCGCTCTCGAATTCATCAGAATTTGTCGTGACAACGACTACCACAGCCTAGTCATTTCCATGAAATCCTCGAACACAAACGTTATGGTCGAGGCATACAGACTCCTTGTAGCCCGAATGGAAGAAGAAGGCATGAACTACCCCCTTCACCTTGGGGTTACAGAGGCTGGTGATGGCGAGGACGGCAGGGTAAAGTCGGCAATAGGAATTGGCACATTATTAGAAGAAGGTATTGGCGACACGGTTCGAGTTAGCCTAACCGAGGCCCCAGAGGCAGAACTCCCGGTAGCCCGAATCCTAGTTGATAGATACGCAAATCACCAAGGCACCCGCTCGGAACTCAACCCCTCAAAACGCCAAACGATAATTCCAAAAGTTGTTTCATCGATAGCTGAAAGAGGTCCTATCACTCATGCTAACTTTATGGGTGCGGGCTATAGATATTCAGTAACAGACGATAAGTGGGCTATTGCTGATCAAGCCGCGGACATCATTTACACAGGGGATAGGGTCGTTGATTTTGCTATACCTGGTACACTAAGAATATTAGTGAATGGTGAGGTTTGGTCTGAAGAGAAAGAGGGCCATGACCCTCTTTGGTCTATTGAACAATATTCAAATCTCTCTGAAGAAGCCAAATCATTAGGTACTCACTACATACTTGTAGAGACATCTGAAGTAAGTAAGCTAAGCGAGTTAAAAAGAGGAGAAAATACGGTGGTGATTTTACACTCAACGAGCTATATGCCTGTTAGCTCATACAGGGACGCGATTGCTAGAATCCCTCAAGGCCAAATAATTATACGCAACACAAGGCCTGAGGAAATTGACAAATTCACACTTTTCTCTAGCATCGATGTAGGTGCGTTATTAATTGACAAGAAGATTGATGGGGTTTGGCTCGAAGGGGAGAATGTGAGTTTAGTGGAGAGGAATAGATTGAGCTTTGGGATACTGCAAGCAACGAGAGCGCGTATTTCCAAAACAGAATACATTTCTTGCCCTAGCTGCGGAAGAACGCTTTTCGATTTAGAGGAAACAACTGCGAAAATTCGCAAGGCGACCAACCATCTCAAGGGAGTTAAAATTGGAATTATGGGATGCATTGTTAACGGCCCAGGCGAGATGGCTGATGCAGATTTTGGGTACGTAGGAACTGGGCCAGGGAAGATTACTCTTTACAGGGAGAAGGAAGTAGTCCAAAAGAATGTCCCAGAAGCAGATGGCGTTAATGCTTTAATAGAGCTAATTAAGAGCGAGGGGCGCTGGACCGAACCAAACCCAGAAAAGCAATAAATGCATTACTCTGCGCTCAAGGCAATAGTCATTGGGGCGATTCCCTATTCGGATTCCAGCAAGGTTGTGAAAGTCCTTACTGAGCATGGAGTTCTTCCAATATTTGTTCGATTATCGAAGAAGGGAGGTAACTCTGTTTGGCATCCTTTAGCTTCGATAGAATTAAGTGAATTAAGGAGGAAAAACACATCGTCACTTGCAACATATAAGGGAGTTGAACGATTAATCCCAGCAATTAAAACTCAACAGGACCCTAAGAGAACGGCGCTAGCATTTTTCATTGCTGAGGTTCTGGAAAAGTCACTTCAAGAGGGGGCACATATCGAAGGAGTTTTTGGGGTTGTAGAAGAGGCAGTCAACCTATTAGAAAACGATGAATACGTTGCCAACCTTCACTTTTACACCATTGCAAAAGTTGTTAGTGCACTTGGATTAATGCCAGAAAATCCGGGAGAAGGAGGGATGAGTCTACACCTTGAGGATGGGGAATGGTATGATGCCAAACCACTGCTAACAAAAAACTCATATTTGCTTAGATATGACCTGGCTGAATTGATGATAAAAATTCCAGGCATGGATTTTGCTCAATTGCGCAACCTAAGCCTCAATCAAAATGACCGTAAGGAGCTTTTGCTAGCTATGGTAATGTTTATTCAACTGCATCACGCTGGATTAAGAGAAATAAAGAGTTATGAAGTCCTTGAGACAATATTTGAATAAATACCTTCTTATCACGATTGCAATCATTTCGTGTTTGTTTATTGTGCCGACACTCAAGGCCCAAGCCCAAACCACACCAAAAACCACCAGAGTTTTAGTAGGATCTATTCCAATTCCATTTGCAGTTTGTACTAACACTACTACAAACGAAACTTCAGTTTCAGACGCAAATGGTCTTCTTACTCTACCGCAACGCAATCTTAATGACACACTAGAAGTAAGGTCTCTTGGTTTCGAGACATTGAAAATATTACCAAATGATAATATAACATCAGAAATAAGATTAAACGAAAATCCAGTTGGTATAGATGCAGTTTTAATCACTTCGAATATCAGACCTGTCCAAGTTCAAAGAGAAGGCCTAAAGGGATTTGAACAACTTCAAGTAACTTCAGTAGTATCAAGTAGACCCCCAGGAAAATCAACAGACCTTTTAATGAACACAGGCCAAGTGATGGTTCAACAAAGTCAGCAAGGAGGTGGGTCACCAATTATCAGGGGATTTGAAGCAAACAGAATCCTTCTCGTGGTTGACGGAGTGAGGATGAATAATGCAATTTACAGGTCAGGCCATTTGCAAAACGCTATAACAGTAGACCCAAATTCACTTGAACAAGTACAGGTTTTAATGGGGCCAAGTTCTGTGAAGTACGGAAGCGATGCTCTAGGTGGAGTAATCCATTTCCAAACTCATCGACCAAGATTTAGAAGAGGAGATACTGAAAAAATGTGGGGAGGTCATGCATCACTTCAAACAATGACTAATAACTCTTCAAATGTGATTCACACTAGGGTTGAAGGTGGTGCAGAGAAGTGGGCTACTTTATTTTCATTAACTGCTAGTGATTTTGGTGACTTAAGAATGGGGGAGAACAGAATGCATGGTGATGAAGATTGGGGGCTAATGAACAAGTACGTGGCTAGGTATATGGGTGCTCAGGATACAGTTTTAATAAATAATGATCCTAATGTTCAAATAGGCACAGGGTACAACCAACTTGATTTAATGCATAAGCTAAGAGTTGCCATCCCTGGTGGTGCTTTACAGACAAATATTCAATACTCTACTAGCTCTCCTATTTCTAGATATGATAGGATAAATGATATCAATGAGAATACTATGCAGCCTGTTTGGGCAGAGTGGTATTACGGGCCTCAAAACAGACTTTTAACATCGTTGAGCTGGGAACAGTTTTTAGGGATACCAGGGTCATTACACACTACGGTTGCTTACCAAAACATACAAGAATCAAGGCATAAGAGAGTACTCTACGGAGCTAATCGAACAAGCCAATACGAAGACGTCGATGTAATGTCAATTAATTCAGTTTGGAGATCATCACCCAATAAGGAATCGTGTTGGGATTTTGAAATGGGGTTTGATGGCCAATGGAATGGAGTGGCATCTACTTCTGGCTCAACAAGTGATTCAATTCTTGTAGAAACCAGGTACGCAAACGACGGATCTATGATGCTCAATTTTGGTGCATTCGCTTCAGCTAAGAGGACTAAAGACGATAAAGTTTTGCACGCAGGACTCAGGTATAATCACTCAATACTCGATGCAAATTTTGATTTAGATAACACATCTTTTAATCAGTTAGGTTTTGAAAATGTTCACATGAACAATGGAGCATTGACGGGAAGTTTGGGCTTTGAGATGCCAATAGGATCAAAAATTCGAAGTACCACTTCTCTATCTTCTGGCTTTAGAAATCCAAACATTGATGACGTCACTAAGATTAGAGAAAAGGATGGAATTCTCCTCATTCCAAACGACAACATTTCACCAGAGTACATTTATTCCTTCGATCAAAGTATAACCATATCGCCTTTTAATGACCCACAACTTTTGAGTATTACGGGAGCAGGATTTTTCAGTCTTTGGGCAGATGCAATTGCACCCATAACTACAACTTATGATGGAGATGGTGTGTATCCATATGAAGGGGAATCAGTCTTGGTCCATATGAACTCGAATATCGATAATGCTTTTGTTTATGGAGCAAGATGCGAGCTGAGATCACAGTTTACAGATGCATTGAGTTTTAATGGAACTGTAAATTATACCGTAGGCCAAACCATTATTGACGAAGTTCCATTAAGCCATATCCCACCTTTATTTGGGCGTATTGGATTAAAATACAGTTCAAACAATTTCAGCCTATCAACATACTCATTATTCAATGGCGAAAAACATGTGAGTCTATACGGACCAGGAACAACAGATAATTTAAACGAAGCACTTCCTGATGGAACCCCGGCTTGGTCGACATTAAATATCGATGCGAGTATTGACATAAATGACAACCTTTACGTCCACGGAGGAGTCCAAAACATTCTAGACTCTCACTTTAAGCAATTTGCATCCGGATTGTCTGCGCCTGGAAGAGGATTTTTCCTAGCGATTAACGCAAACTTCTGATTAAATTAGCACATGCTGTTTTCAGACGTTGTAGCCCAAACCAATTTATCAAACCGCCTAAGGGAATGCATTAGATCTGGCAAGGTTGCACACGCTCAATTGTTCGACGGCGCTGAGGGCTCTGGAGCTTTAGCTCTTGCAAGAGCATATGCACAATACCTGCACTGTACAAACAAAACCGATGATGATTCTTGCGGAGAATGTGATTCGTGTGTAGCTCACTCTAAACTTCAGCATCCTGATCTACACTGGTCGTTCCCATTTTTCAAAAAAGACAGTTCAGGCAAATCTGTCTCGGATCCTTTTCAAAGTTCATGGAGGGATATGATGCTCGAAGGAGCATACATTGGAGCAGAGGAGTGGTTGAATAAAATAGGTGCAGATAAAAAGCAGCTGTTTATTTCAGTTGATGAAGCATTAGAGATAAACCGCAAACTGGGGCTCAAGGCATTCCACGGAGGTTATAAGGTTTTGATACTTTGGCTCCCAGAAACTATGAGAGTTGATACGGCAAACAAGCTACTTAAACTTATTGAAGAGCCAACAGATAAGACAGTAATGTTGTTCGTGTCATCGAATTCAGACCGCCTTCTTGCAACAATACTTTCTAGACTTCAAAGGGTGAAAGTTCCTAGACTTAATGATGATGATGCCGCAAGTGGACTAGAAAAAATTACTGGGATTACTCTCGAAAAAGCAATGGGTTGGGTTCATGTGACTGAAGGAAATATTGCTGCGGCTAAAAGACTAGCTTTATCTGGAACTGAGATACCAGACTTGGAATTATTTTCATCATGGATGAGAGCTTGTTGGGCTAGGGATGCTGAAGCTATGATGCGCCAAACAAATGAATTTGCTGCACCAGGGAGGGAAGCCCAAAAACGATTCATAACATATGCCTTACACATGGTTCGCCAATGTATAGTTGGTAATTACGGGGCAAATTCACTTGTTAGATTAACCCCAGGTGAACAGGCATTTCTTTCAAAGTTTGCCAAATTCATCCATCATCAAAACGTAGTCAAAATTTCATCTCTTTTAGAGGCGGCTCACAGAGATATAGTTGGCAATGTCAATTCAAAAATTGTATTTATGGACCTAAGTGTTCAGATACATATGCTCCTAAGGAAGGAAGCAGCCTAAAATATTTATATTCGTACTTCATGGGATGTAGTAGCTGTAGTAAAGGGCCTGATGGATTGCCAAGGGGATGTCGTAACAACGGACGTTGCGGCTCATGCGGCTGTGGGTCAAAGACTGTTTTTAATTGGCTTGAAGGTGTAGCGCTTCCAAATGGTGTAAAGGCATTTGACATTCTTGAGATTCGCTTTAAAAATAATAGAAAAGGTTTTTTCAGAAAGGGAACCAACGAAACATACCATGTTGGAGATATTGTAACCATCAATTTAAATCCTGGGATTGATGTAGGTGTTGTTTCACTTACTGGGGAATTGGTTAGAAGCCAAATGGCATCTAGAAGAGTAAAGGACGATCACGAGATTAAAAAGATCATGCATAAGTCAACCCAAAAGGAAATTGAGGTTTGGCATAATGCAAGACAGAGGGAGGAACAGACTAGGACTGAGGCTAGAGAAATAATAAAGAGATTGGGAATACCCATGAAGCTTACTGATATTGAGTTTCAGGGAGATAATAAAAAAGCGACCTTTTTTTATATCGCTGATGAAAGGGTGGATTTCAGGGAGCTTGTTAGGGAGCTTGCTCGAAAGTTTGGGATAAGGATAGATATGCGTCAGATTGGTGCGAGGCAGGAAGCTGCAAGAGTTGGTGGTATAGGATCTTGTGGAAGGGAGCTGTGTTGTTCGGTTTGGCTATCAGACTTTAGATCAGTATCGACCGGCGCGGCTAGATATCAGCAACTAGCACTTGATCCAATTAAGTTGGCAGGACAATGTGGCAAGCTTAAGTGTTGTCTCAATTTCGAATTGGACCAATACGTAGAAGCAGTCAAAGACTTTCCTTCTCCACACGCAAAAATTCAAACCCAAAAGGGAAAGGCAGTAGTCTTTAAAATGGACATCTTCAAGAAAATTGTATACTTCCTACAACTTGGTGAACAGGGTGGAGGACCCGTTGCACTTCCGGTTGAAGAAGCGAATAGACTTATTGCAAATTCTCAAAAGGGTAAAAAAATTCACTCACTGACTGAATTTGCAATACCGGAAGAAACGGAAGAAATCGACCACACTTACAGTAATGTAGTAGGCCAAGACGACCTTACAAGGTTTGATAAATCTAAAGGAGGAAAACGAAGAAATAAGCGCAACAAAAAGAAGGGTGGAAGGAATAAGAAAAAACCAGTAGCTACAAGGTGATGAAAAGGTTTGTTTGGGTTTGTAGTATAGTAGTTTTATTAAGTTCGTGTATGGACATGCCATATTACTCTGAATCAAAATCTATTGATGAAAGAGGTTGGCTATCTACTGATACTATTGAGTTGAGCTTTACAATAAGTGAACCGTCAGATAGGTTTTTTAATGGCTCAATTGATTTGAGACATAATGGAGATTATCCATATTCAAATTTATACCTCTTTATAGACATCACCTATCCCAATAATAAGCACAGAATAGATACTTTAGAATGTATTCTTGCAGATAATAGGGGGAGATGGTATGGTTCGGGCTTAGGAGATATGGTTAGCCATAGGATAGAATATTTAGATGAAGTTCAATTCCCACTTAAAGGAGATTACCAGATGAGGATTACCCATGGAATGAGAAGGGATCCATTGGAAGAGATTACAGATTTAGGCTTAAGGTTAGAAAACCTATCTTTGTAATTCTCAAGAAATTAAAACCATGTTTGAAAGGAATTGTAAATCAGCTCTTTTGAGCTTATTCTCTCTACTTTTAGCTTTAAATATATGCCAAGCTCAAGAGGTTGAGCCCTGTGGAATTTATAACTCTACAGTTAGAACTTTTGGCCTCACTCCAGACCAAATCGAAGCAATGTCTGAAGCGTCTCACCAACTCGAGATGGAGACAAAAATTGCAAACCTTCAAGGTGAGCAAAGAGATGATTTGATAATTATTCCTATTGTATTTCACATCATTCATTTTAATGGACCTGAGAATATCAGTAATGGACAGATCTACAATGCAGTAGAGGTTTTAAATAGAGATTTTAGGGCTCTTAATGAAGACCAAAGCCAAGTAGTTGACGCCTTCACAGACATCATTGCAGATGTTGAAATAGAGTTCAGATTAGCAAAGAAGGATCCATATGGAAACTGTCATCCTGGCATTACTAGAACAGTTAGTCAATTAACTTTTGAGGGTGAGGATGATGTGAAAAACTTAGTGAGCTGGCCTAGGGATATGTACTTGAATATTTGGGTTTGTGAAGAAGCTGCAGGAGCCGCGGGCTATGCATACCTGCCTGGTTCAGTAGACAACTGGGGAGATGCTTGGCTAGATGGAATCGTAATCCAAAACTCTTATACAGGGGCTATTGGAACATCAAACACATTCCGCTCTCGCACACTTACTCACGAAGTAGGTCACTGGCTAAACTTACGTCACCTTTGGGGTGGTTCAAACACACCAGGTGAGCCAGAAAATTGTGATTGGGATGACAACGTCGACGATACTCCTCTATCTATGGGTTGGACTACTTGTGATGTTGATGGAGAATCTTGTGGGTCTTTAGACAATGTGCAGAATTACATGGAGTACTCTTATTGTGGTAGAATGTTTACTGAAGGCCAAAAGACTCGTATGCGCACAGCGGCTCTTTCGTCAACTTCTGACAGAAATGAACTTTCGACTATTTCAAATTTGAATGCTACTGGTGTTGAAGGGGTGCCTCTACTTTGTGAGGCAAACTTTAGCGTTGATAAGCATGTTGTTTGCGTTGGAGATGGAGTTCAGTTTACAGACATGAGTTACCATGACGTAAGCAATTGGTCTTGGGATTTTGGTGATGGAACAATTTTAAGTGGAGGTGATGAGGAAGAATTTTCTAATCCTTATCACGTTTTTGATGTAGAGGGGGTTTACGAAGTAGTTCTTACGGCGAGCAATTCAGCTTCAGAAGAATCATCTACGCCTATGACAATAACCGTTCTTTCTGCTGGTTCCATGGACACACCTGCTCAACAAGGATTTGAAGTTGGAGAATACCCTAGTGATCATTGGTTTATTGAAGACGTACTTCAAGACGGAAGTTGGGAGCTAAATGACGATGTTGCATATACAGGAGATAGATGCCTGCATATTGAAAACTGGTCTAATGATATTGAGTTTAATAAGGACTACTTTATCTCAAGCACTATGGATATGACAGGTGTTGATGAGATTAGAATCAACTACAAGTGGGCATACTGTTTTAAGGGAACATCAGAAGATGATGAGACAGATGATAGATTGAGAATTAGCGTTACTGGTGATTGTGGAAATGATTGGGATCTTAGAAAGATGCACAGAGGATTCACAGATCTTCCTTCAACTGACCCTCATTTTTATCCATTTGAGCCTGCAGGAGATGATGAGTGGAATGAGTATACTCTTGTTCTATCCCAAAGCATATATCAAACAGAATTCTTCAGAGTAATGTTCGAATTTGAGTCTCGCCTTGGAAACGATATCTTCCTTGACGATATCAACATTACTACATACGATGAGGATATGTTAGTTCTTGAAGAGTGGACTGTTGGACCTAATTGGTCTCTTTACCCAAATCCTTCTGATAATGGGGTCTCAAATCTAAGCTGCTCAACTATCCTAGTTCATGACGCAGTTATCAAACTTGTAGATATTCAGGGAAGAATTGTAGAACATGTATATAGTGGCAACTTGAAATCAGGCCAACACAATTTCGAGCTTAACCCTGACGATAAACCGAGAGGAACTTACTTCGTAGTTATCGAGCTTGATGGCAAGCCTCAAGCTCTCCCTTGGGTAATTCAATAATAGGCTAGTGAGCTTCAAGCCAATTTGCTCCTGAAGACATATCTACTTCAAGTGGTACACTTAACTGGATTGCTTCTTCCATGCATTTCTTGACTATGGGCTTGAGTTGCTCGAGTTCGTCTTTGTGAACGTCAAATACGAGTTCGTCGTGAACTTGCATGATCATTTGGGCTCTGAGGTTGTTAGCCTTTAGAGCTTCTGAAATGCGAACCATTGCTACCTTGATTATGTCCGCTGCGGAGCCCTGAATGGGCGCGTTGACTGCGTTGCGTTCAGCAAAGGCCTTAACCATTCCATTGTTGGAATTGATGTCTGGAAGCCTACGCCTTCTGCCAAGTAAGGTTTCAGCGTATTCAACTTCTCTCGCTTTTTCTACGCACTGTTTAGTGAAGCTTTCGAGCGAGCTGAATTGTTCGTTGTAGCTAGCGATGATCTCTTTGGCTTCGGCTCTTTTTATGCCAAGCTCTTCTGCTAGGCCAAAAGCCCCTTGCCCATAAAGTATCCCAAAGTTTACTGCTTTTGCTTGTGATCTCTGCAGTCTGTCGACTTCGTCAAGACCTACGCCAAACACCTTTGCCGCCGTTGCTGTGTGAATATCAATTCCTTCTTTGAACGCTTCAACAAGGCCGGGGTCGTTGCTCATAGCGGCTGCTACTCTAAGCTCTACTTGGCTATAGTCGGCAGCTAGGAGAACATGGTCTTTGTCGGCGGGAATGAAGGCCTTTCTAATCTCTCGGCCTTCTTCTGTGCGGACAGGTATGTTCTGAAGATTTGGGTCCTTAGAGCTAAGGCGTCCTGTTGATGCAACAGTTTGCATATAAGACGTGTGTAGTCGGCCGGTTTGGGAATTTACCAACTTTGGAAGCGGTTCGACATATGTGCTAAGTAGTTTTTTGAGTTTTCTGTATTCTAGGACCTGGCCTATAATGGGGTGGGTGTGGATTAGCTTTTTAAGTACATCCTCTCCGGTTTGGTATTGACCGGTTTTTGTCTTTTTGGCTTTAGATGTAAGAACGAGTTTCTCAAAGAGGATTTCTCCAAGTTGACGCGGCGAATCGACATTGAATTCTTCACCTGCTGAATCTAGAATCTGAGATTTGAGGGAGTCGATTTGGCCTGCAAGTTGAACGCTGTAATTCTCAAGCATTATAGTGTCTAGATTAACTCCAGCTAGTTCAATTTCAGCTAGGATTCCAACTAGAGGGAACTCAACATTTTTGAGAAGTTCTCCCATTTCAGCTTGCTCGACGTGCTTTTGCAAGATGCTCGAAAGTCGCATCACCATATCTGCAGATTCTCCAGCATAATCGCAAACGACATTCAGATCGAGGTCTCTGAACGATCTCAAAGTTCTTCCCTTGCCTATGAGTTTTTCCAAAGATCGCGGCATGAGTCCCACATAGGTTTGGATCATTTGTTCAAGTCTATTTGTAGAATCAGGATCAATAAGGTAGTGAGCAACTATGCAATCGTACACATTCCTTGTAAGATTCACGCCATGCATAGCAAAGATCTTTGTTACGAATTTACAATTAGCAGCAATGATAGTTTTATCTGCATTCTCTAGAACAGATTTAAATTCTTCAAGAACTCCGTCTGAAAGAGTTACATAGCTCGCCTTTCCCACTTCAGTACATATAGAAAATCCCAAAAGCTCATCAATCATTGCATTAAAACCCGATGTTATTGCATGCAGCCCAAACCTCTCAGACTTCTCGAGTTCTGCAATCAGTTTCGCTCTACCTTCAGCAGTATCTACGTGCACATATTCTCCATGGGGATCTCTTCCAGCTTCCTCTTCTTCATCCTGTTCTGCAACAGCGAACATATCGAGTTGTGGATCGTTTGAGAACTCAGTAACTGGGGTAGAAGGCATACTAACCTTGGATTCTGCAACTTTAGTTGGAGTAGAGTCTGAAAGCATGCGACGCATCAAAGTTCTAAATTCAAGTTCCTCTAAAATTTCCATGAGGAGTTCTTTGTTTGGCTCCTTTAAAGTCATCTTTTCAAAAGCAGGATCAGTATCAATGTCTATTACAATTGTAGCGAGCTGCTTTGACAAAAGTGCCTTGTCGTGATTTGCCTCCACCTTTTCCTTAAGCTTTCCCTTGAGCTTATCTGTATTCGCATAGAGCTCCTCAATACTACCAAAGTCAATTAGAAGTTTCGAAGCAGTTTTGGCCCCCACACCTGGTACTCCAGGGATGTTATCAGAAGCATCACCCATTAGCCCTAGGTAATCAATTACCTGCATTGTGTTCTGTAGGCCAAACTTCTCGCAAACTTCCGCTGGCCCCCATATCTCTGCAGGATTTTTCCCCCTTCCTGGCCTAAATATCTTCACCTTGTCACTCACAAGCTGGCCAAAATCCTTATCAGGCGTCATCATATAAACGTCAAATCCATCAGCTTCTGCCTTTTTTGCAAGGCAACCAATTAGATCGTCTGCTTCAAACCCCGGCTCAACTCTGACGGGGATATTCATAGCAGTTAGGACCTTGTGAATTAGAGGAACGCTGATCTTGATGTCCTCTGGCGTTTCATCTCTGTTTGCTTTGTAATCTTCAAAAACCTCAGTCCTAAACGATCCCCCTGGAGGGTCGAAAACAACGGCAAGGTGGGTGGGCTTTTCATTTCTAATAACTTCCAGTAATGAATTAGTAAACCCAAATACAGCCGACGTGTTAATCCCCTTTGAATTAATCCTAGGATTTTTGATAAACGCGTAGTAAGCACGGAAGATCAAAGCATATGCATCGATTAAAAACAGCTTCTTATCGCTTTCCTTACTTAGCATTATTTCTTTTTAAATACTGGTACAGTACTGCAAGCTTCGCCAAACATTATTCTTTTGGCTACTGGTTGAATTTTTGATTGGAACAGGAGTAATGCCTCTGGCCCTGATGCTTTATCGCATCCCCTAACTATCACCTTCCTGTCCTGATATTTTGATAAATCTATATTGTCGATTGCTCTTCGAAGTGCTTCGTCACGAGCGCCTGCTAGACCTCCAACAACTACGAAAGCTGATTCGGAAAGTTTGGCC
>JAYZNI010000075.1:0-9072 GCA_036152255.1 Bacteroidota bacterium | reverse complement strand
TTAAGAATGCAATTCTCAGAGATTCAAGATGCACTATCTGAGGATTAATTCCCTACTTTAGGCCACATGGATTTCAGAATCGGATATGGCTACGACGTACATTGCCTCGCCGAAGGTGAAGAGTTTTGGATTGGCGGTATTCAAGTTCCTTGCACTTTTGGTGCAGTAGGCCACAGTGATGCAGATGTCCTACTCCACGTAATATGTGATGCCATGTTTGGTGCTCTAGCACTTGGAGATTTAGGTAAACACTTTCCAGATACAGATCCAGCCTACATAGGCATTGATAGTAAAAAACTTCTAGCTCACACCTGGGATTTAATCTCTAGTAAGGGGTGGACAATAGGAAACATCGATTCAACGGTTTGCCTCCAGTCACCCAAGCTTGCTCCTCACATTGATGACATGAGAGATTCAATTGCTGAAATTCTTGGATGTAGCCTAGAACAGATTAGCGTCAAAGCAACTACAACTGAAAAACTAGGATTTGTTGGAACAGGCGAAGGTATTAGCGCTCACGCTGTTGTTCTTCTCAAGAAAGCTTAGTAGCTTTTTAGATATCCTCTATTTCGGATTTTTTACACCTAGATGAAGGAACGAACTATCTGTTTGACATTTCAAGACTTTTTGTTGCTAAAACTTAGTCCTCATCCTCAAAGAAGAAGATCCTAAGTTGGGCTGTGTCACGCAAGAAATCAATCTTGCGAATCTCAACTCTTGTTACGTTTAGCCCAGTCCTTTCCTTCAGATCTGCAAGTAATTCGTCTATTCTTTCAGGAACAATAAGCTCAATTTTCTCGTAAATTATAGTTTTACGACTCTCATGCTTAAGTAGCCAAATCTTCTCTAAGCCATATGTCACAACAATAATTAGAAGATTAGTAAATATCAACTCAGCATGGCTGATCTTCTTATTTGCTAACGCGTTGATTACTGAGACCCCAATTATGATGAACAAATAAGTCATTTCCTTGATAGGAATAGGGTCTGTTCTGTATCTGATAATCCCAAAAATGGCAAACAGTCCCAGAGCAAATCCCAGCTCTAGTTTTACGTTTTCTAAAAGGAAACACAAACAGAACACTGTTACACTGATGAGCAAATAGGTAAACAAGTAGTCCTTGTTTTTTGTAGCAGGATAGTATAAATAGCGAACGATGTAACCGATTACTAAGAAGTTAAAGATCGCCTTTACTAGAAGCTCGAAAAAATCCTTCTTGTTGATTAAGTCAGCTCCAAATAATTCTAAATCAGTTAGTAGCAATAGTAATTCGTTCATATTGTCTGAAGTTTGTCTAAATGTAAAAACTTTCTTTTGAAGTTATTTTTCTTCAACTGAGGAAACAGAGTAGAAGTAGCCATACAGTACTTACTAATCCTAAACGGATGTATCCTCTCTTCTTTGATAATTCTAATGAAGTTAGATGATAGATTCCTTTTAGCCTGCTTTACCTCTGCAATAACCATGTTGCCAAGATTATATTTTGTCGAATTTATGTCCTCGAACCTGAAATTAACGTCTATAGTTAATCTTTCCTTTCTACGTTTATGGACAAACGTAATCCTGCTGAATTTGTTCCAATGTTGAGGTTTTAGAGGCATCTTAGAACCAATAACTTTATTTACAAAGTCTAAGTTTGAGTCATCAAGTGATTCAGTGATTTTTTTCACTTTTATCCTCTTTTTTATCGTCTCGCCCTTATTGTTTTTGCGTTTTACCTCAAGAAATGAAAGTCCAGAATCGATGTATTCTCTAAATCTGACCTTATTTCTATTTGTTTTTCCGTTATGATGTTGATGGTAAAATTGAAAATCCTCAGTGTCAAAATACAACGAGCGATATGCATTCAATCTAACGCCATTAATCTCAAGCACCCTGTAGTGTTCAACCAGCTTTGGTAGAATTTTTATCAGTGTAGTTAAGGGAAAGACGAACTTTGTGTCTGTTCTATTCATCAACTTAACAGCGTCCATTTCAGATAGAGAAATGGGGTCAAATCTCGATATGTTTTGGTCTAAAGAATTCAATTGCAAATAGAGCTAGAAGAAAAATAGCTAGCTATCAAAAATTAACTAGTAAAATCTTGCAGGCAGGTAAAGTTACGAAGTTGCAGTTTGAATATATCTTTGCCCTCACCATAAACTAATTCTATGGCAAAAAAGAAAGCAAATAAACTACCTCATTCAGAGGCTGTGTATCGCAGATGGTACAAAGAAATGTACCTGATGCGTAAGTTCGAGGAGAAGTGCGGGCAGCTGTATATCCAGCAGAAGTTCGGTGGATTCTGCCATCTTTATATCGGTCAAGAAGCTGTCCTAAGCGGTATGATGGAGGCTATTAAGCATACAGATAGAGTTATTACTGCTTACAGAGATCACGCCCACCCACTTGTGATGGGTTCTGATCCAAAGCAGGTAATGGCTGAGCTTTATGGAAAGCGAACTGGACTTTCTAAAGGAAAGGGAGGGTCAATGCACATGTTTGACAAGGAAAAAAATCTCTTTGGGGGACATGGTATAGTAGGAGGTCAAATTGGACTAGGAGCAGGTATCGCCTTCGCGGACAAATACAGAGATGAAGATCATGTAACAGTTTGTTTCATGGGAGACGGAGCTGCTAGGCAGGGTATTCTCCACGAGACTTTCAATATGGCTATGAATTGGAAACTGCCGGTTATATTCATTATTGAGAATAACCAGTATGCAATGGGTACAAGTGTTGAAAGGACAACAAACGTGACAGACATGTCAAAGATTGGACTTAGTTACGATATGCCTTCAGAGACTGTTGACGGTATGAGCCCTGAAGAAGTTTGCGCTGCAATTTTAAGAGCAGCTAAGAGAGGTCGTAAAGGTGAGGGACCAACATTACTCAATATTGAGACCTACAGATATAAAGGGCACTCAATGTCAGATCCACAGAAGTACAGAACTAAGGATGAAGTACACGAATACCAAGAAAAAGACCCTATCACTCACGTTAAAAATGTACTCTTAGACAATAAGTGGATGACTGCTGATGAAATCAAAGCATTAGAAAAAGAAGTAAAAGTAAAAGTAGAGGAAGCTGTTAAATTCGCAGAGGAGAGTCCTCTACCAGAACCATACGAGCTTTACGAAGATGTTTACACACAAGAAGATTATCCGTTCGTTAAGGACTGATCAAAATAAATGATTGAACCATGGCTGAAATTGTCAAAATGCCCAAGCTAAGCGACACCATGACAGAGGGTGTTGTTGCAGAATGGCATAAAAAAGTTGGAGAAGAGGTTGAAAGCGGAGATCTACTCGCAGAAATCGAGACTGATAAGGCAACTATGGAATTTGAGTCCTTCCAGGACGGCTATCTTCTATACATTGGTGTAGAGAAAGGTGGAACAGCACCTGTTGATAGTGTGTTGTGTATTCTTGGAGAGAAGGGAGAAGACTATAAAGAATTATTAAAAAAAGCTGAGGCAGATGCTTCAGCAAAGGATGAAAAAGTAGAAGAGGCTCCAGCACCTGCGTCTGCTGCTGCACCAGTGGCGACTCCATCTCCAGCAACCAAAGCTGCACCTCCAGCAGCTCCAGCTGCACCTCCAGCAGCTTCAACTACACCTAAATCAGCAGCTCCAGCACCTCCAACTGGCAACGGAAGAGTTGTTGCGTCACCACTGGCTAAAAAACTTGCTGAGAAATTAGGATTACAACTTAACAGAATCCCTGGTTCTGGTGAAGGTGGACGCGTAGTAAAACGCGACGTAGAGAACTTTAAGATGGCAGGTGCTACTGGCATGCCAGCTATGACTCAAGAGAAATTTACTGAGATTGGTGTAAGCCAAATGAGAAAAGTAATTGCTTCACGACTAGCAGAAAGCAAATTCTCAGCACCACATTTCTACCTAAGCTTGAGTATTGATATGACTAACGCTATCCAAGCGCGTAAGGCCATCAACGACCAAGGATTCTTTAGGGTTTCTTTTAACGATATGGTAGTAAAAGCTGCTGCAATTGCATTAAGGAAGCATCCAGCAGTAAATAGCAGTTGGCTAGAGGATAGAATCCGTTACAACCAGCACGTACACATTGGTGTAGCAGTTGCAGTTGAAGATGGATTACTTGTGCCAGTTGTAAGATTTGCTGACGGAAAATCATTCGCAGGAATTGGTGAAGAAGTAAGAGATTATGCTGTTAAAGCAAAGTCAAAGAAGCTACAGCCCGAAGATTGGGAAGGAAATACGTTCACAATTTCAAACTTGGGCATGTTTGGCATAGAAAGCTTCACTGCAATTATCAACCCACCTGATGCATGCATCCTAGCAGTAGGAGGCATCAACGAAGTGCCTGTCGTTAAGGACGGCGCAATCGTTCCAGGCAATATTATGAAGGTGACCTTGAGCTGTGACCACAGAGTTGTTGACGGCGCAACGGGAGCTGCATTCTTACAAGATTTCAAAAATCTTTTAGAGAATCCTGTCTTGATGTTGGTATAAATTATTAGATGCGGTATTTTGCATAAGCCGTGTCGAATAATCAACCTAATTCTCTGTCTACTTCAATAGCCTACCTCAAAGGGGTGGGTCCCAAACGCGCTGAACTTCTTCAGACAGAATTAGGCATTTTCACTTTTTACGATCTTATACAGCATCTGCCATTTAGGTATGAGGATAGATCAAAGTTCCACACCATAGCAGATATTACTGCTGATTCTACTGCCCTCCAGCTTAAAGGAAAAATCACGTCTAAAAAAATGGTTGGGATTGGAAGGCAAAGTCGCCTTGTGGCTCAATTCGAAGACGGAGACCAAAGTTTAGAACTTGTTTGGTTCAAGGGAGGCAAGTGGCTTATGAATCAACTTCCAATAGATATAACAGTTGTTATCTATGGTAAACCAGCGAATTACAAAGGTAAGTGGAGTATCCCCCATCCTGAAGTTGAGCGCGCCGATAAATACGAACAAAGAGGAGGCGGAGGCCTTCATCCAGTTTATCCTTCAACAGAAAAACTCACCTCTCGTGGACTCCATAGTTCAGGTTTGGGTCGGTTGATTCGTGTGGCTTGGTTTAAGGTTAAGCGAGAGCTCGAGGAAACTTTGAGTGATGAAATGCTTGAGAAACTTCAAATGCCAGGAAGGACTGAAGCATTTGAAAAGGTCCACGCACCTAAGACTCCAAAAGAGGCTGATAGCGCTTTGAAACGCCTTCGATTTGAGGAGCTTCTATACCTCCAGCTGACATTATTAAAACAAAAGCAGTCAGTTACTATTGACATCGAGGGAGTGCGTTTCGAAATTGTGGGCGAGAAATTCAATTTCTTCTACAAGGAGAATCTTCCCTTTGAACTTACTGGAGCCCAAAAGCGAGTAATGAAGGAAATCCGTGCCGATCTAAATACAGGTTGGCATATGAATAGACTCCTGCAGGGTGATGTGGGGTCTGGCAAGACAATCATTGCTCTTATGACTGCGCTTCTAGCAATAGATAACGGTTATCAGGCTTGTATTATGGCTCCGACAGAGATTTTAGCGCAGCAGCATTTCAATGGGATAGTTGACTTTTTAAGTCAAATGCAGGTGCGAGTGGAACTCCTCACTGGCTCTGTTACAAAGGCCGCTCGCCGACCCATTCTCGAAGGTCTTGAATCTGGTGAAGTGGATATAATTGTCGGCACTCATGCTCTTATTGAGCCAGCAGTAAAGTTTTCAAACTTAGGGTTAGCAGTAATCGATGAGCAGCATAAGTTTGGGGTAGCTCAGCGTAGTAAGCTTTGGGCTAAATCATCAATTTCGCCTCACGTATTAGTGATGACTGCGACACCCATACCTAGAACCCTCGCAATGACGGCATACGGCGATCTCGACTGCAGCGTTTTGGACGAACTACCTCCAGGAAGGAAGGAAATAAAGACCGTCCACCGCACTGATTCCAACCGATTAGCAGTCTACAATTTTATCGAGAAACAAATCCTTAAAGGCAGGCAGATTTATGTCGTTTACCCATTGATTGAAGAGAGCGCGACTCTTGATCACAAGGACCTTATGGACGGCTACGAAAGTCTTACTCGTCGATTCCCCCTCCCCAAGTTTCGTATAGGCGTTGTACACGGGCGTATGAAACCTGAGGATAAAGAAATAGAAATGCAACGATTCGCTAAAGGCGTAACCCAAATCCTAGTTGCAACTACAGTCATTGAAGTCGGCGTAAACGTGCCAAATGCGTCACTCATGGTCATCGAAAGCGCCGAAAGGTTTGGACTAAGCCAAATGCACCAACTCCGTGGGCGCGTCGGCAGGGGGGCAGACCAAAGCTACTGTGTCCTCATGACTAAGGACGAATTTAGCAACGAAGCACGTCGCCGTCTCGAGACGATGTGCCGCACCAATGACGGCTTCGAAATTGCAGAAGTAGACATGGAAATACGCGGACCTGGCGACGTCATGGGTACGCAACAGTCCGGAGTCCCCGACCTTCAAATGGCAGATCTAATGCGAGATCGCGACCTCATGGTAACAGCCCGATACATGGCGGGCCAAATCCTAGAGGAAGATCCTCAACTCACTCAACCAAAGCACCAGATATTAAAAATAAACTTAGATAGAATTTTAGAAGGACGCCCCAATTGGAGTCGCATTTCATGAACTTAGCACTATGAGGAATCTTATACTACTTGCCATCGCACTCGCGCTTGCTTATTTCTCAATAGTAGCGTACTTCAGCGTGAAGATGTTGGATTCATTTGACGCCGCTGACCCCACAAATTTTGCGTCCGACATTTTTACGGTTTGGTCTATTGACTACTCGGATCCGTCCCTTCCCATTACTACTTTCAAAACCCAAAAACTTTCACTCACTCACACCTACAACGTAGACGCCCCCATACCTTCAGGGCAATCATATAAAGAATGGCGTGGAGGATTGCTCATTGGCGATGAGGCTAGCCTTGATGCTTGGGTTGAGGCACCGGGGGAAATGGCTGCTCATTGGCGCTCAGAAGCTGGAGTAAATTCTCGTCTTTTCAAATCACCAGAGGGTTATGTGTTAGAGAAGGCATCAAATGAAATTATAGTTTGGGAAGATGAATTACGCATTCCCAAACATATTTTCGATCGTGGAGGAATTGAAATATCTAGCGAAGACTCTGACCTAACCCACAAATATGCAGCTGTAGTTCCAGCACCAGGCGGAACATTTCTTGCAGTCGATCTCGGTGATAGATACGCTTGGGTTTTTGACGAAGCAACAATTGAGGCTGTTGCAGAAAATCAAGATATTTCAAATGATCCAAAAGCTGAAAATCTTCTCGGCGTTATTATGAATCATAGAACTCGCGAAGATATGGATATCCTTTACGACGAAGTTCGTTCTGTTGTCGAGGCAATAGCAGGTGGAAAAGTGGTTTGGGCTAAAGAAGTAAAATCTCCACCAATAGGAAAGGCATACGAAGTTGATATTTATGCCAACGGAAAATATCAAACAGCTTTTGCAACGTCAGATGCAGTATATCTCATAGACGTTAAGGGCAACAGTGTTAAGGGATTCCCTTTCAATAGTAGTTTGGCCATCACAGGATTCAGCGTAATGGACTATGATAAGAATAGAAAATACAGATTTTTAGTTGCCACGGCAGATGGGAAGGTCACCAACCTCAAAGGCGAAGGCAAAAGGACGTCAGGATGGAATTTCGCCAAACTCGGAGGCGGGGTTTATGTAGAGAACATCCACCATCTGAGAGTTGGATCAAAGGACTACATATATGCTGGCTGTAGCAATGGATCTGTGAAACTACTCAATCGCGCGGGAGGAGTAAGGGCGACGACGGACATTCACGTTCATCCGGCCATTGTGCCTGCTTTCAGGCTTTCAAGCAATATTTTGAAATCATCAGTTCTGTTCGTTGACGAAGGGGGTACACTCAGGGAGCTCACCTTTGGCGAGGGTAGAGAAGTTGGAATGTCTGGCATAGTTAAGGCAGATAGGGTTGAAGTCCTAGATACGGATTCAGACGGCAAGAAGGAGGTAGTGGTCTACCATAAGGGTAAACGCACGGTATGGAATTCCAGAAACGAGCAGATTAGTCCTTGAGGATGCTTCGGCTGATTATGATTCTTTGAACTTCTGATGTGCCTTCGTAAATCTGAGTGATTTTAGCGTCGCGCATTAATCGCTCAACGTGGTACTCCTTAACGAAACCGTATCCACCGTGGATTTGTACTGCTTCAACAGTTTGCTTCATTGCAACTTCAGATGCGTAGAGTTTGGCCATGCTTGAAGCTAAATCGTAGTTTTCACCAGCATCCTTTAATGCTGCTGCTTTGTAGACTAGGAGTCTTGCGCATTCGATTTGGGTTGCCATGTCAGCAAGCTTGAAGCCAATAGCTTGGTGCTTGTGAATCTCTTTTCCGAAAGTCTTGCGCTCTTTTGAATATGCAAGAGCCAGTTCGTACGCTCCAGCTGCTATACCTAGGGCCTGAGCTGCAATTCCAATTCGTCCACCGCTTAAAGTTTTCATTGCGAATTTGAACCCAAACCCATCTTCACCAATTCTATTTACCTTGGGAACCTTTACGTCAGTGAACATAAGTGTGTGAGTGTCTGAGCCTCTGATCCCAAGCTTATCTTCCTTTGCTCCAACCTCGAAGCCTTCCATGCCGCGCTCAACTATAAGTGCGTTGATTCCCTTGTGACCTTTTTCAGCGTCTGTTTGGGCTATGACAATGTAATAAGAGGCAGTACCACCATTTGTAATCCAATTTTTAGTACCGTTAAGAAGGTAGTGGTCCCCCATATCAATTGCAGTGGTCCTCTGCGAAGTCGCATCAGAACCTGCCTCAGGCTCACTTAAGCAAAATGCTCCTATTTTCTTGCCACTAGCAACAGGTCTCAGGAGCTTTTCCTTTTGTTCATCTGATCCAAATGCTTCGATTCCGTAACAGTATAGTGAATTACAAACGCTCATACACACACTAGCAGATGCATCAATCTTACTGATTTCCTCCACAGCAAGAACGTAGCTTAGCGCGTCCATGCCTGACCCACCATACTTAGGGTCAACCATGATGCCAAGGAAACCTAGTTCACCAAGTTGGCGGATTTC
>JAYZNI010000074.1:0-9599 GCA_036152255.1 Bacteroidota bacterium | reverse complement strand
TCGCCAGTGATATCAACCAAGTCAGCTCCTATGCTCAAAGCAAGAAGATCTAAATGGTCGTATACAGAATCCATGGTTAAACCAATTTCAGGGACTAATGCAGATAGCATTTTAAATGCTACACCTGCTCCTGATAATTCTTTAAAAGGATAATTGCAACCTTCTTGTTTGGGATTTAGAAGGGCAAAACAGTTTGGTATTTCATCTGCGGGTAAGTGGTGGTCGCAAACAATTGTGTCTATACCATGCTTACATGCATAATCAAGAGCTTCGAAATCTTTTGTCCCACAATCAAGAGTAATTAAAACGGTACAACCTGATTTTCTAGCTCTGTCTACACCATCTTTACTTACTCCATATCCCTCTTGGTATCTCATGGGGATATATGGAACGATTTGAACGTCAAGAGCTTCAAGAAATGATGCAACCATAGCAACAGAAGTGGTTCCGTCGACGTCGTAATCGCCGTAAACCATAATTCTTTCTTGGTTTCTTATTGCTTTATTTAATCTCGAAGTTACCTTTTCCATATTGAGCATTAGCTCAGGATCGTGGAGTTCTTCGAGTTTTGGTTTTAGGAAATCCTCAGCATCTTCAAGTGATCCCACTCCTCTTTGTACAAGAAGACGTGCAACCAATTCGGTCAAACCGGTTTCCTTTATAAATGCTTTTACAGCTTTTTTAGTTGTGGGTTTTGCAGGCTTCCAATCAAGATTATCCATATTCCTCTGCTCAATTGCTATATTTGGGCATGCCTAAAATACGCACAATGAATAAGAGCCTATCTATTTTCTTAAATTTTGTAACTGTTTGCATAGCAATTACATTAATTCTTTTTATGTCTGGTTGTCTAAATGAAGACAATTTAATTGGCGAGAATTGCTACGATGGAGTGCTAAACAACGGTGAAGAACTGATCGATTGTGGTGGTCCTATTTGCCCTCCCTGTGATCCATGTGAAAACGGAGAGTGGGATGCGGTTCTGGGTGAGCAATGGGTTGATTGTGGTGGAGATTGTCCTCCCTGCGATCCTTCATATAATGGCCAAATCGATCCAGGCGAGCTAGGTGTAGACTGTGGTTGTGAAGGATGTCCAGCTTGTATTGAGCTTTGTGGAGATGGACTTCCAAACGGTAATGAGGAAGGTGTTGATTGTGGCGGTCCAGATTGTGAACCTTGCCCAACTTGTACAGACGGCATAATGAACGGTGACGAAATCGGAGTTGATTGTGGTGGCCCTGATTGTGCGGCTTGTCCAACTACAGGAGATTGTACAAATGGACTTCAAGATGGAGATGAGACATACATCGATTGTGGCGGAGCATCATGCCCACCATGTGTAGGCCAAATTACTTGGAAGGCTAATGGCCAAACCTATTTAGGTGACGTTAGTGCTACAGCTACAATGAATGGAGCCAACATAGTTCTCGGCGGTGAATCTTTAACTGGAGCTAACATTGGTTTCACCCTTGAAGAGCCAGGAACAGGATTCATTAATGGAATTCAAATAACGATGAACTCTACTACTGCCCCAGGAACTGCGGGAGCATATACATCACCAGCGTCAGAAACGTACTCTTCTGCTAATGGGGGTAATATGACAATGGAAATAAACTATGTTGTACCCGGCGGTGGCGGATTTATCACTGGAACATTCAGTGGGAATATGCAAAATACAAGTGGAGCAAGCACTACTATTTCTCAAGGATCATTTGCTATTCCAATCCAGTAAATAGTCAGGTTCCTTTCGACATTTTACTGTGGACAAGCTGCGTAAATTTTTGCGCATGCTATGACTTGTATTCTGAACTTGCACAATTATGCAATGTTCTATTTTAAACCTAAATTTCAGCTTTCTACTAATTGTTTTGGCCTTCATTTTGTCTACTCTTACAGGGTGCGTAACTGTGAAGCAATTTGAAGAAATTCAATCGTATTGTGAGGAAATTGATAAGGAAAATACTGAGCTTAGATTGAATTCTCAGGACTCTGAAATTGAGCTTACTGAGCTTAAAGGTCAAATCGCAACTCTCCAGGAAGCAAGGGAAATCTTAGCTGCTGATACTGCTAGAATGGGACGTTTTGTTTCAGAAGCTGATGATGAATTGAGTCGATTAAGGGAATTGAATGATGCTCTTACAGATCAAAACGGAGGTCGACTTGCAGCGCTCAATGAGGAAAACAGAGCTCTTTTAGAGGATGTAGGCCGAATAAGAACAGAGCTACAAACCAGAGAAGATGCGCTACTTGTAATCGAAGCAGACCTAGCCCAACGCTCAGCGGACTTAGAAGCTCGTAGCGCTAGAGTAGAAGAATTAGAAAGCCTTCTAGAAGTAAGAGAAAAGGCAGCAGAGGTTCTCAGAAAGCGACTTCAAAGTGCACTTCTTGGATTCGAAGGAAATGGACTCACTGTTGTGCAGAGAGATGGCAAGGTATATGTAAGTTTAGAAGCCCAACTCCTATTTGCGTCTGGTTCTGCCATCGTTGACGATGGAGGAAGAGAAATTCTGAAAAAATTAGGGGATGTTATTGCAACCCAAAGCGATATCGAAATCATTATAGAAGGTCACACAGATACTGATAAGCTTTCATCTACAACCATTCCTAGAAATAACTGGGAACTTTCAGTGTTAAGGTCTACTGCCGTATTAGACATTATCATGGCACAACCAGGAGTTGACCCGTCTGTCTTAACTGCATCAGGCAGGGGAGAATACCATCCAGTAGATCCAGAGGACAAAGCAAAAAACAGAAGAATCGAAGTTATTCTTGCACCAAACCTTGATGCCCTCTTCGATATTTTAGATGATAATTAAAGCTTCACACAGATATTTTGGGGTTCAGTAAAAAAGTGAAGGGCTTCAAACCCACCTTCACGCCCCACGCCAGAATCTTTGACCCCACCAAAAGGAGTTCTGAGATCTCTTAGTAGCCAGCAATTAATCCAAACTATACCTGTTTCTAGATTTCCCGCTACTCTATGTGCTTTCTTAAGGTCGTTAGTGAATATTGATGCCGCGAGACCATACTTTGTTGAGTTAGCATTTTCAATTGCCTCATCCTCACTATCAAAAGGTTGGATTGTAACAACTGGCCCAAAAATTTCCTCCTGATTTGTCTTACACTCTGAGCCCAAACCTTCAATAACGGTTGGCTGAATGTAATAACCTTCACTAAGCTCATCAATTTCTTCGGGCTGTGTTGCAAATCCTCCACAAAGAATTTCCCCCCCCTCTCCTTTTGCGATTTCAATATGCTTTAAGATTTTTTCTCTGTGTTGTTCGCTAACTACTGCTCCCATCCTAGTTGAGGGATCTTGGGGATCGCCAACTTTTATTCTTGATGCTTTTTCTACAAGGGCGTTTTTGAACTTGTCGTATATAGATCTTTCTACTAGGATGCGAGAACCACTGAGGCAGATTTGGCCTTGATTAGCGAAAGAAGATCTTACTGTAGTTGATAAGGCTTCATCAAAATCGCAATCTGCGAATATCACTGCTGCATTTTTGCCCCCGAGTTCAAGGCTCAACTTTTTGAATTTTGGTGCCACGGCAGAAGCAATGTGAGCTCCAGTAGAAGTTCCTCCAGTAAAACTCACAGCGGCTATGTCATCATGGTTTACAAGCGCATCTCCAACTTCAGCTCCAAGTCCGTGAAGAATATTAAACACTCCATCAGGAAAGCCTGCTTCTTTTACCCATTTGCTCAAGAGGTAGGCTGTTGCGGGAGTTACTTCTGAGGGCTTGGCCACCACACAATTCCCAGCAGCAAGTGCTGGTGCAACCTTCCAAGTGAATAAGTAAAGGGGCAAATTCCATGGTGAAATACAAGCAACAACCCCAAGAGGCTTCCTCAAAGTGTAATTGATAGCAACGCCCTCCATATAATGCGACTCAGATGCAAAATGCTTCATCGCAGAAGCGTAAAACCTCAGATTTTTTTCTGCCCTGGGTATATCAACTGTCGAGGCTAAACCTACAGGTTTTCCGTTGTCCCTCGATTCGGCTTCAGCAAGCATAGATGAATTTTCCTGAATTTTATCAGCAAGCTTTTCAATACATTCTGACCTCTTTTCAGCATTCATTGTACTCCAGCTTTCAAAGGCATTTCTAGCTGCCTTAACGGCTAGATTAACATCTTCAGCACCAGACCTAGGTATCCTTCCGTAAGGCTTGCCCTTGCTTGGGTCTATCAAATCAAGCCAATCTCCCCCTTTTGCAGGGCTATGACTTCCATTAATGAGATTTAGAACTTCCATATGAGGTGCAATTTACTTTCTGTTTGCTATCTTTGCGCACGCTTTTGCCCCATGGTGTAATGGTAACACACCTGATTTTGGTTCAGATATTCCAGGTTCGAGTCCTGGTGGGGCAACAAATACAATATTTTAAAGCAAGACAAAACCATGAATAACAAGAAGCAAGCTAAAACGAATAGCTTGCTTTTTTATTTTGGGTTGTGGATTGTTCTAACTCGCTTAGTGAGCTTTAAAATGTTGTTGCGTAGCGAGACTGACCCAAAGAGCGCCAGCGAGGTAATTCTGGCGTGAAGCCACTACTCTCCACCTAACATTCCGTCCAACTCAGCCTGTAATTGAGCAATTTGCTCTTGCAACCCAGCAATGATTTGCAATAGGTTTTCACCATCCACACTTATACTTCCACTTACTTCTAAATCGCCATTTACAAGGGCTCCATTTGCGCTTACTTCGAAAGCATTAGCTCTCATTTCTTCACTTTCACCAGAACCAACAACGAATAAAGTGCCAACTCTATCTGCTTTATTGAATTGGCCTACAGCAGTAGAGTACTGCTGATCAGCAATTAAATTATATCCAACAGCAGCACTAGCAGTTGCACTAGCAACAGACCCCCTTCCTGAAGCGTGAGAATAACTTCCAATAGATTCAGTTTGGTACCCTTCAGCGTGAGAGGCAAAACCAGTAGCTACACTTTGAAAGCCCTCTGAGTGTGAAGCATCTGCTAGAGCAGAGGTGCCTTCACCCTCAGCGTGAGCACATGTTGAATTAGCTGTTGTATTTCTATTTTCAGCGTGTGAATACAGACCGCTTGCTTCTGTGTTCCAACCCTCAGCGTGAGACGCTGTGTTTGTTGCTGAAGTTTGGTATCCTTCTGCGTGACAATAGTTGGCTGTAGTCTCGGTTTGGTAACCTTCAGCATGTGAACCAGTACCCTGAGCTGTGGTCAACATTCCTTCAGAGTGAGCAGCAGTAGAAATGGCTGTAGTTCCTTCGCCCTCTGCGTGAGAACAAATACCTTGTGCACTGCAGTTTTGGTTTGATGCATTGCTGTAATATCCTGAAGCAAGGCTAAACCTCCCGCTTGCATTTGCGAAATTACCAGTAGCGGCACATCCGTCACCTTGGCTTGAAGTTCCTGTAACAACGATATCTCCTTGAACAAGACCAGCTGAATTTTGCTGTTCAGCAGGGGTGATGTCCTCAAAGACGGTTACTCCAATTATTGATTTAATACCGTCAACAGTTGTCTCACCTGTCCCTCCAAATTCAATGGGCAAAACGCCCTCTGGTTGGAAGGTCTCACCATATGACGGTAAAAACCCAAGCAAATCGGGTGCTCCAATATTTCCATCTCCATCAAAATCTGGATTGTACGGGAGTAATTCGTTATCAGATTGTGCAATAGCACCAAAAGATAACAAGGTAAAAATGGGTAGTAGTAATTTTTTCATGACTAGCTTACTATATTTATGATCCGGCCTGGGACCACAATGACTTTGCGAATCTCTCGGCCGTCCATCTGTTTTAAAGTGTTCTCATCCGTTCTTGCTGTACTTTCGACTTCGTCAGCCGGCATATCAGCTGGTAGGGTGAGTTGAAATCTAACTTTTCCGTTAAAAGAAACGGGATATGTAACTTCTTCATCTACAAGGTATTGTGAATTTGCATCAGGCCAAACTGCATCTATCACAAATCCATCTCCACCTACATTATTCCAAAGCTCTTCAGCAAGGTGAGGAGCGTAAGGGCTAAGAAGAATAATCAAATCTTTTAGAGCTGCTTTAGAGCACGTAGCCTTCAAAGCGCCAAGCTCATTTACAGCAATCATCATTGCGCTAACTACGGTATTGAAGGCGTACCTTTCTAGATAAGAACTAACCTTATCAATTGCCTTGTGCACTATGCGCAATTCGTCTACGCTTGCATCTTTTGTCTCAGCCGCACAAACTAAGCGTGTGAATTTCCTCAGGAAGTTGTGAACGCCGCTTATGCCCTGAGTATCCCAAGGCTTACTTTGGGTTAAAGGACCAAGAAACATTTCATAACATCTAAGAGTATCAGCTCCGTATTTCTCAACTAACTCATCTGGAGTCTGAACGTTGTACTTAGACTTAGACATCTTCTCTATCTCGTAACCACAGGTGTATGTACCATCATCACCTAAAATAAATTCTGAATCTGCATATTCTTCTCGCCAAGATTTAAAACCATCGAGATCTAGCTTATCACCCTCGACAAGGTTAATGTCTACGTGTAATCTTTGGGTTTTATATTCCTTGCGCTTCTCGTAGCTCACAAACTGCGAAGTACCCTGAACTCTGTAAACAAAGCTTGATCTGCCTAGAATCATGCCCTGGTTTATCATTGTCTTGAAAGGCTCATCAAAACCGATCAAGTCTAAGTCGAATAAGAATTTAGTCCAAAACCTAGAGTATACAAGGTGGCCAGTAGTGTGCTCTGCTCCACCAACGTAAAGGTCGACTTGACCCCAGTAATCTGATTTGGCCTTATCACAAAATGCTTCAGTATTATGAGGGTCCATATACCTTAGGAAATACCAAGACGAACCAGCCCAACCTGGCATTGTATTAGTCTCCATTCTATCTCCTTTGAAAACTGACCAATCCTCTTTAGTAGCTCTAGCTAACGGCGGCTCACCATCTCTCGTAGGTAAGTAGGCGTCTACAGAAGGCAAAGTAATTAGCTCATCCTCGATAAGTTGAGGGATGTCGTCTACATAACAAATTGGGAAAGGCTCACCCCAATATCTTTGACGAGAGAAAACAGCATCTCTCAAACGGTAATTCACCTTTCTTTCCCCATGTCCTTTTGCCTCAAGTAAGTCTAAAGCTGCTGGTATTGCATCTTTCTTATACATTCCATTCAGCTCTCCTGAATCAGTTAATACAGCACCTTCCTCTGTACAAACTGCTTCGTCAGTATCCACTCCCTTAAAAATTGCTGGTATTTTTATGTTAAAGTGTTTAGCAAATTTCCAATCTCTCTCATCGCCAGCTGGAACAGCCATTATAGCTCCAGTTCCATAGCCTGCTAAAACGTATTCAGCGATATAAACAGGTATTTTTTCGCCAGTCAGTGGGTGTAAAACTGAACAGCCTAAAGCAACTCCAGTTACTTCTTTATCTCCTTGTCTTTCCCTTTCGCTTTTCCGGCTAGCAGCAACAATGTATGTTTCTACAGCTTTACGATTTTCTTCAGTCATAAGTTCATATACAAGTTCGTGTTCTGGAGCGAGAACAATGAAGCTTACACCGTAGATTGTGTCTGGACGAGTAGTAAACACCTCTACCTTTCCTCCAGAAGAAGTCTTGAATCTAACAAGCGCTCCTTCCGACCTGCCTACCCAATTTCTTTGGGCTTCTTTGATGCTGTTAGCCCAATTTAATCCATCTAATCCAGAGAGTAATCTCTCAGAATATGCAGTTATGCGCATCATCCATTGGCGCATCTTTTTCTTTTCTACTGGGTGGCCACCTCTTTCAGAAAGTCCGTCTTTTACTTCGTCATTTGCCAGCACAGTTCCGAGTTCGGGGCACCAGTTTACCTCTGAATCTGCTAAGTAAGCAAGGCGGAACTGCATGAGGATGGCGTTCTTTTGGGCTTCGTTAAAAGACTTCCAATCAGTTGCTGTAAAAGTTCCTGAGAAATGTTCTCCAAAGTGTGGAAACAAGTCCATATTTAGACCCTCCCACCAATTATCATTACAAGCTGGGTTGATAGAGAAATTTCCATTTGACTCGAATGCTGCTATTAACTCGCTAAGCGACCTTGCTTTGCTTGCATCGCGATCGAACCAACATTTGAATAATCGGCCAAAAATCCATTGAGTCCATTTGTAGTAGCTAGGGTCAGATGTCATTACCTCGCGAGACCAATCGAATGAAAACCCAATTTTCTGCATTTGATCTCTGTAGCGATTAGTATTTACCTCAGTGGTTATTGATGGGTGTTGACCTGTTTGGATTGCATACTGCTCAGCAGGGAGCCCAAAGCTATCAAAGCCCATTGGATGCAGCACATTGAATCCTTTATGCCTTTTGTAACGAGCCATGACATCAGAGGCGATATATCCAAGTGGATGTCCGACGTGAA
The DNA here is from genome assembly GCA_036152255.1 of Bacteroidota bacterium. Lineage (GTDB taxonomy): Bacteria > Bacteroidota > Bacteroidia > Flavobacteriales_D > Sanyastnellaceae > UBA974. The sequence goes on along the minus strand of JAYZNI010000074.1, from coordinate 1,225 downwards.
GTCCGGCTCCTGAGGGGTAGGGGAACATATCAAGGACGTAGAATTTGGTCTTACCCTCAACCTCATCCACTTTGTATTTACATGCCTTATTCCAGGCGTCTTGCCACTCTTTTTCTATCCTCAGAAAATCGTAATCCATAGTGCTTTGATATATAGCTTACAAAGTTACAGTCTATGACTCTAGAGGCAACCACATAGTTGCACCTCCGTCTTTAAATTGAATGCAGTTCTCAAAAACACATTTATCTAAATCAGGTATTTCAAAGTCAGTTTTGTACAGAATACCAAGTAATGGAAAGCAGAAGAAGGTGTATTTGACCTTTAACGATGGACCAAACCCTCATATAACTCCCTGGGTTGCTGAGCAATTGAAGGAAGCAGGTAGTATGAAAGCGACATTCTTTTGTGTTGGGGAGCACGCAGAACAGTACCCTGAAATAGTTAAAATGCTCAAGGAGGATGGTCATGAGGTGGCAAATCACAGCCATGGACACGAAAGCGGTTGGTCTACTTCTCAGCAATCATATTACAGAAGTTTTCTTAAGTGTGAGAAGACTTTAGGGAAGACTGACCACTTTAGGCCTCCATATGGCAGAATTACTCCCAACCAAGCAAAAGCTCTGGCTACCAGAACCCAAATTGTGCTTTGGGATGTTGAATCTGGAGATTACGATACAGCAAAATCGGGTAAGCAATGTTTAGACTACCTACTCAAACAAACACAACCAGGTAGCATTGTAGTGTTTAGAGATAGCGAGCGATCTGCACCAAGGTTGTTATATGCACTACCTGAATACCTAAACTGGCTCAGAGAAAGTGGGTATAACCCATCACTCATTCCTAAGGATGCAACAAAAAAACAGCAGGTTCGTAAGCTTAGTTTGATTGCTCATCTGCCGCCTCCCTAAGAAGTTTGAGCTTAGCTTTGATTTCTTCTATTTCCCTCTGATAACCTTTGATAGTTTTTTCTGCCTGGTCAATTATGCTTTGGGCTCCTTTACCAGTGAAACGAGACATATTCTCCTCTGTAGATGAGATGCGAGAGTTTAGCCTATTAATCTTATCACGAAGGATAGATTGCTCCCTCTTGATATCTCTAGTTCCAGATTTAGCTAGTCGTTCAACTCTATCAGAGTAATTAGCAATGGATTTCTCAGATCTATCTGCACTCAATGCATCGTAATGAGTGTCCAAAGCTTTTGAGAATTTGTTTACTAATTCGTCC
>JAYZNI010000073.1:0-10068 GCA_036152255.1 Bacteroidota bacterium | reverse complement strand
TATACTACTTCGTTAATGTATCAAAGCCAGAACCTGGAGTAGTTGAATTTATGGGTAACGTAAGTATCCTCAGAAAACAATAAGACTCCTTCCAGACATTTCATCTGGTTGGGCAATTCCCATCAGACTTAAAATGGTTGGCGCTACGTCTGCAAGAATTCCGTCTTGAACTTGCACGTCTCTGTCCGAAACTATTAATATAGGAACTGGATTTGATGTATGTGCTGTATGGGGTGATCCGTCTAGATTCATTGCAATATCAGCATTCCCATGGTCAGCAATTACTACAAAATCATAACTGTTTTTCAATCCTGCTTCCAAAACTTTAGACAAACATCTATCTGTTGTCTCAACTGCTTTTACAATTGCCTCATACTCCCCAGTATGTCCTACCATATCTGGATTTGCAAAGTTCAAGCAAATGAAATCAGCACTATCTGAAGTCATTTCTGGAATTACTAGTTCGACTAATTTTTCAGCCGACATTTCTGGCTGTTGATCGTAAGTTGCAACTTTGGGGCTGTTTGCCATTAATCTGTTCTCACCTTCAAAAGGCTCCTCGCGCCCACCGTTAAAGAAGAAAGTAACGTGAGGGTACTTCTCCGTTTCGGCTATCCTCAATTGAGACCTTCCTACACTAGAAACAACCTCACCTAAAGTCTTGCTAATGTTAGGCTTATCATAAATGACCTTTACGCCTTTAAAGTTTTCGTCGTAATTAGTCATTGTCACATAATGCAAATCAAGGGCGTGCATGTTGTGATCTGTGAAATCGGTTTGCGTTAATGCTGACGTTATCTGTCTACATCTATCAGTTCTAAAGTTGAAACAAATTACCACATCACCATTTCTAATTTCCCCATCAACTCCACTTACCCTAAAAGGTTCTATGAATTCATCTCCCGTCCCTTTGGCATATGAAGCTTCTATACCTGAAACAGCGCTTTCAAACTCTTCTGACTGCTGTTGATCCCGTGTTTTGCAAAGCAAATTCCAAGATTTAGCTATGCGATCCATCCTCATATCTCTGTCCATCGCGAAGTAACGGCCGTGGACCGTTGCGATTTGGGCTTTTGTACCCTCAAGGTGGGATTCTAAGTTCTTCACGAACTCAGAAGCCAACATTGGCAAAGTATCCCTTCCATCCGTAAATGCATGGATAAATACATTTTGGAGCCCAGCATTGTTAGCTGCAGAAATTAATTCATGAAGGTGTTGCTGCTGAGAGTGTACTCCACCCTCAGAAACTAATCCCATTAAATGCAAACGACCACCTTTTGCCTTTTCCAATGCTTCTAACATCACTTTTTCTTGGTGAAAGGATCCATCGGCTATTGCATTATTGATTCTTAGAAGGTCCTGGTATACAATTCGGCCTGCACCGATATTCATATGACCTACCTCGCTGTTTCCCATTTGGCCTTCAGGGAGTCCAACATGATTTCCATCAGTCCTTAAAGTAGCATGAGGTATAGTTGCTTGGAGATTATCCATACAAGGTGTGTGCGCATTGAATATCGCATCAGATTTATCCTTGGCTCCATAACCCCATCCATCTAGAATTATTAAAGCCACTTTCTTCTTTTCTACCATTGGTGCAAAGGTATCTCAGTCCCAGCTATGGAGCACAAAAAAACCGCAAAGTCCTGATAAAAACAGGACCTGCGGTTCCAAATATTTTTATAGGTTGTCTTATTTAGACTTCCCCTTTCCTGATGACTTTTCAGAATTTCCAGATTCTTTTGGTGGAAACTGCTTATCCTTCCAAGGGAAAACAGGCATAAGCTTCCCTACATCCTTGGCAATAATCATATGAGTCACAGTCCCAGATCTATTATCCTCAGTTGTCCAACTCAACTCAGGTGACCATCCATGAGATGATAAAACGTTCAAAGCCTCACCTAGGCTATTAAATCTATGGTTTGCAAGATCTAAACAAATCTTAGCTGCAGATTTATCGGGGCTAATTCTATGAATAATCTCATCAAACTCAATTTTCACTACTGGTCTTGCATTTTGGGTGTATGACATAAGTGAACCATAAATCTTTACAGTTTCATCCTCCTCAAAAACTACAGTTTTCTCTCCTCTAGTATTATCTGGCTTTTTAGTAAGTTGCGCTTGCGATGCAATTGAAACTAAAAATGCAACCGTCGCGAATGCTATGCTTAATTTATTCATTTCTAAAATATTTCAAGTTCGAAGATAAGAACTATTAAGAGTTCTATGAGTTAAAGAACCTTAACCTACCTCCCAAGACCAAATTTTTTCTCTTCGTCCCCTCTTTCCTAATCAAAATCCCAAATCCCTTGGTACGCAACGTTAAATTCCATTTTCCTGAATCTATTTGCATATCCCAAACTTTATAAGAATCATCATTTTCAAACTCAACAACTCTAAAATCTTCACTATTCAAACCTTTTGTACGCAATACTCCCAAGGCTCTTTCCAAAGGCGTACTACTATCAACCCATTTGATATCCCAATACTTAGCTGGACCATTTATATGCTTCGCAAGGTCGTATAGCAGCGGAGAATGGACATTTCTCCAATGAATTAATTTTTCTTTTACCATCTATTGCACAAAGATGAGAAGTCCTTACTATATTTGCACCCCACTTAGGGCGATTAGCTCAGTTGGTTCAGAGCACCTCGTTTACACCGAGGGGGTCGGGAGTTCGAGTCTCTCATCGCCCACTAAAAAAAACAAAAAAACAAGAGGGCCTCTATGTAAAATGTAGGGGCCTTTTTTATTGTTTTGAAAACTTTCTAAGTACGGGCCCCTAATGGACTCTAATTGACTGAGCAAAGTGAGGGAGGTAATCTCGAATGAAAAATAGGGAGTCCACCGACTGAATAATTTTTTGGTAAAGCATATGTTGAGCCTAGACCACCTCCCCCACCACAAAAATACTTCCACATACCACTGCTTGCTCACTTTCAACATCACAGGTAGCACGGCGAGCAGCTTCGACCGCATCAACAACTGAGCAATAACACTTACCACTGAGTCCAACTGAAGTACCAAATCCAGCGAGCTTCTCGACATCCATTGCTCTAACTATATCTGCAGAGCACCAATACATCACACTATCTTTTGGGATTAAATTTAAAACTACACTTGGGTCCTTGTCTCCGACTGTACCGAATACTATGTGAAGTTTTCCTTGAAGACTAGACATCAAAGCCTCAATACCATCGATGTTGTGGGCGCAGTCGATAATTAAACTTCCAAGTCCCTCAGAGGCATGCAAAAACTCTCCTCGCCCTATTTGACCTGAAATTGTCCTATAATTATTTATAGAATCAATAACACTTGTTTCATCGATATCCCAACCTTGCAATTTTAGAACCCTAGAAGTTTCGTAGGCAGTTGCAGCATTCTCCTTAAAGCACGGGCTCAAATCATCACTCAAGCCTTCTGGAACAAATCTGCCATAATGCATCTCAGAGCTCTTTTTTAAAGCATGCTCAAGAACTACTGACTGAGCCTCTGGTCTCATCTTCCCAAGGACAACGGGAATACCATGCTTGATAATACCTGCTTTTTCCCCTGCTATTTCACGAATTGTTGAACCTAAAAATTGCTGGTGATCTAATCCCACATTTGTTACTACACAAACCTCAGCAGTTGGAATAACATTGGTACTATCTAACCTTCCCCCCATTCCTGTTTCTAAAATCACAACATCAACTTTTGAGCGAGAAAAATACCTTAGAGCCATTCCGAAAGTGAGCTCGAAAAACGAGGGAAAACCCCATTTCTCACGAAACTCTCCTACAAAATCAATCACATCATTCTCTTCTATCATCTCACCGTTGATTCTAATTCTTTCTCTGAAATCAACTAAATGAGGTGATGTAAAAAGGCCCACTTTATAACCAGCCGATTGAAGGATGGCTGACAGCATATGAGCAACTGTTCCCTTGCCATTTGTACCAGCGATGTGAATATATTTTAAATCATTCTCAGGGTTGCCCAGCATTGAGCACACAGCTTTAGTGCCATCGAGATTGGCCTTATATGCAGCGGGGCCACTGCGCTGAAACATTGGGAGTTTCGTAAAGAGGACGTCTATAGCCTCTTGGTAGTTCATTATTCTAATTCGAATCTAATGTCGATGTATCCAGACCTTCTTGGCGAGGTGCTCGAGGTAAAGGTAGCTGTAAGAGATGCTCTTTTAGCGAGCTTTATATGCTCTGAGTCGGCGAATGTTGAGTTCTTTGCATCGTATTCTGCTGTTACAACTTTTCCGCTTGAGTCTACGATGATTTTCATACGAACTACTCCGTCTCTTTTGGGCTTCTCAGTTAAGCGAGGTGGGTTTACTAAGCTTCCGCCATTTAATGAGGCAGAGCCAAAATCACCAGTCACAACCCCTGAACCCTCGATCTTTCCATCTTCTGCACCTTGGTTCCCTACCCCTTCTGAATCTCCTTCAGAACCTCCACCGCCAGATGAAGCAAAGGCACTAATCAGGTTTGCTCCAGCAGATGTACGCACTGGCTCTTCTATAGGAACCTCTTCAACTTCCTCAACTTCTTCAGCAATAGCAACAGACATTTCAGAGCTCTCCTCTATAACAATTTCCTCTGTTACCACAGGCTCTACTACAGATTCTACGCTTTCAGTTTCTTCGACAACTTCTTCGACAACCTCTGATGGTATTTCAGTTTCTGTCTCCCCACCCGCGTCATCAATATCGCCTAAATCAGCAAAGCCAACAGCTACAAATTGTTCGCCAGGTGGAGGGTCTTGGATAGTGAAGGCCGTAAGAAAAAAGCACAACAAGAGTATGCATGCGAAAATAAAAGCTGTCAAGGCTCCTGCCTTGCGCTTGTGCATCTTCGAGTTTTGTTCATGTAGTGCTTGAGAGCTCATTTAATTTTTGGGGCTTGAACCTAGCATGACCTTCCATTGGTTAGCTTTTGCTAGTCCTATTATCTCTACGGTTTGGCCTGTAGGAACATTAGCATCTGCTTGTAAGTAGATTACTTTTTCGCTTTGCTTATCCATCTCTAACTTGAGCTTACTCTCAAGGTCTGTTTGAGGGATAGAACCACCACCGTTTAAGTGGTAGGTTCCTTCGGCAGTGATACTCAATGTGAGGTTAGGAGTGACAGATGTTGTTCCCTTGCTTTGGGGTAGATCAACATTAACACCATTGCTCACAAGAGTAGAAATGATGATGAAGAATATTAGAAGGAGGAAAACAAGGTCCGTCATGGAACTCATCCCAGCACTCACATTAATCTTATTTTGTGTGGATAGGCTCATTAGCTTGCAGGTTCTTCCAAGATGTCAATAAATTCAATTGAAGTTGATTCCATCTTGTGAACCACTTTCGAAACTTTACCTACCAAATGGTTGTATGCCATGTATGCGATAATTCCCACTACAAGTCCTACGATAGTAGTTACCATTGCTTGCTTAGTTCCAGCAGAAATATCACTTACTTGAACTGTTCCTGCTGCCTCCATATCTAAGAATACATTTACCATTCCTATTACTGTACCAAGCATACCAACCATGGGTGCTGCTCCTGCAACAGTAGCTAAAATGCTAATATTTTTCTCCATTTTATAGATTTCTAGCTTTCCTACATTTTCAATTGAAGTGGCAATATCCTTAAGTGGCTTTCCTATTCTAGAAATACCCTTTTCCATCATCCTAGCCATTGGAGTATCGTTATCTGCACAAAGATTTTTTGCACTAGGAAGTTGGCCTGCACTGATGTAATCCTTAAGTTTTTTCATGAAATCTGGAGTCTCGGCAGCTGCCTTTCTAATTGCAAAGAATCTTTCGAAGTAAACGTATGTCGCAATTAGACTCATTAGAGCTAAGGGGAGCATGATGTACCAACCCCCTGTCATTAGGAGTTCAAGTACGTTTACGTTTCTTTCAGTAATTGCAGCTGTTTCTAAAACTGGGTCAGCTTGAAGTAGGAAAAGTTTATACATGGGTAAATCACTATCGTTAAACTAAACGACTAAGTTCTGTGAAATAGTGCGTCTATATCATGACGCATCTAAGTGTTATAAAATTTTTATAGTGTAAAAAGTTGATGCTTTGAATGCTCTTATGCGAACATCAAAACATAAACTCCTGCACCTGCTAAGTAACCTGCAATTGCTATAAGGCTAATCTTCTTGAGGTACCAGATAAAGTCGATTTTTTCTAATCCCATGACAGCTACACCCGCAGCAGAACCAATGATTAGTGCAGAACCGCCAGTACCAGCACAGTAAGCAAGGAATTGCCAGAATTTTCCATCTTGAACGAACATAGAATCCCAAGAACTGAGACCTGGAACTGAGTCTACTACTTCGTACATTCCCATTGAAGCGGCAACAAGCGGTACATTATCAACTATTGACGATAATAGACCAATTGCAATATCAATTAGATAAATATTTTCAAGGTTTGCCCTTAGTGATTCTGCAGCTACAATTAGATGGCCGGCCTCTTGAAGAGCAGAAACTGCTAGAAGGATTCCTAAAAAGAACAGTACGCTAGCAGAATCGATTTTTCTCAAGACTCCGATAACTGAAAGTTGAGATTTTTCTTCGTGGTTTTTCTCTCTGTGAAGAAGTTCAGTTAGAAGCCACATCGCTCCTAAAGAAAGCATCATCCCCATAAACGGAGGTAGATGAGTAATTGTCTTAAATACTGGGACAAATAGTAATCCAAGAACCCCGCAAATGAACACAGTATTACGTTCAAAGGAAGAAGTTGTTGCGCCTTGGTCGGCGTCTTGGTTTGGCCTACTTACTTCACCTTTAAGTTTGAAAGACATAATCCCCAAAGGCACTACCATAGCAATGATTGAAGGGATAATTAAGTTTATTACAATTACAGGAGTTGTAAGCTGACCTCCTATCCAAAGCATTGTTGTAGTAACGTCTCCTATTGGCGACCAAGCTCCGCCTGCGTTGGCAGAAACTACAACCATACCAGCAAATATCCACCTAGTTTCTTTGTCGCTAATAAGCTTTCTGAGTAGAGAAATCATCACTATGGAAGTAGTAAGATTGTCAAGAACTGCAGAGAAGAAGAAGGTGAGAATGCAAATAATCCAAAGCAGTTTAACCTTGTTATTTGTCTTGATTTTGTCAGTGATTACTCTAAATCCCTCGTGAGCGTCAACAAGCTCAACAATAGTCATTGCTCCAAGCAGGAAGAACAGGATGCTAGAGATTTCCTCCATGTGATGGAGAAGCCTATGCTCGTAAAAAACGCTAAGTAAACCGTGGCCGTCGTGTTCGTGCATAAAGGCTTGGAATGCCTCACTTAGGTGTGCCGGAGCTTCAGGGTATCCTAGCACGAATAAAGCCCAGCAAATAGTTCCAGTTAGTAGTGCTGAGGCAGCTTTGTCAACGTGAATATTGTGCTCGAGTGCAATGGCTAGATAGCCAACTACAAAAACAATTAATAGAATTACAGACATCTTATTTTAATGTGTTAAGGGCTTTTTCAAATGCAGTAGCTGTGAGGAGGTTTTTTTGGGCTCTCATATCATATGTCGCCTTAAGTGCATTCTTGATAATCGTAGAGGTGTCGTTAAAAATTGCCTGGTCTGTCATGTCTATGTTTTCGCAACTCATGAGGTAGGCAAAAACTCTTGCCATTCCGCAGTTTGCAATGAAATCTGGAATTACAGCAATGCGCTCATCAACTGATTCAGCAATTTCACCATAGAAAATTTCTGGGTCAGCGAATGGAATATTTGCTCCTGAGCTTATGACTTGAAGGCCAGAGGCTAAAAGCCTATCTATTTGGTTTTGGGTTATGAGGCGAGATCCTGCGCAAGGAAGGAAAACATCAGCCTCAATATCCCAAATTTTTTCATTCACTTCTTTAAAGCTCAACATATATGGAGCGTTTAAAGAGTTGCCGTCTTTATCGTTGAAAAGCTTCGTAATTGCTGCGAAATCCAATCCCTCTGTATCAATCAATCCACCGACTTTATCTATAATCCCAACAACTGTTGCTCCAGCTTGGGTTATGTAATATGCTGCTGCAGAGCCCACATTTCCCCATCCCTGAACTATGACTTTTTTTCCCTCGAGAGTGCCTCCGTAAATGTCGTAGAAATGGCGAACAGATTCACTAACTCCATATCCTGTGATAAGATCAGCTACACGGTACTTTCTATTTATGTCAGGACTGATGTTTGAGTCCTCAACAATTTTAGAAACGCCTTGCCTGAGATTGCCAATTCTTCTAACCTTTTGAGGTTTATCTGGCTTAAAGTGTCCTGTAAATACTCCTTCTTGCGGATGCCAAACCCCTTTCTCCTCAGTAATTGGAATTACCTCGTGAATTTCATCGACATTCATATCCCCACCAGTTCCATAGTAGTTCTTGAGTAATGGAGTAACCGCAGCATACCAACGCTCTAAAACACCTCTTTTACGAGGATCGTTTGGGTCGAAACAAATTCCAGATTTTGCACCTCCAATCTGTGGACCAGAGACTGTGAATTTTACCTCCATAGTTTTTGCGAGCGACTCTACTTCTCTTTGGTCTACTCTAGAATGCATTCTAGTGCCTCCTCCAGCAGCTCCTCCGCGAAGGGAATTAATTACAACCCACCCCTGCGCTTCTGTATCACTATCATTCCAGCAAAAAACAATTTCAGGTTTCTTTTCTTCGTATGCTTTGAGTAGGGCTCTCATATGCAGGCTCAATTTGCCCGCAAAGATACTACATCATGGAAGCCAAATCGCACCAGAAGAAGATGGTCTTGAGGCGCCAGTCACCGAGTTGAGTACATTGTCCATAAGCAGCCACCTCTGTAACCCCAAAAATGCAAATCCATATGCTTCTTTTGCGTCTAGCATTGGCTCTTGCGAAATGTGTATTTCAGAACCATCCACAAGTTTAGACAACCTCTCCATCAAGAATGTATTTCTAGCACCTCCTCCTGAGAAAAGGACCTTTCCCTTTGGTAAATCTTTTGCAATTGTATGAGCAATGTATTCTACCGAAGTACACATAATATTTTCAAGAGAGAATCCTGTGTTTTTTACAAGAATTGGAACTAATTCATTGTAAAACCACTCCATACCTAAGCTTTTGGGTGGGCGTAAATCGTGATATTCAAGTTCGAGAAGCTCCTTAAGTAGAGATTCAGAAATCAATCCCTCCTTTGCCATAGCTCCATCCTTATCGAAGTCCTTACCCACTTCTCTTGCAAGTAGGTTTAGTAGATTATTACAAGGGCCCATATCCCAAGCAATAGTTTCTTCATCTGTAGAAATACTGATATTCGAAAATCCACCTAGGTTTACACATGCATCATAATCTAAAAACAGATGCCTATCGACCATGGGAATAAGCGGGGCTCCAGTTCCTCCGTAAGCAACATCTAAGCTTCGTAGGTCGCAAACTGTTTGTAGTCCAGTTTCTGCAGCTAGGATTGCACCAGATCCTATTTGAACAGTAATACCCTCTTGAGGTTTGTGGAAAACAGTGTGACCGTGAGAACTTAATAAATCAGCCTTTTCAAAAGAGGCAACTTTTTCTGCCGCGAATTTTGACCAATCTCTTTCTAGGAGTTTGAGATCTAGAGCACTCATTTCCATTGAACTCCTGAGCCTTGCCCAAAGCTCATTTGGATATTCAAAACAATCGAAATTCAATAGCTCACCCTTCCAATCACCCTTTTTTGTTATTTCAAATCGCGCCCTTGCAACATCCAGACCATCTAAGGATGTGCCACTCATTAAACCTATAACAACCCAAGAATTATCTTGGGCTTTTGTTGTCGTATCTTCGTGTTCCATGCGAGTGAAAAGATAAAGATGAATTTCGAACTTACAGAAGAGCAAAAAGCAGTACGTGACGCAGCAAGGGATTTTGCCCAAAACGTTCTTAAGCCAGGTGTGATTGAACGTGACAATGAGCAAAGATTCCCAACTGAGGAAATCCGCCAACTTGGTGAACTAGGTTTCCTTGGCATCATGGTTGACCCTAAGTATGGTGGGTCAGGCATGGACGCGCTAAGCTACGTTCTTGCTGTGGAGGAAATCAGTAAGATTGATGCATCTGCTAGTGTGTGTATG
>JAYZNI010000072.1:0-9597 GCA_036152255.1 Bacteroidota bacterium | reverse complement strand
TCATGCGTACAATAAGTACAAGGATCGTGGCTTCGAGGTGTTCTCTGTATCACTTGACTCTGACGTTAACAGGTGGAAGGCAGCAATAGCCCAAGACGGACTTGTTTGGGATAATCACGTAAGCGACCTACAAAGCTGGAGGAATGCTGCTTCACAGGCATACGGTATCACAAGCATACCTCATACAATGCTACTAGATAAAGAAGGAAAAATTATCCGTACTCATTTAAGAGGAGCTCAGCTTGAACAGGAGTTAATCAAACAGTTTGGCGAGTGAGTAAAATATATTTCGTATCTGACCTTCACTTAGGATCACCCAGCCCCAAAGAAAGCAGGGTTAGGGAAAAGCACTTTGTGGAATGGCTCGATAAAGCCGCGGTTGATGCTTCAGAAATACACCTGCTTGGAGATATTTTCGACTTCTGGTTCGAATTCAGAAACTCAATTCCCAAAGGAGGCGCAAGAATTCAAGGTGCTATTGCTCGAATAACAGATGCTGGCATTCCCGTGCACTATCACGTTGGCAACAGAGATTTATGGAGCTACGGATATCTAGAGTCTGAATTAGGCGTGACACTTCATAAAGACCCCATTATAAAATCTTGGGATGGAGTTAAGTGCTACATCGCTCACGGAGACGGTTTGGGACCAGGAGAATACTTCTACAAATTCCTTAAGAAAATCTACAGGAATAAACTATGCCAATGGCTTTTCAAACTGCTTCACCCAGATCTAGGAATTGCACTCGCAAGCCTCTTCATAAAGAAAAAACACTTTAAAACTGACGGTTTAAGCTCTGGAGAAAAATTCACTTCTCCAGAAGGAGAAATCCTATACAAATACTGCGAGGAGTACTTAAAAAAAGACCCAAGCATCGATTTCTTCATTTTTGGACACAGGCATCTTCCACTTGAATTTGAACTCCCTAGGCCAAACTCAAACAGCAGTCAATACATAAATATTGGCGACTGGACCAAACACTTTAGCTGGGCATGCTTAGAAAGCGGAAAGCTTAAGTTGAATAAATAAGCGAAAAAAAAGGGAGGCCCAATGAGCCTCCCTTTCAAATATCCTCCAAATATTACTTGCGAATAACAAGCTTTGTTGCTAGATGCTTTGAGTTATTTGCCATTCTAACAACATATGTTCCATTTGTTAATTCGTTGAGATCAAGAACTACTCTTTCAGTTGAACGAGCATCTAATAGAGTTTCAGAAAGAACTACTCTACCCTGAAGGTCGTAAACTTCAATTAGTGTCTTTCCAGAAAATCCAGCTGTACTAACATTTACAAAATTAGCAGTGACTGGGTTAGGGTAAATAAGAAGTGTTTCTAATTCATCAGTATTGTCAACAACTTCCTCAGCTCCTAAGTAATCGTCTGAACGGAAGATTCCTCTACCGTGAGTTCCAGCGTAGATAGAACCAGTATTTGAAGGATTACTCCAAGCTGCATTAGTTCTCCACTGTTGCTTTAAGTCAAATACAGGAGCACATAGCTCTTCTGTTTCTGGGTCTAGGTTAGATGACATACCATAGTTTGAAATCTCCCAGTTTGTTCCTCCATCAGTAGAAACGAACACACCATATTCAGTTCCAGCTAGGATAGTGTTACCACTTGCATCCTGTGAGTTAATAAGAACATCGTAGATAGGCATCTTTGGTAGATCATCAACCTGGATATTATCCCAAGTTGGTGAATCACTCAATGCATTTGTACACTCTCTAATCTTACCATTAGTCATAGTTCCGTAACCACCAAATGAAATCACGATGTGGTTTGGATCGTTTGGATTAATGCTAATTCCTGTACAAGCAGGTGATTCATCAAGGAGCTGATCGATAACTACATTGTCTTCCACATCCTCCTGAGAATACACATTAGAAAGGCCCGTAATCCTTAATAATTTACCATCCCATCCGCTAACAAACATTACATCTCCAGCTTTTTCGTGATTTACAACGAACTCGATAGACTTCGTTCCACTCCATCCACCAGGAGCATCACCAATGCGAATCCAATCTGGAGTCGTATTATAGTTTAATGCATCTCTAGTAATCCAAATTCCTTGAGAACCCACAAAACCAATAGCAAAAATTGTTGTGTAAGGATCGTGAACCAAAATTCTTCCTGGCTCATCGTAGATAGTGTCACCAGGGTGGAAATACATCGTATCACAAACCTCTACAATGTTAAACTGAACTTCCTCTTCCCAAACTGTATCACTACCCAAGTCAATCTGAATATCAAAGGTGTCTTGTTCAATAACCATGATAGTATCAAGAAAATTTGGGATAATGTCAGCAATCACTTCAACCGTATCTGACCCAAGAGTGTCGTCCAAACAAATAAATTCTTCAAGAGCAACCTGTGGCTCTAACCAGAAATAATTTGGATCTTCAATGAGTGGCTCTTCGAGTAAAAGATCAGGACGAATGATCATGTCGTGGTAAAGAAGCTCTTCACCAGGCCCTAATGTGTATGTAAATGGGAGGTTTTGATTACTAGTATTCATCTCAAACGATGAATCAGTAACTGTAACCCCATATGGATTTACAAGTATCAAATTTCTTTGGCTATCCTCATCCTCTGTGTCTTCGTAAAGTCTAAGACAAGTGTAGAACTGACCTATGTCACCTTCTTCATTTTCTAATTCTAAAATATCTTCATCAAAGAATTTACCTAAATTATTGTAGTTTTCAGGAGCTAATGTACCTCTAACAAGACCACCATTTTGAGAAGCTGCAAACCAAGCATATTGATGTTCTTCAGATTCTGTAACCTGACTAAAAGCACAGTCAAATCCGTCGCCTCCGTGAACCTCAACTGCGTTTTGGGCATCTAGGAAATAGTTGTCTTCAGGGATAACTAGAGATCCATTATCCTGTGTTCCTCCAATCACAGCAGGTCCAGCACTGTGCGCAATACCATAAAACTGAGTAACGTTATAATCATGGTTACACTCTGTATAGCTGTATCCGTTATCCGTACTCTTGTATATACCACCATCCGTTGTTACGTACATTGTTCCAGAAGGCGCTACTACGATATCTTGAATATCTGCATGTACTCCATAACTAAATCCAGGTAAATCAAACGCTGCAGCTGCCTGTTCAGCTTGTTGGTTTGGCCCAGATCTCCATAGAGAAATACCTCCAACATATGCAAGTTCTGGCTGGCTCTTTGAGATACCTAATGCCAAATCATAATAACCCTGACTTCTTTCTAATGGCGTGAATAAACTACCATCAGGCCAGCACTCATCCCAAGTTCCTTCCTCACCGTCTTGATCACTTACATACAGTCCACCAAAAAAACTGTTTCCATCAGCGTAAAGAGCAAATGCGTAAGAATCGCCTTCTGTGTTTTGAGAAATGGCAACTCTAACTCGGTTAATACCAGCGCCAGGCAGATTACCATTGATACCAGAACCTGAAGCAATTAATTCAAAATCGTCAAAATCTGAGCTTGTAGAACGGTAAACCTTTGAGTTTAATGCTCCAATAAGCATGTATGATCCATCGGGAGCGATAGCAATATCACCTACACCTGCAGGAGGTCCACCAGCAGAACCTGGCATTTCACTTATTACACCTTCAATAAGGAATCCGTAGTCATTGTTTGATCCGAACCAAACCTTGCTATCATCAGTTGGGTCAGCAACTAAAGCGTCAGTTGCAGAATAGCTACCGTTGTTGAACTCTCCTGGATCTGTACCATCAACCATTGTGAAAGTATCACCGTTGTCTGACGAGTACCAAATCCCTCTTCCTCTAAACCCTGAAGATCCAGCTCCGTCGCCTCCGTCAAATACAGAACCAGAACCAACATAGATATCACCATTTCCAGCAACAGCTATTGAACCTACCATTAGGTTTGGGTAGCTTAATACCTGTGACCAAGAGTTTGCCTCATCTGTTGATCTCCAAAGACCACCAGAAACTGCTCCAGCATAAAGTACTGACTCATCGTCAGGGTGAATTGCTAACGCTCTTGTTCTACCACCAATATTATCTGGACCCATTTCTGTCCATGATACAGCGCTGGATTTAGTTTGACTGAGAGCTTGCTTGTTAGCAAACTTCTGTACTTCTTTCCTCAATTCCTGAAGTCCCTGAACATTAATCTCACCTGTTTCAATATCAGCCATCAACATGCGATGGATTTCTTCAGCCCCATGATGTTGGGTTGATGTTTTTTCTGCATAAACGCGAGGAGAATAGTCCGAAAAACCAATGTTTTCAATGTTTGTGCCTAGCTGAGTAAAGGCCCCTATAAGAAGGGCTCCAGCTGCAACGAATCCAAATGATAAATACTTTGATGTCATACAATAATTATTTTCTGAAATTCTAGACGATAAAGATATGAAATTGGTTGCATTACTTTACATGCTTTTCCGCGTGATATGATGACCTCACAAGAGGTCCGCTTTCAACATACATAAATCCTTTATCCAACCCTATCTGTTCCAGTTCTTTAAATGTATCAGGGTGTATGAATTCCGCAACTGGTAAATGTTTTGGTGTTGGTTGTAAGTATTGGCCTAGTGTAAGGACATGAACCCCAACACTTCTCAAATCATCCATTGCTTCGATAACTTCCTCTTTAGTTTCACCGAGACCCAACATTATACCGCTTTTTGTTCTTAGTCCTGCCTTTCCAAGGCGACGAAGTAATTCTAGAGATCTGTCATATTTGGCCTGAATTCTAACGCTCTTTGTAAGTCGTCTCACTGTCTCTAAGTTATGAGAAACTACCTCTGGTGCAACATCGATAATTTGTTGGAGGTTTTCCCACTTTCCGGCAAAGTCAGGAATCAAAGTTTCCATAGTTGTACCAGGAGATTGTTGTCTTATAGCTCTTACTGTTTGAGCCCAAACCTCAGAGCCACCATCATTCAAATCATCCCTGTCAACAGAAGTGATTACGGCGTGTTTAACGCCCATAAGAGAAACTGATTTGGCCACTTTTACTGGTTCAAAAACGTCTACTTCTTCTGGCTTACCAGTATTTACATTACAAAATCCACAAGACCTAGTACATACATTTCCCAAAATCATAAAAGTGGCTGTCCCTTCTCCCCAACACTCACCCATATTTGGGCAATGACCACTCTCACAAATAGTATGGAGCTTATGTTCAGAAACAATATTTCTAACCTTTTTGTATTCTTCTCCAGTGGGAAGCTTGACCCTGAGCCATTTGGGCTTGGGTATACGAGATTTAGCAACTGTAGAGGTTGTTTCTATCATGGCGCAAAGGTCGTCAAATTCTTCTATCTTGCATTAGTCCAATTAGACCCTATTTCTATTTTTAGGTAAAGACCAAAGAAAAACCTATTTGGTTCTACAAATTCACTTGCCAAAATCTCCATTTTCTTCAAGTAAACGTCAGCATAGCCTCCAGCTTCAAGGCTTTTAGTCAATCCCCTTGTACCACCGTATTCGAAGGAAAATCCAAAACCGTAATGAAATCCTGGAACCACCTTAATCTGATCAACGCCGTTAATCCAAGATGATCGACCAAAAATGTCGTCGTAGAAATGTTCTTCTGGGTTGTATTCTTCTATTATAAAATTCTCATATGGTATGGTTGGGTAGCCGATGATGAGGTATACGGGTTTGAGCAAGCCAAGTGTTGCTCCGTAACGTTGAAGCCATCCAACTTGGGCTCCACTTTTGCGAAGTTTCGGTGTTATCTCACGCCTTTTTTCTAAACAAAATCGTAATGTAACCATGCTGTTTACCTTACCAAAAACATATGGGAGTGCTTCAGGGTAAACGGGGTTTGAGGTGAGTTCCTCGCGTAAATCCTTTGTGTAGAGTAGGTCGAATGCGAACGAGTGAGATTTTTTGTCCGTGAAAAACTTGCCATATCTAAAATTGAGACCAGCTCCACGAGAGTGGGCGAAAAGCGACAATCCTAGGGTGTGAGAGTACAATACGTCTATTCCCTCTTCTCCGTATACTGCGTCTTTAGCGGTAGAGATACCAGAGTCGGTTTGGGCTATGAAAGAAAATGGAAAGAAAAATGCAAAGGCAAACAACAATATCGTTGCAACATGCACTAATTTTCTGACTGTTTTCATAATCCAAATTTACCTCATGCAATCCAATTTTTCTCCCAATTATTCAATTGAGTACTCAAATCCCTTAAGGACTAAATCTACGCACTTAAAAAGTGGAGACACAATAATAACAGATGCACCAACTGACAATCACGGTCGTGGGAAAGCGTTTTCGCCTACTGATTTATTGTCAAGTTCATTGGTTTCTTGCATTATGACCATCATGGGAATTGCTGCGAAAAGAGACGAAATCGAAATTGTTTCAATGAAGGCTGATGTGTCAAAAGAAATGGCTTCAAATCCTAGAAAGGTGGCTGCAATAAGAGCTATAATAAATGTCGAGATAAAAGGATCTGAGGATGATGCTGAAAAATTAAAGAGGATAGGACTTGCGTGTCCTGTAGGAAGATCTTTATCAAAGGAAGTGGTTCAGAATATTCAATTCAACTTTAACTTGAGCTGAAATGAATGAAGCATTAATAATTGTAGCGAGTAGTTGCGCAGGTGCGTGTATAGTTTGGTTTTTTTTAAAAAAAGGAGCCTCAAATTCTAGTTTGGCCGAGCCTTCTGACAACTCTGATGAAGTAGTTGCTCTTAAAGTTAAGATTGCCAAATTAGAGCAGCAGATTGAGGATCTTGAGAAGCATAAGGAAGAGGATGCCAAACGCTTTGAAGAAGCAGAGAAGAAGCACAGGGACAACTTAGAGACTGTCGCTCGCGAGGTGCTTGAGAAGGCAGCTGAAAAGAGTAAAAATCAGCTTGAGGATTCTCATTCTCTTAAACTAAAACAAATATTAGAGCCTGTACAGTTGCAATTCAAAGGATTCCAAGAGAAAGTTGACAAATACTACGCTGAAGATCTCAAGTGGAGGGGTGCACTTAATAAGGAGCTTGAGAATTTGGCCGATATGAATATGGGGCTAAATCAGCAGGCCGAAAACCTTGCTCGCGCCCTCAAAGGCGATTCAAAAGTTCAAGGAAATTGGGGAGAATATCAGCTCGAAAGAATTTTGGAAGATGTGGGCTTAACAAAAGGAGTTCACTTCAGCACTCAAGATTCAGAAGTCGACGAAACTGGTTCTAGAAAAAGGCCAGATTTCATTGTTAACCTACCCGATGGCAAAGTTTTAATCATCGATTCAAAGGTAAGTCTAACTTCATACGAGAGATGTGTTAATGCAGAAACTGAAGAAGAAAAATCTGCGCACCTTAAAGAGCACGTTCAAAGTATGCGCAATCACATCAGGGGTCTTTCAAAAAAGGATTACTCTGCTCTCTACAATAAGAGTGTCGATTACACCTTGATGTTCGTCCCAGTAGAACCAGCATTTTTTGCTGCAGGTCCAGAGATTCAAACTATACAAAGAGAAGGGCTAGCATCTCAAGTTTTACTTGTTTCAACTTCAACAATAATTGCAACTCTTAGAACCATAAGCTATATCTGGAGGCAAGAACAACAGAGAAATAATGTGGCAGCTATTGCTTCAAGGGGTAAGCTCCTCTATGAGAAATTTGTTGGGTTTACTAAGTCAATGGAATCTATTGGGAAGGGACTTCAGAGTGCTGAGAAATCGTATAATTCTGCGATGAATAAGCTTAAAACTGGCACTGGAAATCTCATAGGCCAAGCAGAAAAGCTAAGGTCTCTGGGCCTCGACGTAAAAGAAACAATCGACCCTAAACTCATTGAAATTTCTAGCGAAACCGAGGATACTGAAGATGAGTCGTAATCTGTTTTTTGTTGTCCTAACAGTGGTTGTAGCTGGTTGCAGCTACAACTCAGGCATGAATATTATTGCTTCAAACAGGCCGTACGAATTAAGCTCCAAACCACTTAAGATTAATGCCACAGCCTTTTCTCAAAATGGTATAACTAATTTGTACATGAGGGTGAATAGGCAACAACTTCTTTACACAAGAGAAACGCCGACATCTCCTTTCACAGCCGAGGTCAGAGTAAAAGTGGACACTGTAATACTGGGAAAAATAGACACCCTAGAGACTGATTCAGAACAGTGGTTTGATTTGGCCTTAGAATTTCCCAAGCCCAATTCTAAGGGTTTCTTTTATTGCGAGTTTGAGGACCTTAATAGGAATGTTAGTGAGAGGATTATTGTTGAGGATAGGCCTTATTTGGTTTGGGATGTAGACAAGGATTTGGCAATTGACCCAACAAACGTAGAGGTTGGAACAAAGTTGATGATTCACTCTCCTGGAGTAACTGGATGGGAGGTCTACATTGCAAATGCACCTAAAGTTCTACCCTCTCCACCATTTTCTAGGAGCAAAAACCCTCTTGACACTGTTGTAGCTAGGCCCTTTGCCGTTTCTGATGACGAATGGGAAGTTGTTGATGGATGCCAATTCTTTTATAACAGTAAGACTGATCGTTCGTTTGTGATTAATGGCCGTCGCTCTGACTTCCCCAAATCCATCAATGTTGAAGACTTGCTTGAATGCACTCGCTACATAGCAACGCGCGAAGAGTATTCCAAAATAATGAAGTCAGAGCATCCCAAACTCGCCCTAGATCAGTTTTGGCTTAATTGCGGAAGCACTCCCGATAAAACAAGAAGATTAATAGAGATTTACTACGACAGAGTCGAAGAAGCGAACACATTTTTCTCTGGCCTGCAAGAGGGCTGGCGCACTGATAGAGGCATGATTCACATAGTTATGGGTGTTCCTGATAAGGTACGCGACGATAGATGGCGCGAGATATGGTTCTACGGAGAAGAGGGGTCGCCAAACTGCGTTATCATGGTCTTTGACAAAAGAGAAAATAGACTCGACGACAACGTTTTTGTGCTGCAGAGGGACGGCTCTTACCGCAATATTTGGGATAGGGTGGTAACATCGTGGCGCAACGGTCAAATTCAAGGCGATTAAGGGGGTACCTTTGCACCATGGAATCAAGACGATCGTACAACGGGCCAAAGAGGCCGTCTGAAAAGACTTTTGTATTTGGGATTCACCCTGTAGCCGAGGCGCTTGATTCTGGGAAGAATCTTGACCGAATTGTCGTCTTGCGATCAACTTCCAACGAAAGGCTAAACCAAATTGTAGGCAAGGCAAGAGCCGCTGGAGTACCAATTAAAATGGTGCCAAAGGCCAAACTCGATTCAATCACTCTCAAAAACCACCAAGGTATTGTCGCCTTCCTCTCTTCCATCACTTACCAACCACTCGAGGAAATTGTCATGGGTGCTTATGAAAGAGGTGAATCACCAATTCTCCTTGCTGCCGACGGTATAACAGACGTAAGAAACCTGGGAGCGATAGCGAGGTCAGCAGAGTGCTTTGGGGTTCACGGATTAATCATTCCAGAAAGGGGTTCAGCGTCTATCACCGATGGCGCTATCAAAAGCTCAAGTGGCGCACTTCTCAGGCTTCCAGTTTGCAGAGTCGGAAAAATTACTGACGCGCTTAACTTCCTAAACACTTCTGGAGTTAGCTGCGTTGCTCTTAGCGAAAAAGCTGAGCAAAGCATAGACGATAACAAGGTAAGCGGACCCTTCTGTTTAGTTATG
>JAYZNI010000071.1:0-5626 GCA_036152255.1 Bacteroidota bacterium | reverse complement strand
ATTTTGAAGGGTATTTTCAATTTACAACAAAAGCTTCAGGTTCGATAGAAATAGTAGCAACGTATATGGGCTATGAAAACTCCGTAAAAACCCTAAACTTAACAGGTGAAGTTTTAGACTTAGGTGATATTGTTATAAGCCCCAGTGCAATTGGTCTCGAGGAAGCAAATGTCATTGCCTCAGTAGCAATAGACAGGTCAACGCCAGTAGCAGTTAGCACAGTTGATGCGCAGCTCATTGAAGAAAAAATTGGTGATAGAGAACTGGTCGAGGTATTAAACTTTACACCGGGAGTTTATGCGACAAAAGGTGGTGGTGGTTTCGGCGATAGCAGAATTAATATTAGAGGATTCGACCAAAGAAATGTAGCAGTATTGGTAAATGGAGTTCCAGTAAATGACATGGAAAATGGTTGGGTTTATTGGTCGAATTGGGCTGGTATTGGAGACGCTGTTAGAACAATGCAAGTCCAAAGAGGTTTGGGAGCTTCTAAGCTTGCTATCAGTTCAGTTGGCGGCACAATTAACATCGTAACTAAAGCAACTGACGCTGAAAAAGGAGGATCGTTTAAAAGCTCTTTAACTAATTATGGACGACATAAATACATGCTCTCAATAAGTACAGGAGTTATGGAAAATGGTTGGGCTATTTCTGCTGTAGGTTCAAGGACAAACGGTGAAGGATATGTTGATGCAACTTGGGTAGACGCATGGAGTTATTTCATTACAGCGGCAAAAGACTATGGCAAACATAGATTAGTATTCACTGCAATTGGAGCGCCACAGCAACACGGCCAAAGAAGAGGACTTCTTTCTATTGATAGGTTTAATGGGATTAATAGCTTGGCTGATTCTCTAGGATTTGAAGGGCATAGATGGAATGACGATTGGGGGTACCTAAATGGTGAAGTGTTTAATAGTCGAGTAAATAGTTACCATAAGCCGCAGATTGCACTGAACCATTATTTGGATTTAGGCGAAAAAACACATTTAGCTACTAGTGCATATATCAGCATAGGAAAAGGCTATGGTTCGGGCTATAATGGGTCATTGACACCAAGGCACATTCACGAAACTGCTGATGGAAATGTTAAGGGGCTTTGGAATTGGGATTACATCTACGAAGCCAATTCAACAAACAATCACGCTGCTGAATATCTCGACGATCAAATTGTATATGATTCAGAGACTGGAACGTGGACTGATACATTACATCAAGCAGGAGATCCATTTATTCAGGGTGGCGATACTCTAGTAGGAGGGAAGTCTCTATACCAAATTAAGAAATCCCATAATAAGCATTTATGGGCTGGGATATTAAGCACCTTAAGAGCAGATTTATCTCCCAATTTAAATTTAATAGCTGGGGTGGATGTAAGACATTACGAGGGTAAGCACTACAGAACTTTGGGCAATATGTTAGGAGGAGATTACTATATCCCACGTTTTTCTTCACCTTCTGGGTATGGAATAAATCCTGACTATAATTTATTGGCTAGAGAGGGCGATGTTATTGATTACGACAACACTGTTTATGTTCAATATAGTGGGCTGTTTGCGCAATTAGAATACAGTGGAGATATTTTTAGCGCATTTATAGCCGGGTCGGGAAGTTTGACAGGATACCAAAGACATGACCCATATACATATTTCAGATATGAGGAAACGGGGCTACAAGATGTCTCTACTGTAAATCCAGAAACGGGCCAAGTAGAAACAACAGAGGAATATGTTTATGGAGAGTGGTCTCAAAAGGCCAATGCTCCAGGATTTAATGCAAAGGCAGGAGGGAGTTTTGCCCTAACGGATAATCAACACATTTATACAAATATTGGTTACTATTCTAGAGCTCCATTTGTTAGGAATGTTTTCCCCAACTATCAGAATATACTGAGTAATGAAAACCTGGTTAATGAGAAGGTTGAGGCAGTTGAATTAGGATATAGAATGAGGCAATCATTCATCTCTTTAGACGTGAATTTATATCACACTAGATGGCTAGATAAATCAATCATGTCAGGGCCAATTCTAAGACCTGATGGTATAGAGTACAGGGCATTTGTAACTGGATTGATAGAAACTCACGATGGTTTAGAGATTGAGTTCAGAGCTAAACCGATAGCCAAAATTGAATTTGGGGCTCTCATGAGTTTGGGTTATTGGAGATGGGATAATAATGTGAACGCAAACATTATTAATGAGAATACTGGACAGGTTGAAGATTCTCTATTTATTTACTCAGCTGGTTTACTTGTTGGTGATGCTCCGCAGGCTCAGTTTGGCTCTAGCTTAAGATTGGATCTTCCAAAGAACTTGAGGCTAGGTATGAGTTATGTATACAACACTAGACTCTATGCAAGGTTTGATGTAGATCAGGATAGAGATGACGAAGAAAGGATAGGAGTTCAACCTGTTCAATTGCCTAGTTATGGGTATTTAGACGCATTTCTAAATTGGAATCTTCGCATGAATGATCTGAATTATACCATTGGGGTAAATGTCCAAAATGCCATGAATAATATTTATATGAACGAGGCGATAGAGACATGGATTACAGACCCTACTACTGGTGAAAAAGTACAAGGTACGGTCGAAAATGAAAGGTTAGAGGGATATTGGTCTTTTGGCAGAACAGTATCAATTTCTGCTAGAGTCGCCTTCTAACTAAGTATGTGTTTGTTGTAGCTTGTCTAAAAATAAGTATTTTGCACATCTAAATTTTCTACAATGAGATTATCGATACTTTCAGTATTAGTTCTTTACGCAGGCTCTTTACTAGCCCAAGGCCCAGATGAATATTGGTTAGGATTAGAAGAATATGCTGTTCACACTAGCGGTGATTTGGAAGGTATGACGACTTACAGGTTGTACTTGAACATGCTAAATCCAACGGATTACTTGAGTGCTTGTTCTGGAAGCGTGGAAAACCCTTGGATTCTTGAATCGACATCTACTCCAGCTTGGTATAACACACCAAGCGTTTCGGAGTTGTTTGCTGATGCCATCAACCCAGCATTCTTCGATGCGTTTCCAAACCTTGAATATGATAGCTGGCTTACAATTGGAGCGAGCAGTGCTGAGGATGGAATGGATATCTCAAATGTTGCAGATCCATTCTATGATGCTTTTGCTGCTTTTGAAAATGGAGAAAACATCAATTCTGATTCACCTGTTGGAAATCTTTGGTTTACCCTTTACCCAGGCCTTGAAGAACTAAATGATGCTGGTTTTGCTGGCGAAGATCTTAAAGTTCTTGTAGCCCAAATCACAACTTCAGGCACTCTTTCAGGCTCACTATACGTTCAGATTTTCCCAGAGGGAATTCAAGATCCGGATATTAGACTTTTACTACCTATTGTTTATGCACCAGAACAGTGTACTGATCCTGAAGCATGTAATTACAGTGCCCAAGCTTGGTTAGATACTGATTGTGAGTATGGCCCTCTAGCTGGAACTATTGTTGGTGAAGCGAATGTCATTCTTCAAGAAGGTCAAACTCAATGGACATACACTTGCGACGCAGGTGCTGACTCATATCTATGGGAGGTAGGAAACGGAGCAACTATATTCAGCGGCCAAGGAACGAACTCAATTGTTATTGATTGGGGTACCGAAGTAGTTGCAGGAACAGAGGTAACAGTTATTGCATCTAATGGAGACTGTGAGGGAAACATGAGCTCTATCAACGTAGAATTCTCAGTAGGCATTACCGAGCTTGATCTATCGAGCACATTAACTGCATCCCCAAATCCAGCAACGACACAAGTACAGATCAATTTTGAAAGTGACATACGCGAAGGTCAAGTTGGTTGCCAAATGAGAACAATCACAGGTCATTTAGTAAGCACATTCGTAATTATTGACGGGTATGCTACTATCGATGTGAGTTCACTAGCAAACGGCACATACTTACTTAGTCTTCAAACTGAAAGAGGAATAGTAAGACAGTCTTTAGTGGTTAGCCACTAACCTAGCTTATCACATCCCCTGGGCTAACGCCTTCTTCAGGGGTGATAAATCGCAGACCTCCATCCGCAGTTGATGCCATTAGTACCATGCCTTGGCTTTCAACTCCTCGGATCTTACGAGGCTCAAGATTTGCTAACAATACAACCTTGCGACCGATTACGTCCTCTGGCTCAAAGTGTTCAGCAATACCCGACACAACAGTTCGAACATCTAGGCCTGTATCAACTGTAAGCTGAAGTAATTTATCTGCCTTCTTTACTGGCACGCATTCTGTTACTGTAGCTACTCTAAGGTCCATTTGAGCGAAGTTGTCAAATGTTGTTTGGTCCTTCTGAGGCATAATATTTGGGTTTTTGTTAGACGATTTATTGCCAAGTTTTCCAACTTGATTTTCGACGAATTCGTCATCAATTTTAGAAAATAAAATTGGGAGTTCTCCAAGCACAGTACCTTCAGCAACCATGTTTCTGCATGCATCAGCCCAATTAGCCTCGCCTACTCCCATTGCTCCAGCTATTTTCTCAGATATCCTTGGCAAGAAGGGCTCAAGTAATACTCCCAGGTTTCCAACAATTTGAGCAGAAATATTCATGATGGTCTCTACCCTTGCTGGCTCAGATTTCATCAACTTCCAAGGCTCTTCTTCTGTGAGATATTTATTGCCTAATCTCGCAACATTCATAGCTTCGAGTTGAGCTTCTCTATATCTGTGTCGAGATATTAAATCTGCAATTTTATTAGGTGCCTCATCTAATGAAGCAAGGACTTTTTTGTCTAAATCAGTTAGCTCTCCAAGAGCGGGCACGACACCATTGTAATACTTTCGAGTAAGAACAATTATTCTATTCACAAAATTCCCAAGTACGTCAGCCAGCTCGTTATTTACCCTATCCTTAAAATCAGTCCAAGTAAATTCACTATCTCTCTGCTCAGGCATAATTGAAGTGAGCACATAGCGCATCACATCAGACCCGTCAGGATAGTCCTCACAATACTCCTTCACCCATACAGCCCAATTCCTAGAAGTACTAATCTTATCTCCTTCGAGATTCATAAATTCATTAGCTGGAACCTGATGAGGAAGAATAAAATCGCCGTGTTCTTTTAAAAGAATAGGAAATATTATACAGTGGAATACAATATTATCCTTCCCAATAAAATGAAGTAATTCTGTATTAGGGTTCTGCCACCAATCTCTCCAATCTTCTCCGGTTTTTTCAGCCCACTCCATAGTTGAAGTGATATATCCAATAGGTGCATCGAGCCAAACGTAAAGCACCTTTCCTTCAGCTCCTTCAACTGGAACAGGTACGCCCCATTTCAAGTCTCTAGTCATAGCACGAGACTGCAAGCCACCATCAATCCAACTTTTACATTGACCAATCACATGACTCTTCCAAGCCTTAGCGTCGTGGTGTTCCTCACCTTCTAAAACACCGTTTTCGATGTATTCCCTTAGCCAATCCTCATGGCGACCCATTGGCAAATACCAAAGTGTAGTTGGCTTCAAGATTGGTTCAGAACCACTAAGTGTTGATTTGGGATTAATGAGTTCTGTTGGCGAAAGAGTACTTCCACATTTTTCACACTGATCTCCATATGCGTTATCAGCACCACATTTGGGGCAAGTACCAGTGATATATCTATCCGCTAAAAAC